>JBBIQY010000007.1:0-62256 GCA_037442085.1 Anaerolineae bacterium
CGAGCGGCTTCGGTGTTGCTGAAGACCTTCTGCGCGGCAATCAGAAAATGAATGTAGTCGAGTTCGTCACACTTGGGCGGGTTCATACCCGCAGTGTACCCGACTTATGGCAAGTGCGTAACTCCTAACTGTTAACCGTCGAGCAGGCGTGTGGTTTCACGTTTTCATTGAGCAGGGCATCCCGGCATGGATCTTGGCTTACTCCACGTTATACTTGCTTTATGCTTACTCCAGTCGAGTCCTTTTGGCTCCAGTGGCAGGCACGACGTAACTCTAAACCGGCCAGCCGGCTGGCGCAGATTGTGTTGCTGGCGGAGGCCGGTCATCCCTCACCCGACATCGCCGCCCGCCTGAAGATCTCGGAAACCACAGTGAGGCGCACGCTGGCGCGCTTTGAAGCCCAACGGTTGGCGCTGTTTGCACCGCCGGCGCTGTTTGTGGATGAATTGCTGGACGCGGCGCGCGTTGACCTGGCGCACGCCCGTCAGGTAGCCGATCATGCCCTCGCGCTCTTCGATGTGATGCAGCCTGTGCACCGCCTGCGCGCCCGCCTGCGCACCCTCACCGAGACAGCCGCCTTGCTCCACAACGTCGGTGTTGAAGTAGATGAGCCCAATCACCACACCGTCGGGCGCGATTTGCTTCGGGCGATGCGGTTAGTCCACCACACCGAGGCCGAGCAGACGATGCTCGCCTGTTCCATTAGTTTCCACCGTAAACGGGTACGCCCGGAGAAAGAGCCGTTGTTCGCCTCGCTCTCATCCCGGCAGCAGCAACAAACACTGGCGATCTCCGCCCTCGTCCGCATTGCCGACGGCCTGGATTACTCGCAGTCGCAGACCACACGCCTGGAGGCAGCGGAGGTTTCAGGTCAGATGGTTGCCCTACGCGTCTCCGGCCCATATGCCAAGCTGGACGGTGAACGGGCCGTCGAAAAGTCCGATCTCTGGGCCGAGGTCTTTGGCCAGAAGTGGGTGCTGGCCAAGCCCCCGCTCGACGTAGCCGCCCTGGTACAAACCGCCCTCCTGCCCGAGTCGCCCATCACCAAAGTTGCCGTGCGCGCCCTGGCCGATCAGCTCAGCCGCTGGCAGGCGGCCGAGCCGGAGGCCCGGGCGGGCGCGCCGCTCGGCATCAAGAACCTGCGGGCTGCGGCGCGCCGCGCCCGTGCCGCCCTCGACCTGTTCGCGCCGTTCTTCAAGAAGAAAGCGGTCAAGGCCCTGCGGCGGCAACTCAAGAAGGCGGAGGACGTTCTCGGCCCGACGCGTGATTGGGATGTGTTGATCGAAGCCGCGCAGGAAAGCGCCGGTGAGCAACGGTGGGCGTTTTTGGAAACCTGGCGGGCGGAGCGCGAGGCCGCGCACGCCCGGGCGGTCGCCTGGCTGGGCAGCGCCGAGGCAGATCGGTTGCGCGCCGCGCTGACGGACTTTCTCGCCGCGCCGCCCGTTCGGGCCAAGCGCAAGGTGACGCTGATGGCCGGTGCAGAGGGGGTGTGGGCCGAGCCGCTGAAGGTGTTGCGCGCTCAGGCCGCCGCGCTCGATCGCCTTGATCTGCGCACGTATCATGACCTGCGTCGGCTGGGGGTCAAGCGTTGCCGCTTTGCGCTGGAGTTTTTCCTGCCGGCGTTGGAGGAACGCGCCGCACAAGTGTTGAAGGAGATCGTCAGGGCACAGGATCGGCTGGGCTATCTCAACGATAGCTGTGTGGCGTTGGAAAAACTCAATGCCTGGTTGGCCCTACACGACGATGACGAGGCGCGAGCCTACCGGCATATCTGTGAGGCCGCCATCCGAAAGCACCTGCACAAGTTTCCGAAGGATTGGGAGCCCGTCACCCCCGAGCGGCTGTCGGAGAAGCTCGCGGCGCTGCTGGCCGACCTCAAAGCAGCGCCCGCGGTGGAGGGCGCTGGCGAGAACCGAAGCGTGGCCCCTGGCCGCGACTAACCGGTCTGCTCTCTTGGGTCAGGCTTTGGGTGCCCGGGCCGCGCGACTTGGCGCTGCGCTGGACTACGCCGTCCGCACCTCCAGCTTACAGTCGAACGCCTCCTCGAACAGCAGCGCGTTGCGCTGAGCTTCGCCTGCCTCCCAACGTACGTCGCGCCGACCGACCACCGTCAGGCGGATGTGCTTGCCGGAAGCGCGCACCTTGACCTCGGCCACATCCTGCGTGCGGCTGCTGTCGAGGGCCTCGGCCAAGCGTAGGATCGCGCCTAGTTTGCGGATGCGCTCCCCATCGCCTTTCTCCAGCACGGCGCGGTACAGCTCGACGTCTGCCTTCCCCTTACGATGGTAGACGCATAACAGCGCGATCAACGCCGTCTCGCGGTGCGAGTAGCCGGGCAGCCCGGCGCTCAGGATCAGGTAAGCCGAGTGCTTGTGGTGATCCTGATAATTCACCGCCGTGCCGATATCGTTGAGCGTAGCCGCTGCCCACAGATACTCACGCTCCGTTGTGCCGAAGCCGTGCTGCCGCGCCAACTGGTCAAAGAGCGAGACGGCCAGGCGCGCCACCTGCTCCTCGTGCCGTGAGAAGTAGCCGTAGATGCGCGCCAGGTTGATCACGCTAAAGGCGCGCAGGTTCGGGATGATGGGCGCCGCCTCGAGCTTGAGGAGCGCTTCATAGAGCAGGCCCTCGCGCAGTCCCTGGTCGCTCACCCAGAGCTTCTCACTGCCGGTGCGGCGCAGGGCAGCGGCCACCACCATCGCCCCGGCCAGCATGACATCGGCGCGGTCGGGGGGCAGGCCGGGGATGCGGCGCGCTCGTTCGGAGACGGGCAATGCGCGCAGCCGATCAATCAGCGCCTCGATGCGCTCCAGGGTCAGCTCGTAGCCGTTGAGCAGGCGCAGCGGATAATCGCGCTGGTCGCGGTCAATGCGCGCCAGGGTGCGGATGCCGCCGCCCAGCCCGACGAAGCGGCCGCCGTTGAGTTTCATCCAGTTCAGCTTGGCGAAGGTCTGATCCAGGTGGCGGGTGAGGGCCCGGACTTGTGAGGCGCTGGCGCGCGGGTTGGGGAAAAAGGCCTCGGTCAGACGCACCGCGCCCAGTGGCGTGGCCTGGCCCTGTTGGAACTGACCGCCGCGCACGACGCTCACCTGGGCGCTGCCGCCGCCCACGTCCAGCACCAACCCATCCCGCAGGCCGGAGCCATTGATGACGCCGAGCGCGCCGTAGTAAGCCTCCTGTTTGCCCGTCAGCACACGCAGGCGCAGGCCGGTAGCCCGATGCACCTGCCGCAAAAACTCGGCCTGATTGGCCGCATCGCGCGTGGCGGCAGTGGCCACGGGGATAAGGCGTTTCACCCCATTGGCGGCGCAGTAGGATTGGAACATTTGCAGCGTTTCGATCGCGCGCGCCACGGCGGCCGGTTGCAGGCGTCCCTCGGCTGCCAGGCCTTCGGCCAGCCGCACCCGGCGGCTGAACTCGTAGGTGATCTTGAACGATTCGCCCGGTGTGTACTGCGCCACGATCAGGCGCGCGGAGTTGGAGCCGAGGTCAATAATGCCGAGCCGGTGCGTCCAGCGGGAGGGAGTGTACATGCCGGGCAGTGTAGCGCGAGCGCGCGCCGGGCGCAACGCAAACTGCGAGCCGACAGCTCGGTTATAATGCCGGCCAGCGATAGACAAAGAAACCGGCATCGAATGGCACGGGTTCGCACGAATTGTGGCGTTTCGAGGGAATCCCGTCATGGGTTGGGGTTGCTTAAGGCACTGCCTGCGCCGACCCAAATTCGTAGCAATTCGTTCAATTCGATGCGGAGGGAGTGAAGCAATGTGCCTGTTCTGTGCCGCTATCCCCACCGTCGCCGCCCTGGGCGCTGCCGCGCACGGCAAACGCCGTGAAGCCGAGCGCGCCGCCGAGCAGCACGGCCGATCGCTGCCGAAGCGGAAGTTTCCCGTCGCCAAAGCGACGACGGCCCTGGTCGTGGCTCTCGTTGTTGCCTCGGCGGTCTATCACACTCAGCAACCGACCTAGCGGCGCTCGGAGCGGTGGGTGAGGTCGCGGGCGCGCCTCACACTGCACGCAACGGTCGGCGGCCATCTCCGCAGGAATGATCTTCGCGCTCGAGCTGCTCGGTGGCCGAGTTCACCGCTGCAGATTGATCACGTACTTCTCCAGGAACTGCTCCATCTTCTCCAGACAGTCGCGGCGGTTGGCTTCCTTGACGAAGCCGTGGCCCTCGTCGTCGTAAAGCACCAGCTCGACGGGCACGCCGTTGCGCTTGACCGCCTCGGCAAACTCGACGCTCTGTTGGTAGGGCACAGCCTTGTCCTCCTTGCCATGGAAGAGCTGGACGGGGGCGCGCACATTCTTGACGAAGGTCAGCGGCGAACGCTCCACCCATAGCCGGCCCGCTTCGGGGAGTTTGCCGATGAGGCCCTGCTCGTAGTTCACCTCGAAGCGGTGCGAGCCGCGTTTGAGTTCGTACATATTGCCGATGCCGTACAGCGCGACCCCCGCCGTCCAGAAGTCCGGGTCTTGCGTCAGCGCCATCAGGGTGGTATAGCCGCCGGCGCTGCCGCCAGTGATGGCGACTCGCTGCGGATCGGCCAGGCCCTGCGCAATCAAATGCTCTGCGCCGCTGCGCGCGTCCCGCACGTCCACCACGCCCCACTGGCCGTTGAGCAAATCCTGATATGCCCGCCCAAAACCGGTGCTGCCGCGATGGTTGACGCACAAATAGTGCCAGCCGCGCGTGGCGAAGTACTGCGCCTGCGGGTTCCAGGCCAGCGGCACTTCCGAAGTCGGGCCGCCGTGGACGAGCACCAGGAGGGGGCGCGGCCCGGTCGCCTGTGGCCCGACCGCCGGGTAGAAGATGCCCCAGCAGGTCGCCTCGCCGGTCGTTTGCCAGTGGATGACCTGTGGCTGGGAGAGCGAGGCCGCGTCCACCAGGCCGACGCCGGAAGTCGCGCGCGGCGTCCAGAGGCCGGCAGCAGTGAGCGTCACCAGCGTCACCGGCGTCGTTGGGTTGGCGGCAAGCGCGACCCATTGATCGCCGCGCGTGTTCAGGCCGTCGAAGTAGGTCCACTCGCTCTGGATCTCGGTCATCGTCTTGTCCGGCCAGGCAATCCGCAGCAGCGTGTCGCGGCTTTCATGCCGGCGCACGGCATACAACGCTTTACCATCCGTACTCCAACGCATGGCGAAGCGGCCCGGCACCCAGTCCGGCCCGCCGATCTCACCTGCGCCCGTCTCAATGCGCTGCGCGTTCTGGCCGTCCGCCTCGGCCACGTACAGGGAGCGCCAGCCGGTTTCGTCGCTGGTGTAGGCGAGGAACTTACCGCCCGGGCTGAACTGCGGCGAGCTGTAACTCACGCGCGGCCGGCCGAGGCTGAGGGCCGTGAGCGGCAGCAACTGAATGCTGGCCGTTGCCTTGCCGGTCGGCTTCGCCAGGGTCGCCAGGCGCAGCCGCGACTCGTCCCAGGGCATATCCAGCTCATTCCACTCCAGCCAGGCCAGGCGCCGGCCGTCCGGCGCAAAGACCGGGTTGAAGGCATACCACGGGTCGTCGGAGATTTTTATCGGCAACGTCTTGCCGCGCACATCGCAGAGCAGCACATTGCACTTGCCGTTGCCCTCCGCCAGAAAGGCCACGTATTGCCCACACGGCGAGATGGCCGGCGCAGCCACGCCCTCGTAGCTCGGCGTGACCGTCCACTGCTCGCCTGTTTTCAGATCAATGCCGTGCAGCGCACCGCCCTTGGCCGCATAGATCAGCAGATTGCCGTGCACTGCGAAGAAGCCCTGCCCATAACCAACGCCGCCCGCCGGGGCCGGCTCGGTGGTGATGGCCTGCGCCAGGCCGGTCACCAGCGACTGGCGGATGATGCTGCGTCTGCCGTCGGCGGTGCGGACGTAGAAGAGCTGGTCGGACGTCTCGCCCAAAGCCGGCTCGGATAGGGTGTGCGCGAGATAAACGCGATTGAGGGGGAGGGGAGTGTGAGGCATTTTAGGAATAATGGGAGACGACGAACCGCGGCGATCCGCCGCCTGCCGTCCGCAGTTGCCTTAAGCGTGTCCCGCTAACGGCTCACGTTCGGCGCGGCCATTGGCTGATTGAGCATCCGCCCCGGCGGCGTCCGGCTGGGGCGCGGCGCTCTCGGCTCGTTCACGGCGTTGGGTGGCGGCGGCGATCAGGGCGCGAAACAGCGGGTGCGGGCGATTGGGCCGCGACAGGAACTCCGGATGGAACTGCGTGCCGAGCATGAATGGATGATCGCGCAACTCGGCGATTTCCACCAAGCGGTCATCGGGCGAAAGGCCGGAGAACACCAGACCCTTTTCACCGAGCGGCTCACGGTAGGCGTTGTTGAACTCCCAGCGATGGCGATGGCGCTCGTGGACCACCGCTCCGGGGGGTAGATCGTAAGCGTCATCGGCCAGCGAGCCGGGCAGCAGCTTGCACGGATACAGCCCCAGGCGCATGGTGCCGCCCAGGTCGGCGATGCCGCGCTGATCGGGCATCAGGTCAATCACCGGTGTCTTGGTGGCCGCATCGAACTCGGTGGAGTTGGCGCTATCGTCGCCCAACACGTGGCGGGCGAACTCGATACACATCACTTGCATACCCAGGCACAATCCGAGGTAGGGCAGGCGGTTCTCGCGCGCGTAACGGGCAGCCAGGATCTTGCCTTCGATGCCGCGCGAGCCGAAGCCGCCCGGCACGACGATGGCGTCCACGTTCTGCAACTGATCCCAGCCGCGGCCCTTTTCCAGCTCGGCGGAGTGGATCCAGGCCATCTCCACCTCGCGGCCCAGCGCCAGGCCCGCGTGCTTGAGCGCCTCGCGCACACTCATGTAGGCGTCGTGCAGTTCGACATACTTTCCGACGATGCCCACGCGCACGCTGGGTTTCTCACGGCGCACTTCGGCCACCAGCTTCTCCCATTCGCGCCAGTCCGGTTGACGTGTAGCCTCCAGGCCCAGGCGGCTGAGCACCAGCTCGGCCACACGCTCCTTTTCCATCAAGAGCGGCACCTCATACAGCACGTTGGTGGTCACCATCGGGATGACGGCGCGCTCGTCCACGTCGCAGAACAGCGCGATCTTCTGGCGCAGGTCGTCGCTGACCGGCTGATCCGAGCGGGCGACGATGATCGAGGGGCTGATGCCGAGCGAGCGCAGTTCGCGCACGGAGTGCTGCGTGGGCTTGGTCTTCAGTTCGCCGGTCGCGCCGATGTAGGGCAGCCAGGTGACGTGGATGAAGAGCGCGTTGTCGCGGCCCACATCGCTGCGCATCTGGCGCATCGCCTCAAGGAAGGGTTGCGACTCGATGTCGCCCACCGTGCCGCCGACCTCGACCAGCACCACATCCGCGCCGCTGTGCTTGGCGACCAGCGCGATGCGACGCTTGATCTCGTTGGTGATGTGCGGGATGACCTGGATCGTGCCGCCCAGATAATCGCCGCGCCGTTCCTTGCCGATGACTTCCGAATAAATCTGCCCGGTGGTGACGTTGCAGTCGCGCGTCAGGCTGACGTCAATAAAACGCTCGTAATGGCCCAGGTCGAGGTCGCACTCCGCGCCGTCGTCCAGCACGAAGACCTCGCCGTGCTGGTAAGGGCTCATCGTGCCCGGGTCCACGTTGATGTACGGGTCGAGCTTTTGGATGGAGACCTTGAGGCCGCGCTCCTTGAGCAGGCGGCCCAGCGCAGCGGCAGTGACGCCCTTGCCCACCGAGCTGACCACGCCACCGGTGATGAAGATATATTTGGTCATCAGACTGCCCTCCGAATCAAGGCACAGTGTAGAGATCAACGGCCGGAAGCGGATGGCGCGGCTGTCTTCGCTCATCGGCCGCGTCCGTTGACGAGTGATTGCGTTTCGCCGACGCGCAAAAATAGAGGGGCGGGGAGTTTCACCGGTACAGCAACTCTCCCCGCCCGCTCATGAGGACGCGGCTTTGGGACTGCGTGAGGTTGATCAGGGCACAGACGGGACTATATCACACGGGATTGTGAGGGACAAGGTGGCGGCTGAAACTTCCAAATGCCCTTCTCTTGCCCCCTCTCCCCCTCACCCTTTATACTGCCGCTATGTCCAAGATCATCGTTGCCCTAGACCTGGAGACGACCGGCCTCGACGCCCAACAAGACGCCATCATCGAGATCGGCGCGGTCAAGTTCAAGGGCGACCGGGTCGAGGATGAGTTCAGCACGCTCATCAACCCGGGCCGGCCCATCCCCTACTCCATCGTCCAGCTCACCGGCATCAATGACGCGATGGTCGCCAAGGCCCCGCGCCTGACGCAGGTGCTGCCGCAGCTCGAGGCGTTCGTCGGCGAGGCGACGGTGCTTGGCCACAACATCAAGTTCGACCTGAGCTTTGTGCAGGCGCGCGGCCTGCTGCGCTACAACGACGTAGCCGACACGTACAACCTGGCTGCAGCGCTTCTCCCCACGGCCCCGCGCTATAACCTGGGCGCGCTGGCGAAGGAGTTGAACATCCTGCTGCCGGCCACGCACCGGGCGCTCGACGATGCGCGCGTCACCGCCGCAATCTACCAGGCGCTGTTCAGGAAGGCGCTCACCCTTCCGCTGGATGTGCTGGCCGAGATCACCGCCTACGGCCAGGACATCGAGTGGCACGTCGGCCACTTCTTCGAGGACGTGCTGCGCGCCCGTTCGAAGGAGACGGCGCCGGCGCGGCCGGCGCGCGGCGGCCGGCTCGGCCCGCTGTTCGATCCGCCTGAGAAGGAGCTGCGCCCGCTGACGCCGCTCGACGAACTCCGGCCGCTCGATAGCGAGGAAGTCGCCGCCGCGCTGGAGCCGGGCGGTGCGTTCGCCCGGCACTTCCCCGGCTACGAGTATCGTCGTGAGCAGGTGACGATGCTGCGCGCCGTCGCCAAGGCCTTCTCTAACGGCCAGCATTTGATGGTGGAGGCCGGCACCGGCACGGGCAAAAGCCTGGCCTACCTGATCCCCGCCATCCACTGGGCGTTGCAAAACGGCCAACGCGTGGTCGTCTCCACCAACACGCTCAACCTGCAGGATCAGATCATCCACAAAGACATCCCCGACCTGAAGGCGGCGCTCGGCCTGGACTTCCGCGCCGCGTTGCTCAAGGGCCGGAGCCACTACCTCTGCCCGCGCCGCCTGGAAACCATGCGCAAGCACAAGCCGCGCAACGCGGACGAACTGCGCGTGCTCGCCAAAGTGCTGATCTGGCTCACCGAGAACGGCGAGGGCGAACGCCGCCCGCTCTCCCTGGGGCCGATTGACTTCGGCGCCTGGGCGCGCCTCTCCGCCGAGGACGAGCACTGCACCAACGACACCTGCCGTGACCGGATGCAGGGGAGTTGCCCGCTCTACCGGGCGCGTCGAGCCGCCGAAGCGGCGCATATCGTCGTCGTTAATCATGCCCTGCTGCTGGCCGATATTGTGACCGAGAACCACGTCCTGCCGTCCTACAACTACCTGGTGCTGGACGAGGCCCATCACCTCGAAGCCGCTACCACCGAAGGATTGAGCTTCGAGTGGAAGCTTGCCGACTTCGAACGCCAGGTGAAGGACGTGGGCGGGCCGAACAGCGGCCTGCTGGGTGAGCTGCTCTCTGCAGCGCGCGAGCGGCTGCTGGCGGATGTCTACCTCGGCCTGGAGATGGAAGCCGGCCGGGTCTATGAACGGGCCACCACTGCCCTGACCCTGGCCCGAGCCTTCTTCGACAGTGTGGGGGCGTTCCTGGAGGAGCGGCGCGAGGGCCGGCCGGTGAGCGAGTACGGCCAGAGCCTGCGCCTGTTGCCGGCCACGCGCGCCCTGCCGTCGTGGAGCGCCGTCGAGCGGCAGTGGGCTGAGCTCAAACCCACACTCACCCAACTCGCCGACTCGCTCACCCGCATCGGCGCAGCCCTGGGCAAATGGGCCAAAGACCGTGACCTGGAGTTTGACGAGGCCGAGGACTTCGCCTCGTCCGTCAACCTGGCAGCGCGCTACTTCTCCACGCTCACTGTCAACGGCGACGGGCTGGTGGTCAAGCCGGACCCGGGGCTGATCTACTGGGCGGAGGCCAGCAACCGCGAGGGGCGCATCTCCCTGCACGCCGCGCCGCTGCACGTCGGCCCGCTGGTGGAGAAACACCTGTGGCACGCCAAAGAGTCCGTCATCATGACCTCCGCCACGCTCACGACCGGCAACAGTTTCAAATATCTCAAGGGCCGCCTCAACGCGCACGAAGTGGGAGAACTCAGGGTCGGCTCGCCCTTCGACTACACCGCCTCGACCCTGCTCTACCTCGCCACCGACATGCCGGAGCCGCAGGCCCAGGCCGATTATCAGAAGGCGCTGGAACAGGCGGTGCTCGACCTGTGCAAAGCCACCCGTGGACGGGCGTTGGTGTTATTCACCTCCTACGCGCAGCTCAAGCGGACGGCCCAGGCCATTCGCGCCCCGTTGCATCGCGCCGGCCTTGAGGTCTACGACCAGTCCGACGGCGCTTCGCGCACCCTGCTGCTGGATAACTTCAAGACCTCGGCCGGCGGCGTGCTGCTGGGGACGAAGAGCTTTTGGGAGGGGGTAGATGTGCCGGGAGACGCGCTCTCGGTGCTGGTGATCACCCGCCTGCCCTTCGACGTGCCCGACGACCCGATCATCGCAGCGCGCGCCGAGACCTTCGAGCGCCCCTTCGACGATTACAGCGTGCCGGAAGCCGTGCTCAAGTTCCGCCAGGGCTTTGGCCGCCTCATCCGCACCAAGACCGACCGGGGCGTGGTCGTGGTGCTCGACCGGCGCATCCTCACCAAGAGCTACGGCAGGGTTTTCCTCGACTCGCTGCCGCGCTGCACCGTCTGGCGCGCGCCGCTGGCGCAACTGCCGCAAGCCGCGGCCAAATGGATTGATGGCTCGCCGGGATCTTAGCTGGACTTTATCCATTCGCCGAAGACGAAAGAGCAGGGTAAGCTATGGCAAAACTCCACCAAGAGGCTTGCCTATGCCTACCCCCTGCCCAAAGCTTATCTTAGCCTGATTCAGGCGTTTGCGCCGCACTTTTCCAACTGCGTTTGGCAACACGCGCAAGTCTTGCTGTTGGGCGCGATCCTGGCACCAGGCAAACGCACAGTGACCGCGGTGTTGCGGATCATGGGCCTGAGCGAGGAACGGCAGTTCCAAGCCTATCATCGTGTCCTCAATCGCGCGGTCTGGTCGAGTTGGGCGCTCAGCCGCACGTTGCCGCAGTTGCTGGTGCAGACCTTCGTGCCCAAGGGACCTGTGATCTGCGCGCTGGATCCGACGCTGGAACGCCGGCGTGGCGCGAAGCTCAATCTACCGTGACCCGGTGCGCTCGAGCCATTCGCACTTCGTGAAAGCGAGCGGCTTGCGCTGGTTGAGCCTGATGCTGTTGGCGCCGATCCCGTGGGCGGAGCGCGTGTGGGCCTTGCCGTTTTTGACCTGCCTGGCGCCGTCCCAGCGCTACTACGCAGGCAAGGCGCGGATCCACAAGAAGGTCACGGATTGGGGCCGCCAGATGATTGTGCAGCTGCGGCGCTGGTTGCCCCACCGCCACCTGGTGATCGTCGCCGACAGCGAATTTGCCGCGATTTCGTGGCTGTTTCGGCTGACCCAAGTGCCCGGCGCGCTGACGCTGATTGTGCGCCTGCGGCTGGACGCGGCGTTGTACCAACCAGCGCCCGAGCGCAAGCCCGGCACCCAGGGGTGACCGCGCAAGAAAGGTGAGCGCTTGCCGACGTTGGCGCAGGTCGCAGCTAACCCCAAGACGCGTTGGCAGCGCGTGATGGAGATCGTCTCGCAGACCGCGGTCTGGTTTCAGAGTGGTCAGCCGCCCCTGCCGATCCGCTGGGTGCTGATCCGCGATCCGAAAGGCAAGTTCAAGACCCAGGCGCTTCTGTGCACGGACGTGCCGACGGATCCGGTGCAGATCATCCAGTGGTTCGTGCGGCGCTGGCAGACGGAAGTGACCTATCACGCAGTCCGCGAACATTTGGGCGTCGAGACCCAGCGCCCGTGGTCCGATTGGGCCATCCGGCGCACCACGCCGGCTTTGTTGGGGCTCTTCTCGCGGGTGACCCTGCTGGCACACCAACACGCCCAACGCCGGAAGCTGCCCATCCGGCAGACGGCCCGGTATCACAAGGCCCAACCAACCTTCAGCGATGCCTTGGCGCTGGTGCGAAGCCAAATCTGGCAGCATGAGTGTTTTCGAATGGCCGATCCGCACTCGGACAGCCCGAAACTTTCGGCCCAGATGCAGAATCGGCTACTTTCAGCCTTGTGTTATACGCCCTGTTCGCCTGGACTGGATAAAGTCCAGCTGAGAGCTTATCTCTAAACTTCGCCTTGGCGGGTTGATACCGCACGCCGAATCCCGGCAGAACGTCGTCGTCGGTGAGCGAGCGGTATGCATAAACCGCCGGCTCAGCCGGGTTGCTCACCCAGATCAGTCTCACGCCGATGGAGAAGTATTCGAACTGAAGACCACCTCGGCGCCGCATACCGTGTCAGAGTTGCGCTGGATGTAGACACCGTCCCACAAATTGACGAATCCTCCGCCCCCTGGCTATAATCTCACCGATGCCCGCGCAGGTAACCACCTGCGCCGTTTGTTGAATCAATACCTTCCAGACCCGACGGGTTGTCCGCAACCTGCGGTTCACCCGGCCCGCCGGTCTGAGAATCTGCAAGGATAGCGACCGCATGATTGACGTGAACGATCTTCGCAAAGGCGTGACCTTTACGCTCGACGGCCAGCTCTACCGTGTGCTGGAGTACAGCCACAACAAGCCGGGGCGCGGCAACGCCACCATCCGCACCAGGCTTCACAACCTGAGGACCGGCGTAAACCTGGAAAAGACCTTTCAGTCCGGCGACCGCGTGCAGGACATCCGTTTGGAGACGCGCTCGGCGCAATACCTCTACACCGACGGCGACCTGTACTACTTCATGGACAACACCACCTTCGAGCAGACGCCGATCAGCAAGGCCGCGCTCGGCGACCATGTGCACTACCTGCGCGAGAACATGGACGTCAAGCTAACCTTCTACGAAGACGAGCCGATTGACGTGGAACTGCCGGCCAGCGTGGACCTGAAGGTCGTCGAGAGTGAAGCGGGCCTGCAGGGCGACCGGGCCAGCGCGGCCACCAAGCTTGCCACCACCGAGACCGGCCTGAAGGTGGCCGTGCCGCTGTTCGTCAACGTCGGCGACACCATCCGCGTCAATACCGAGACCGGGCAGTACGTGACGCGCGTCTAAATGAAAACGCCTGCCGGCTTCGACTGCGAATTCTTCTACGCCGACTACTATCGGGGGCGCAACGTCGAAGAATGCCGGCTGGTCGAGCGCAACCCGCGCAGCGAGAAGTGGACGCGCGGCCTGTGCCGGGATTGCCCCGTGCCGCGCGTATTGCGCGCCAACAACTGTCAGCACTTGCGGCTCGAAGCGACGGTCGTCAAGACCCTGCTCGGCCTGGGGCGCAAAGTGCAGCTCCGCGCTTATTGCACCAAGAGCACGCGCGCTGTGCCCGAGCCGGAAGTGGGCTGCGGCGAATGCCATCGCCTCGGCGCGTTCGAGCAGTTGACGAAGGAAGAATGACCCCGGACCGCCGTCCGCCGACGGCGAACGGTCCTTCACAGCGATCTGCCGTCCGTTGTCCATCGCCTGATGATCAAAGCTCTCCTCTTCGACTTGGACGATACCCTGCTCGGCAACGACATGGGGACGTTCATCCCTGCCTATCTGCAACGGGTGGTCGAACATTTTCCGGAAGTCGAGGCGCCGTACCTGCTGGCCGAGCTGAGGCGCGGCACGCAGGCCATGCTGGCCAACACCGACCCCACGCGCAGCCTGCGCGAAGTCTTCGAGACGAACTTCAATGTCGCACTGAACGGCGAAGTCTGGCAGCGCTTTGAAAACTTCTACGGCTCGGACTTCGCCCAACTACGGGCACTGACCGCGCCACGCCCCATCGCCCGCGAGGTGCTGACGTGGGCGTTTGCCGCCGGCTATCGCGTCGTCGTTGCCACCAACGCGCTCTTTCCGCTCACCGCCATCCGCGAGCGGCTGCGCTGGGCCGGCCTGGCCGATCTGCCGATCGAGTTCCTCACGCACATCGAGAACAGCCACTTCGCCAAGCCCAACCCCGAATACTTCGCCGAGATTCTGGCGCGCCTGGGCGTGCGCTCGCGCGAGGCGCTGATGATCGGCAACGACTGGAACGACGACATCCTGCCCGCTGCCGCGCTGGGCCTGGCGACGTGGTGGATCGCGCCTGCCGGCAGCGCACTGCCCTCGAACGCTGCTCGACCCGTCGGCGTGGGCGACCTGAATGATTTCTGGAACTGGGCACAGGCGGAGCTGGCAACCTTTACCCCGGCCGAGTCGTCGCCTACGTGCATCCCTTATCGGCTGGCAGGGAATCTGGCTTACCTGTTGGGCGAGCTGGCGGGCCTCCCGGCGGTGCAGTGGAAGGCGCGGCCGGCGCCGGGCAAGTGGTCGTTGACGGAGATCGCCTGCCACTTCCGTGATGTCGAGGCCGACGTCAACCTGCCGCGCACGCGCCTGATCCTCGAAACGGACAACTCCTTCCTCAGCGGCGCCGTCACCGACCTGTGGTCGGTCGAGCGCGACTACCAGGCGCAGGACGGGCCTCAAGCGTTGCGTGACTTTGCGGCCGCTCGTCAGTCACTCCTACGGTTGCTTAGGGCGCAGCCCGCCTCCGTGTGGGCGCGCACCGCCCGTCACGCCATCCTCGGGCCGAGCACCCTGGCCGAGCTGCTGACCATTGCCCTCGACCACGACCGGTTGCATCTGGAGCAGGTGCGCGCAACGTTGTCGAAGGTGCGGAACCACTGAGCCGAAACCCTACGAAGTCTCGACCGTTCAGCGCCTTCGGCGATCTCATCCATCTCAGTGGCCTCAGCGATCCAACCTGCCCCAAATCAAAAGCCCGGCGAAGAGCCGGGCTTCCTCGATCATACATACGCGCATCGGCTGCGCTAGCTACCCTTCAGGAATTCATCCAGCGCGCTCTTGCTGATGCGGAAGGCTGTGCCGATCTTGCGCGCCTTGAGCTGGCCCTCGTTGATCAGCGTCATCACATCTTCTTCGGAGACCTGCAGGTAGGCCGCCGCCTGGGCCGGGGACATCACCTCCGGGACGCTGGCCGCAGCCGCGCCGGCCCCTGCCGCTGCGCCCGCCGCGACCGCGCCGGCCGGCTGTGCAAACTGGCCGCCCTGGGCGATGTTCAAAGCTCCCTGCTGCAATGCCGAGGTCAGCACATTGCCGATGCCCAGGCCCGCGCCGATGCCGGCAGTCAGTCCCGCGCCGCCGCTGGGATTCTTGGCTGCCTCGCGCATGGCGTCCGCCGCCTGCAACTGCGTGTAAGTCGCCATATCGAGCATACCCATCGCCCGCAGTTGCTCTGCGCCGCGCTCGTCGGGCTTGAGGCTCTGCACGTAAATCTGCTTGAGCGTCACGCCGATGGCTTTGAAGTCTTCCTGCGCCTTGGCCCGCACGCCCGCGCCGAGTTCCTCGGTCAGGGCGATGATCTCCAGCACGCTCTTGCCGCCCTTGACCGCCGTCTCGGCGATCAGGTCTTGCAGCTTGCTGAGGATGATGGAGCGGAAGCGGTTCTGGATGTCGGAGGTGGTGAACGCGCCGCGCGCGCCGACGACCTGCGACACGAACTGCTGGGGATTGCTGATCTGAAAGGCGTAAGTGCCGAAGGCCTGCAACAGCGCCACGCCCAGGCCCATGCCGGGGTTCTTCACCAGGATCGGCTGCGGCGTGCCCCAGCCCATCTCGGTGAACTCCTTGGTGTTGACGAAGACCACGTCGGCGGCGAAGGGCGAGCGCTCGTTGAACAATTTGCCGATCAGGTCAATCAGGTAAGGGATGTTGGCGGTGGTGATGGTATGCTGGCCGGGGCCGAATACATCCAGCGCCTTGCCGTCGCGGAAGAAGACCGCTGCCTGACCCTCGTACACACGCACCTGAGAGCCGATGCGGAAGTTGCCGTTGCCGCCCTCGGGCAGCCGGCGCACGATCTCCTGCGGCCCCATATTGGGGTAATCAATGATGTCGAAGATACGGCCAGAAGGATTTTTGAACATGAGATGGCTCCTCGGTAGGCGTTGCGCACTGCGCCGCGGCGCGGCAGTTAGTCCGTCACCAGCACTTCGTTGCGGCGCTCGAAGGTGGTGTTGCACTCGGCAACCAGCCCGGAGAGTTTGCGGATGGAGGCCGGGATACCCTCATTGTTGTTGATGGCCGCCTCGACCGCATCCACCGCCTGGGCCACGCGGGGCGCGTTCTCCAGCAAGGCGTTGTCGTAGGCGTATAACTTGGCGAGTTCCTTCTCCTTGACCTTGACCGCCGAGAAGAAGCCGGAGTAGCCGCGTGCCGCTGTCTTGACGGTGTCCACGAAGCGCTGCAGGCGGGTGACGGCGTCCTGCAGATCGTCCACATATTCCAGGTTGCCGCCGGTGATCAACTGCGTTTGCAGCACGGACAGCCGATCGAGCTGTTCGGTGTAGCGCGTGGCGATGGTGTCGCGCAGCAGCTTGTCGGCCTCGCGCCGTTTCTCCTTCTCCAGGTAACCTTTGAATCCGGGGAGGCTGCTGACGAGCTTCTCCAGCCCGCTCTGCGCGTCGGTGATCTTTTGGAACAGGTCGCTCATTGGTCAGGTCTCCTTGAGGGACGGTTTCTCCGAATGCATCGCGGCAATTGTACAATGCTCTCTCAATTCTTGCCTTTGGCGGGGCAGACGGCCGGCTCACCATTGCCCGATGTCGCCCTCTTCTACGCACACGGTAGGCGGCGGTTGCGGGCCGCTGGGTATAATCCGGCCTCACATCCGCAATCCAGGCTCGACCATCCGCAATCCCTATGCCGGCCTCCGACCAAGGCGTCGCCAAATCCAAAGACCGTTATCATCTTGTCCCGCGCGTGTTATGCTTCGTGACGCACGGCACGGACGTGCTGCTGCTCAAGGGCGCGCCCACCAAGCGCCTCTGGCCCAATCGCTATAACGGGCTGGGCGGACATGTGGAGCGGCGCGAGGGCGTGGCCGCCGCCGCCCGCCGTGAAATTCGCGAGGAGGCCGGCCTGGAGGTGCGCGACCTGCGCCTGCGCGGCGTCATCACTATTGACACCGGCGAGGCCGCCGGCATCGGCCTGTACGTCTTTGTGGCGGAGGCGCTCAGCCGTGAGACGGTGGCCTCGACCGAAGGCGCACTGGAGTGGGTCCCGGCCGCGCGCGTCGCCGAGATTGATCTGGTGGAAGACCTGTTCACCCTGCTGCCCGTCGTCCTCTCACACCCCAACGATGCGCCGCCTTTCAGCGCCGCTTACCATTACGACGACCATGACCGACGGGTCATCACCTTCGATGCCTGACGGAGTGACGTTGCCGGCAACGCGCCTGCTGCCTGCAACGTCGCGGCGCCTGATCCTCATCGTGTGCGCAACCCTAAGCCTCGTCGCCTGCATACCGACCTCCTTCGCTGACCCTGAGCCGTTACCCACGCTGGCCGCCGCCCTGCCTACCGCAAACGCGCGACTGCTCAGCTTGCCCACCCTGCCGCCGGAGTGGACGCCCACGCCTTATCGCTCACCGACCGCCACCCGAACGCGCTTGCCCAGCGCCACGCCCACGGCCACGCGCACACCGCCGCCCACCTGGACGCGCAAGCCCAGCCCGACTCTCACTTTCACGCCGCCGCCCGGCAATGTCACCATCATCGGTTACTCCCTGGGCGGGCGACCGTTGGAGGTTTATCAGTTCGGCAACGGGCCGGTGCAAAAACTCATCATCGCCGGCATCCACGGCGGCTATGAATGGAACACCGTCCACCTGGCCAACGAACTCATCACCTACTTCAACGCCAACCCGGCCTTCATCCCGCCGGAGGTGACTCTGTTCCTGGTGCGCGTGGTGAACCCCGACGGCTACGCGCGCGCGCGCGGCGTGGACGGGCAGATGAACGACCGCGGCGTGGACCTCAACCGCAACTGGCCCTCCAACTGGATGGCGGACTGGCCGCGCTCCGGCTGCTGGACGTACCGGCCCGTGACCGGCGGTGAGTACCCGCTGAGCGAGCCGGAGACCCGCGCGCTGGCCGATTTCATCGTCCGGCACAATTTCGAGGCCAGCATCAGCTATCACAGCGCCGCGCTCGGCATTTTCGCCGGCGGCTACGCCGACGACCGTCCCTCCCTGCGCCTGGCCGAGGCGCTGGCCGAAGTCACCAGCTACCCGTACCCACCCATTGATACCGGCTGCTACTACACCGGCCAGTTCTCGGACTGGGCCGCCGAGCGCGGCATCGCAGCCGTGGATGTGGAGCTGACTAACCATCGCGACACGGACTTCGAGATGAACCTGCGGCTGCTCGAAGTGTTTTTGCGCTGGCGAAGATAGACCGCAGATCGCCGCGGTCTGCGGTCGGCCGTCTGCCGTCCGGCGTCACAAATCTCTCCTGGCAGGTGTTTGATAAGTGAATGACTGTGACTGACCAACTCTGTGCGCGGGAGGCCGGCACCGCGCCGGACCCCGCTCCCGCCTTCGAAGCCCTGTTCCTCGCGCACTGGCCGCGTGTTTACGGCCTGCTCGTGCGGTTGGTGGGCGATCAGGCCGAGGCCGAGGATCTGGCGCTCGAGACCTTTTGGAGGTTGTATCAGCGCCCACCGCAAGAGCGCGCGACCTCCGTTGCAAACGGCCTGGACGGCTGGCTGTACCGCGTGGCGCTGAACCTGGGCTACAACGCCCTGCGCGCGCGCAAGCGCCGCACGGCCTACGAACAATCCGCCGGGCGTGAGGCCGCAAGCCGCGCCGTTCAGCCTGATCCCGAAGCAGCCCTCGAGCAAGCGCAGGAACG
Organism: Anaerolineae bacterium; assembly: GCA_037442085.1. GTDB lineage: Bacteria > Chloroflexota > Anaerolineae > Anaerolineales > UBA6663 > JANWXR01. The sequence goes on from JBBIQY010000007.1 coordinate 18,824, forward strand.
ACAGCGCGTGCGCGACGTGTTGAGCCGGTTGACAGCACGCGATGCGCAACTGCTGCTGCTGCGCTACTCCGGATTATCGTACAAGGAGCTGGCGGCCGCGCTCAAAGTTGCGCCGGCTTCGATTGGCACGCTGCTGGCGCGAGCCGAGGCGGAGTTCGAGAAACGCTGGCAGGAGACGCTATGACTCATCTCACCGAAGGACAACTGCGCGCCCACATTGACGGAGAACTCGGCGCGGCGGAGGCCCGCCACCTGAGCGTATGCCCGGATTGCCAAGCCCGCCTCGCAGCGCTGGCCGCGCAGCAGACCCGTGTGGCCGGCCAATTGACCGGCCTGTGGTCGGCTCTCAAGTCTGAGGCCGCACCGCTAACCGCGGACGCCGCGTGGCATCGGTTCCAGTACAGGTATCAGGCTCAAATCGAAAAGGAGACACTCCCCATGTCCAAGAAACTCTGGCCGCGCTTGCGGCCCGCCCTTGCACTGCTGGTGACCCTGACTGTGATCGTCGCCGCGTTCACCTTCGTGCCCGTGCAACAGGCCTTCAGCGCTTTCCTCGGGCTGTTCCGCGTCCAGCAAATCGCCGTCCTCCCGATTGACACCTCCCAGTTGGATCGCCTGGCCGGCAACGAAGCGCTCGGCGGGCAGATGGCGCGACTGTTTTCCGACCGCGTGACTGTGACGCGCGAAGCGGGCGAGCCACAGACGGCCGCGACCGCCGCCGACGCCAGCCGGCTGGCCGGCTTCACGGTGCGCACCCTGGAGACCGACCTGTATGGGCCGCAGTTCTACGTCGCCGGCGGCGCGGCTTTCGAGTTCATCATCAACCGCGCCGAGGCGCAGGCGATGATTGACGAGCTAGGGCGCAGCGACCTGCAACTCCCGGCCTCGCTCGATGGCGCGCGGATCAGCGTGGACATTCCCACCGGCGTGGTGAGCGTCTATGGCGAGTGCTCGCGGTTCGCGCTGAGAGGGTCGGAAGGCCCGCACCGCGCCTGGAACCCCGACTGCGTCACGCTGACCCAGATCCCCAGCCCAAGCGTCAGCCTGCCGCCCGAGGTGAACATGGCCGCACTGGCCGAGATCGGTCTGCAGATCGCCGGCATGTCGGCGGATGAAGCGCGCGCCTTCAGCCGGCGCATTGACTGGACGAGCACGCTGGTGTTGCCCATCCCGCGCAATGCGGTAGTCAACGAAGAAGTGCAGGTGGATGGCGTGGTCGGCCAGTTGTTATCATCATCATATAGTGAGCCCGACGGCGAGCGCGGTGACTACACCATCATCTGGGCCAAAGGCGGGATGCTCTACTCCCTGAGCGGCTCCAACGGCGCGGCCCGGGGCCTGGAGCTGGCGAACGCGCTAAAATAGCCTGGTGTGACTGGAGAGCAGAGATTAGAGATTGGACAATCTCCAGTCTCTAATCTCTTTTTTTGTGCCATGTCCTTCGCAATTGATACTCATGCCCTGCGCAAGGAGTTCGGCGAGAACGTGGCCGTGCGTGGGCTGACGCTACAAGTGCCGCAGGGTGAGGTCTTCGGCTTCCTCGGCCCCAACGGCGCCGGCAAGACCACCGCCATCAAGATGTTGCTCGGCCTGGTCGCGCCGACCTCGGGCGACGGCCGGCTCCTCGGCAAACCGCTCGGCGACCGGGAGACACGCGCGCGCGTCGGCTTTCTGCCCGAGCATTTCCGCTTCCACGACTGGCTGACGGCTGACGAGTTCCTCACCCTGCACGGCGAATTGTACGGCATGGCGCGCGAACGGCTGCGCGCGCGCCTCGCCGAGCTGCTCGAACTGGTCAACCTGGCCCCCTTCCGCCACAAGCAGCTGCGCACGTTTTCCAAGGGGATGCTGCAACGCGTCGGCCTGGCCCAGGCGCTGCTCAACGACCCGGCGCTGGTCTTCCTCGATGAGCCGACCTCCGGCCTCGACCCGGTGGGCCGCCGCCTGGTGCGCGACATCATCCGTGACCTGCGCGCCCGCGGCACGACCGTCTTTCTCAACTCGCACCTGCTCAGCGAAATCGAGATCACCTGCGACCGCGTGGCCTTCATCAAGCACGGCGAGGTAGTGCGCGTCAGCGAGCTGAAGTCGCTGGTGGACGGCGAGACTCAGGTGAGTGTCCGCGCCCGCAACCTGAAGCCGGAGACGGTGGCCGGTCTGGCGCAGTGGGCGCGCGATGTGCGGCAGGACGGCGAGCACCTCAGCCTGACCGTGACGGATGAATCCGCCCTGCCCGCTTTGGCCCGCGCCCTGGTGGAGAGCGGCGCGGATGTGTACGCCCTCACGCCGCAACGTCTCTCGCTCGAGGAAGTCTTCATCCAGACGGTGGGCACGGAGGGCGTGCTGTGAGCGCGGCTTTCATCCTGGCCCGCCTCACCTTCCGCGAGGCCTGGCGGCGGCGCATTGCGCTGGCCGCGCTGGTGCTGGGGGGCGCCTTCCTGCTGCTGTACTCGGTAGGCTTCTACTTCATCCGCAACGAGGCCCTGAGCAGCGGCGCGTCGCTGGAAACAGCGGCGGCGCGCGGCGCGATCAACTTCCTGTTCATGGCCGGCCTGTACGCGGTAAATTTCCTCACGCTGGCGATGGGCGCGTTGCTGGCCGCCGACACGCTGGCCGGCGAAATCAACTCCGGCACTGTGCAATCGTTGGTGACCAAGCCGATCCGGCGCGTGGACGTGGTGCTGGGCAAGTGGCTGGGCTTCGCCGGGATGCTGGCCCTCTACCTGTTGCTGATGGCCGGCGGCGTCATCGTGCTCGTGCGCCTCATCACGGGCTACACCGCGCCCAACCTGCCGCGCGCCCTTGGCCTCATCTACCTCACGGCGTTGCTGATGATGACGGTCACGCTGGCCTGCTCCAGCCGCCTCTCGGCGCTGGCGACGGGCGGCACCGTGTTCGGCCTGTACGGGCTGGCCTTCATCGGCGGATGGGTGGAACAGATCGGCTCGGCGCTGCAAAACCAGACCGCCGTCAACGTCGGCATCCTTTCCAGCCTGATCATCCCGAGCGAGGCGTTGTGGAAGCGCGCCGCCTTCGAGATGTCCTCGCCGCTGATGCGCCTGGCCGGCGGCGTCAACCCCTTCACGGCCGCCTCGCCCCCCAGCGAGCTGATGATCGCCTACGCCGTCGGCTACCTGCTGCTGATGCTCGGCCTGGCGGTGTTCTGGTTCCGCCAACGTGACCTGTAACCTCAAAAAAGCGCCCGCCGCACGGCGGGCGCTTTTTTCGCCAAGGTCAGGGGCAGGGGGCTTTCAGGCCGTCAGCATGGCTTCGTTTTGATCGAAGACGCACACCCGGTTGCGGCCTTCGCGCTTGGCACGAAACAACGCCTCGTCCGCCTGATGCACCAACAAGTCGAGTGTGTACGCCTTGCCCGGCTCGAAGCTGCTGGTCGCCACGCCCAGGCTGGCCTGGACACTGATCGCGCTCCCGTCCGGCAGGGGGACGCGGGTATCCTGGATGCCGACCCGCAGCCGTTCGGCGACGATGGCCGCTTCCTGGCTGTCGGTGGCCGGCAGGACGAGCAGGAATTCCTCGCCGCCCCAGCGCCCGGCCCAGTCGTAGGGCCGCTTGTTCTGTGCCAGCGTGCTGGCCACGGCGTGCAGGGCCTTGTCCCCCATCAGGTGCCCATGCCGGTCGTTGACCTGTTTGAAATGGTCGAGGTCCAGCATGACGAAGCTGAGCGGCTTCCGATCGCGCTGGGCGCGGTTGAGTTCGGCCTCGGCGTGCGTGTACAGGGCACGGCGGTTAAGCAAGCCGGTCACGGGGTCGTGCGTCGCCAGCTCCTCCATGCGGGCCAGCGCCTGGCTGAGGTTGGCCTCCAGGTTGAGGATTCGCTCGCCGATGGAGATGCGCGCGCGCAGCTCGCCCGCGTTGAAGGGCTTGGTCAGATAATCGTCTGCGCCGGCCCCCAGCCCGAAGATCACGTCGCTCTTGCTCTCCTTGGCGGTGAGCATGATGATATAGGTGTAACTGGGAAACGACGCGCCGCGCACCCGCCGGATGAGTTCCGGACCATCCATGACCGGCATCATCCAATCGGTGATAATCAGGCGCGTGTGGTCCTTCTGCCAGATGTCCCAGGCCGCGCGGCCATCCTCAGCCAGCGCCACCTCGTAGCCAGCGCGCAAGAGATACGTCTGTAGAATCTGGCGCAGCACCGGATCGTCGTCCACGATCAGGATTTTCATCCGCCAACCTTTCATCGGCGGTTTGCCGATTTGTGTGTAATTTCGTAGGCGCGGCTCTCAGACCCGCGCCTACAGGCCGAATTACACAATTTTCGGCATACGGCCCTTTCATCCGCCCAACTGGCGGTTCCGCCGACTCGGCGGCGCTTACCTGCCCGAATCATAAACCGTTTGCGTCGAATTACCATGCGCCGGCCTCGCCATTGGTTCAGAGTTTCTAACGAACGAAACGCTGCTTCAACGGCAGCGCGCGCGGCGCCATTATAGCCGCGTTGAACGCGAGGCTGGCCGGGTCGCCGCTCAATGGTAGAATGCCGCCGCAAACCCCGATCCTGGAGGCATCCTTGGAACGCACACTTGTGATTATCAAACCCGATGGTATGCACCGCGGACTGGTCGGCGATATCCTCGCCCGGCTGGAACGGCGCGGCCTGCGCCTGGCCGCCCTGAAACTGATGCGCGTCAGCCGCGAACTGGCCGAACGGCATTATGCCATCCACAAAGGCAAATCGTTCTATGAGCCACTGGTGGACTACATCACCTCCGATCCGGTGATCGTCATGGCCTTAGAGGGCAACAAGGCGATCGAAGCTGTGCGCCAGACCGTCGGGGCGACCAACCCAACTGCCGCCGCGCCCGGCACCATCCGCGCCGACTTTGCCATCGAGATTGGCCGCAACCTGATTCATGCCTCCGATGGGCCGGAGACCGCCGCCTTCGAGCTGGCCCTGTGGTTCAAGCCCGAGGAACTGGTGGATTGGAAACGCGACGGCGAACGCTGGGTGTATGAGAAGTAGGAGACAGTCATCGGGGATCGGGAGTGTGCTCTCCCCTTCTGACCCCTGAGACTCAGAGCTTATCTCTAAACTTCGCCTTGGCGGTTTGATCCGGGTCTGGCGAAGGCATTGCCTTCGCCAGACCCTCGGTTTAGAGATGGGTTCTTATTGAATCCTCACGATCACCCGGGCTTCGCGCCAGAACTCCTCAAGCCGGTACCGTCGGCGTTGTTCGGGGGAAAAGGCGTGGACGATCACATCGCCAAAGTCAATCAAGATCCAGCCGCCGGCGGCGTGGCCCTGGAACCGGGGCGACTTGAGGCGATGCTTCTTGTGCGCGGCCTCCGCCACGCCATCGGCCAGGGCGTCGAGCTGGCGCTCGCTGTTGCCGGAGCAGATGATGAAATAGTCGGTGAACGAGCACTTGCCCTGCAAGTCGAGCAGGACGATGTCCTCGGCTTTTTTGTCTTCGAGGGTTTCGACGAGGGAGCGAGCAAGTTCCAACGGCTTCAGAGTTGACCTCCTTACGCCGGCGCGCGGATCGGGCAGTTCACCCGGTCACGGCGTCAGCGCCGGAAACAAGACAGGCGCGGCAGCCGGCCAAACGGTCGGTGTCGCGCCTGTGTGACATTCGTGATCTGCAGGAATTCTCGGATTCTCCCGAACGATTCGCTGGAATTGTAGCATCGGCTAGGTATTTCGGACACCCAGCATTACGGCGAACAGGCGAGTGTAGACCGCGCCGCCCCGGCGCAGCTCGCTCCGCATCAGGCTAAGCGTGTCGAGCGTGAACGGCTCGCCCGGCGGCCACGTGGCCTGCGCCAGGGCGTTCGCCAGGCGGCCATGTTCCTGCGGGCGCAAGGGGTGGTTGACGCGCCCCAGCGTCAGATGCGGGCTGAAGCCTTTCTCCTCCGGCGCAAAGCCGAGGCGTTGCGAGGCCGACTCCACGGCAGCCTGCAGGCTCTTGAGCGCGGCCAGGTCGCCGACCAGGCCGGCCCAGATCACGCGCGGTCGCGACAGATTGGGGAAGGCGCCGATGCCGCTCAAAGTGAAGGTCAGTGGGCCGGTGACCATCGCGGCTTGTGCCAGGGCCGCCCGCAGGGCCTCCACGCGCCCGGCCTCCACCTCGCCATAGAACTTGAGCGTGAGGTGCGCCCCGCCGAGGTGAACCCAGCGCACCGAGCCTTGGGGCACCCGGGCGCGCAAGGACTCGGCCAGGCCGGCCAATTGCGCCAGTACGGAAGCGGACAATTCGAGCGCCGCAAATAGGCGCAGCGTATCCGTCAACGCAGGAACTCGCGGATCAGGCGCAGGCTTTCGGCAGGACGGTCGTCGGTAACGGTGTGGCCGGCATTGAAGACGGCCAGCCGGGCGTTGGGGATGGCGGCAGCGGCCACATGGCCCTCGGAATTAGGGACGCTGGCGTCGAAGGTGCTGAGCACGACGAGCGTTGGTGCGCTGATCTGCGCCAGCTTGGGCCGCACGTCGTAGCGTACGATGGCACGCCCACTGTGGAAGAGCGAGTCCGGCGTGGCCTGGGTGAACTCGTCGTTGCGGCGGCGCAGACGGCCCACGGGCTGAGGCCAGCGCTCGGTCAGCGGGTGGTTGAGCACCGGCTGAACGATACGCCGCGACAGCCGCTGGGCGTTGTCGAGCACCTCCACGCCGCGCTGCCAGTTGGCGAAGGAGCCCCAGTAAGCGCGCCCGGTTACCACCGGGTTGATCGCCACCAGTTTTTCTACGCGCGTCGCGTGCGTGGCCGAATAATCCAGCGAGATTAGTCCGCCCATCGAGTGGCCAATGACCCGAGTCCGCCGCAGGCCCAGCGCCTCCACGAAGTGGTACACGATCTCGGTGTAATTGGGGATGGAGTACCAGGCCTCCTCCGGCTTGTCACTGTCGCCAAAGCCGGGCAGGTCGAGCGACCAACAGCGGAAGACGTCGGCCAGCGCGCCTGAGACCGATGCCCACATCTTGCGCGAGCTGCTCCAGCCGTGGATCAGCAGCACATCCGGGCCGTGCCCTTCGACCTGGTAGTGGATGTTGATGCCGTTGAGGTTGACGTTGTCTCGTTGCATACGGGGTTATTATATCTGCCGTCGCGGCGGCGCTATGGCCCCTGTGCATAATCCTCGGGTGAATCCACATCGAAAAAGATGCTGTTCGTATCCACCTCGACTTTTTCAACGGCGACCTGCTCCACGACCGCGCGTGGGTTGGCATGAAGCGGCAGGGCCATCAGCACCGGCCACACCGAGCGGTCGAAGAGCAAGGGATGGCCGCGCCGCCCGGCGTGTGTGGGCGCCACGACCGGCGCCTGCGTTTCGCGCCAGCGTTGCAGCACGGCCTCGACGGTGGCCGGCTCGACGCGCGGTTGGTCTGCCAGCGCCACCAGCGCGGCCTGCCGGTTGGCAGGTAAGGCGCGCAATCCGGTTTGCAGCGAGCGCGCCATTTCGCCGGCGGCAAAGTCCGGGTTGAACACGCAGCGGATGCGCGCATCCGCCTGTTGCATGTCGGCCAGCGAGGCCTCGACGGCTTCCCGTTCCGCCCCGGTCACGACGACGATGTCGGCGACGGGCGCGGCGCGCAGTCGGTTGACCACTTCACCAAGCAGGGTCGTCTCTGCCCAGGGCAGCAACTGCTTGGCCCGCCCCATGCGTTGCGAGCGCCCGGCGGCCAGCACGATAGCGGCGATGCGGGCGTGGACTTCCCTCACGGCGTTGGGCTTGCGCGCCGAGCCGATCAACACGGCTTCGATGTTTTCTGTTGCCAGTAGGCCGGCTGCCGTCCGGCGCGCCGCCTCCCGCGCCTCGGGCGACTCAACATCGTTGAGCAGGAGCGTGGCCGGGACCGCGATGGCTGGCGCAGGCCGCGGCAGATCACGAACCCAGAGCGTGCGCGTGGCAAATGGCGACACGGGCGGCTCGGTGTTGATCAGGAGAGCGGACAGGTTGGGGATCGCGGACAGCGTTTCGATCAGCCCCTGGCTGACGCCGGCGGCGCGCTGGCGGGTGCGATCTACCGGGCCGGTGATGAGCAGGTGGGCGTGTTTTTCGAGCGCGGCCTCGACAGCGGCACGGTTGGCGGCGAAAGCGGAGAGGTGGCAGGGGGTGCGACCCAGCCATTGGGCACTGATGGGTTCGGTCGTTGTTGTGATGACGCGGCCCCCCACTTCGGCCAGATCTTCCGCCAGGCGAAAGAGGGCCGTCAGTTTGCCGGCGTCACCCACGACGGCGACGATGTCGCCATCGGTCAGGCGCAGGGCGGCGGCAAGGCGCACGGGCGGCGCAGGTCAGCGCACCTTGCTCCGGTCAATCTTACGATACACCGGCGGCGCATCCTTGGGACCAAGCTTGGGCGGATTGACGAAGGCCCAGATCATCACCATCACGGCGTAGATCAGCACGGCAGCCAGCAGGGCCACAAAGCCGTTGAACAGGTCGAAGTTGACGGGGATGCGGCGCAGCGGCGGGTCGAAGCGCAGCGGCCCGAACTCGGTAACGGCGCGCGGGAACTCGTAGGTGAAGAGGGTGATCGGCAGGGTCTGGATGCCGCCGGCCAGCGGCCCGGTGAGGAACGGCTCGGCGCGGTTGGCCGCGTTGATGGCATCGATGGCCCAGCCGACGCCGAAGTAGACGCCGAGGGTCAACAGCACAAACGTCACACAGCCGATGCCGCGCCAGATGGGGTTGATGCCCTTCTTGGGCCTTTTGGCTTCCTGAATGCGAAACATGCGTCCCATGTGTGCGCCTCCCGAACAATCGTTGCTGGCAGAGAGTCTACCATGCGCCTCGCGCGGTGCAACCGGGCGGGGACGCGGAGGCCAGGCCCAGTCCGCCTACACGCTCCAGCCCTTGACTTACTACCAACTCCCGGTAGCATCAGCCTGCCATTAGACCCGGACGTGCTGCAAACCAGAGGCTCTTTCGGGAATAAAATTTTCCGGGCCAAGGCGGCGGCCTGGCCGTCGCCCAAATTCGTATTTCCGAAGGAGTCTGATCCCGCAAATTTGGAGGCTTGAAACGACTCATGGAACCACCTGTGCTGCTCTGGATCGCCCCACTCGGCGCGTTGATTGCATTGGGCGTGGCCTTTTCCTTTTATCGGAGGGTGATGGGCCGGGCGGAAGGCACGCCGCGCATGATCGAGATTGCGCAGGCGGTGCGCGAGGGAGCGATGGCTTACCTTGGGCGACAGTATCGTGTCGTCAGCGTCGTGTTCGTCATCTTGTTTGCTATCTTCCTGGCGCTGGCGCTCTTCGGCCTGCAAAGTATTTACATGCCCTTCGCCTTCCTCGTCGGCGGGTTTTTCTCGGCGGTCACCGGCTACATCGGCATGCGCACGGCCACTTCGGCCAGCGCGCGCACCGCCCACGCCGCCCGCACCAGCCTCAACGATGGGCTGAAGGTGGCCTTCCGCGCCGGCGCCGTCATGGGCCTGTCCGTCGTCGGCCTGGCCCTGCTCAACATCACCCTCATCTTTGTCGTCTTGTACTTCTTCATCCCGGCTACGGCCTGGGGCCGGGAAGATCCGCTGACTCAGATCACGTCCATCGTGCTGGCTGGCGGCTTCGGCGCGAGCACCCTGGCGCTGTTCGCGCGCGTCGGCGGCGGCATCTACACCAAGGCCGCGGATGTGGGCGCGGACCTGGTGGGCAAGGTCGAGGCCGATATCCCCGAGGACGACCCGCGTAACCCGGCGGTGATCGCCGATAATGTGGGCGATAATGTCGGCGACGTGGCCGGCATGGGCGCCGACCTGTACGAGTCCTACTCCGGCTCGATTGTGGCCGCGATGGCACTGGGCGTCTCGGCGGTGGCCGTGCAGGGTCTGGCCACGCAACTCAGCTATATGGCCCTGCCGCTGGCCGTTGCCGGCCTGGGAGCGATGCTGGCCGTGCTCGGCATGTTCTTCGTCCGCACCCGGGAGGGCGCGACCATGGGCCAGATCATCCGCGCGTTGGACACCGGCATCTACATTGCTGCGGCCGGCATCGCGGCGCTCTCGTTGCCGCTGGTCTTTCTGCTCGGCCTGGCCAACCCATGGGGGCTGTGGTCTACGATCCTCATCGGCCTGGTGGTCGGCATCCTGATTGGCCGTTCCACCGAGTACTACACCTCCGGTGATCACAAGCCGACGCAGAGCATTGCCTTGCAGGGACAGAGCGGCCCGGCCACAGTCATCATCCGGGGGCTGGCGGTGGGCATGGAGTCCACTCTGATCCCGGTGCTCGTCATCGGCCTAGGCATCCTGCTCAGCTATTCGGTGTCGGGCGGGCTGCAGAATCCGTTGCTCGGCCTGTATGGCGTAAGCCTGGCGGCGGTGGGCATGTTGAGCACTCTCGGCATCACGCTGGCGACGGATGCCTATGGCCCCATTGCCGACAACGCCGGCGGCAACGCCGAGATGGCCGGCCTACCGAAGGAAGTGCGCGAACGCACCGATGCTCTGGACGCCGTGGGTAACACGACGGCGGCGATGGGCAAAGGCTTCGCCATCGGCAGCGCCGCGCTCACGGCGCTGGCGCTGTTGGCCGCGTATGTGAACCAGATCCGCTTCAGCCTGCTGCACCTGCTTGGCGTGACCGAGCTGAGCGTCAACGGCGTCGCTGTGCCCGTCGCCCAAGTCGGCATCCGCGAGCTGGCGGCGTACTACGACCTGACGCAGCTCAACCCATCGTTGATCACCGGGCTATTCATCGGCGCGATGCTGGTGTTTTACTTCGCGGCGCTGACGATGAGCGCGGTCGGGCGAGCGGCCGGCGCGATGGTGCTGGAAGTCCGCCGCCAGTTCCGCGAGATACCGGGCCTAATGGAGGGCACGGGCCGGCCCGATTATGCGCGCTGCGTGGACATCTCGACGGCGGGCGCGCAGCGGGAGATGGTGTTGCCCAGCCTGCTGGCGATCATCGCGCCGGTGGCCGTGGGCGTGCTGTTCGGCGCGGCGGGCGTCATCGGCCTGCTCTCCGGCGGCCTGGCCACCGGCTTCGTCATGGCGGTGATGATGAGCAACGCGGGCGGCGCCTGGGACAATGCCAAGAAGCTGATCGAGAAGGGCGAGCACGGCGGCAAGGGTTCGACGGTGCACAAGGCCACCGTGGTGGGCGACACGGTGGGCGATCCGTTCAAAGACACCAGCGGCCCATCGCTCAACATCCTGATCAAGCTGATGAGTATGGTGGCAGTGATCTTCGCCGCGCTCACGGCCAGCGTGGGGCAGTTCGGCCTGCTTGGATCGTTGCTAATGGCGCTGTTCTAGAGTCGATTTCTAAACCGGGGGTCTGGCGAAGGTATTGCCTTCGCCAGACCCGATGCACTGTGGAGGTGCGCTGCCCCCCTTTGAACCTATCCAAACATTGCGTTCAACCAGCGGTCCACAAACTCCCAACCGAACGCCAGCGCCGTGTTGGCCGGCAGCCACCAGACGCCGCTGCCGACCGCAATGCGCAGCCAGCCGGGGGGCAGGAACAACGTCGTAAGGCCGTATATCAGCATGAACGCGCCCCCGTGCACTATCAGCCAGGCGAAGGTGGTCAGCGCCGCTAGCTGAAGGGCCTTGCCCGTGAAGTACCGGCGGTGATAGACGCCCAAGCGCAGGTAGAACACGATCACGCCCGCCACCGTCAGCAGCGCGACGATCACGACGAGATCCCATGGCCAGGGCAGATACCAAGCCAGGTCCATGTGCGAAGTTTAGGGCTGGAGCTCGATTTTCTGCAAGAGCAGCGCGGTATCTACTGGATTCAGCGGCAGCCGTTCGCCGGTGCGCGGATCATAGACCACCACTTGCAAGTCATAGGCGCCCAACCGGGCAGTGGTCGGCGTAGCCAACACGTAAACGTCCGTGATGATCTCTGGCGGGAGCCAGCCGGTGGTAGGGCGTTGGCCCTGTCCCGGCTCGGCATCGGTCTGGGCCGCGATTTGTCCCTGCTCGTCCAACAACTGCACTGAAACGGTGTAGCGCCTGGCCATTGGCGCCACGGCGCGCCAGTACAGCGTCACCTCGAGCGGCTGGCCGGGTGACAGCCGCTCGGCGCTCAGGCCGTAGCCCACCAGCTCGATGCTTGAACCGAAGCGTCTGTTCAGCGGCGAGGGGATGGCGGGCAACTCGAACGAGCGTGCCGGTACGCTGACCTCCAGCCGATCCAGCGTCACCGGGCCGGCCAATCGCTCGCCCGTTGAGTCGAGTAAGCTCAAGTGCAACTCGGCTGGGCCAGCTGCCTCCGGTGAAATCAGCACGGAGTATGGCTGACGGACAATGCGCCCTGCTGGAACTGGCAGTTGACTGAGTCGCCAGTTCTGCGCGCCGGCTAGTTCAATCTCCAATCTCAGATTCTCCTTCTCGGCCTCATTCCGCCAGTACAGCACCAACGTCAGCTCGTCACCCGACATCACCTGCGGGCGCAGGCCATCCACGCCAATCAACTCGATTGGGCCGAGTGGCGCGCGCATCAGTTGCGTGGGCGCTAGCTCTGTCTCGGTGGGCGGGCGCGTGGGCGGCAGGGTGACGACCCGCGCCGCCTCGTAGAACCGGCCCAGCGGCAGGCCGTCCGCGTCGCGGACTTCCACGTTTGGCCCGCGCGCGGGATAGACACCGATCATCAGGCGATACTCGCCCGCCGGTGTGCCGGGGTATGGCGTGAGCGCGTGCGCATCGGCTGCGTAGCCGCCTGCGAGCCAGCGCGTGGTCGGCGCGCCGTTGGGATGCTGTGAGTCTTGCTGGCCGACGAGATGGCCCTCCGCATCCCACAACTGCGCCGCGATGCTGTAATCGGTGTCCGCCCGCTCCGGCAACGTCCAGTACAAGGTGAACACCAGCGGTCGGTCGGCGGGCGTGGGCGCGGGCGGGTCGAAGCCGATCAAGCGCAACTGCTCGCCGAAGTAAAGATCGAGTGTCTGTGCTGCGCCGGCGATGGTCTGACCGTCGAAGCGTGAGCGCCGCCAGGGCGAGTCAACGTCGTCGAGGGAGAGGCGGAGGGCGAAGAGCGAAAGAGCGGCAAGTAGAAAGTAGAGAGTGGAACGTGGTGGGGCATGTGGGGCGTGTGGCGTAGCCGGCGTGAGGCGGCGCGCGAAGCGGGGCAGCGCCAGAAGCCCGGCAAGGCCGATGAGCGAGAGCACGGCGGCGAACTGGCGCAAGGGTGTGCCGCCGAAGAAGACGCGGACGACATGCGCGCCGGCGGGCACGGGCACGGTGATGAAACCGAATGGCTCGCTCGCGCGAACCGGTGCGGGTTGGCCGTCCACCTCCGCCTGCCAGCCGGGGAAGTAGAACCAGCGAAACGTCGCATCAAACGGTTGCTCGGCCTGAAAGCGTGCTTCGGCGGACAGACGCGCCGTGGCGGTGCCCTGCACCACCACCGAAGGTGGCAGGGCCGACCGGTCCAGCCGCTCGGCCGTGCCCTGCATGACGGCTTTGGCCCAGGCTGCTGCCGCCGGTGGTAACTGCGTCACACCGGCCGGCAAAAACTCGCCGGTCGAGGTCAGGCCGAATCCACCCGACTCGACTTCATACACAAAGATGTCGGCGACGGCAGGTTGAGGCGGGAGTTGCGCGGGCGGGAAGCGTGTGACGAACGTCCAGGGGAGGGCGAGCAGTGCGATGAAGACAATCAGTGCGGCAATCATGGGCGGCATCTTTGGAGAACCGGCGCCCGAGCTTTGCGAAACTCGCGGCGCGGGTTGCCGCCCCATCATGGTGATTGCGCCTGCCAACAGCGCTGCGCAGACGGTGGCCGGGCCGAGGAAGCGCCACGGAAATTGGATGAGCTTGAGCGGGGCGAGCGCCTCCCACAGCGGCCGGCTGACGGCCAGGGTGAGCGCCAGAAATCCGACCAGCAGCACGGCCAGTGTCAATCCGCGCACGCGCGTTGCGGCGTTCGGCTGACGGAGCGAAACGACGAGACCGAGTATGGCCAGCATGAGTGGCGACAGGCCAAAGGCGACCGGGATGGTCGGCGGCTCGAGGCGCGGATCGAAGGTGAAGGTCGAGGTCAGCAGTTGGTCGGGCGTGAGAAAGTAGTTGCGGAAGTCGAGCGTGGCGGGCGCGGTGAGTTGCGAGACCTGCACCGCCGAGGTCTCTCCAAACGCCGGCAGCCAGAAGAGGGCGGACAGCGCCAGGCCAATGGCCAGGGAGGCCGTGACCAGGGGCAGGTGGGCAGTTTGAAAGTTCCGACCTTCAGCCCGTAATCTGCCAATGGTTTCAGCAACGGCCCAAACGCCAAGGATGGCTGTGCCGACGAGAGCGGTGAGGTTATGAGTGAGAAGAAGCGCGGCATATAACAGCGCAAGGCGGATGAGGGCTGGCGGCGACGGCGAGCGCAGGGCGCGACTCAGGCTCCATAGCAGCCATGGCAATAGCGCCACCGCCAACTGCTCCGGCGCCGCGCCGCGCGTATAGATGTTGAACAGCGTATATGGCGTATAGACGGAGACTGCCGCCGCCAGCGCACCGGCCGGTTCGCTCTCGAACCACTCCGCCGCCAGCGTCCACGCGCCCCATGCGCCGAGGAGCAGCGCCAGCGCCAGCAGCATGTGAAAGGCGACGATGGCGCTCAGGCCGAGACCGTGGAGTGCCGCACCGAGGGAGTAGGTGAGCGGCGCGTAGTAGTTGAAGAGAGGATAGCCGTAGCCGTAGACCAGTTCCGGCGAATAGCGCGGCTGCCATTCGCCCTGACGGAGGTGTTGCGCGAACAGCACGATGCGGTAAACGTGTGGGCGGCCATCGGCGCTGCGCGGCAGTTCGGTGGAGAAAAGAGGGACGAGCGCCGCCGAGGTCAGCGCCAGGGCCAGCAGCAGGCGGCGGGCGTGGGTCATTCAACCGGGTCAGCGTAGATGCGCCAACCGGCGCGGTCAGCGTCACTCATCACCCGCCGATCTAGCTCGATCTCGGCGCACAGCACTTCGGCCTCGGCCAGCACGGCGCCGGCCGCGTTGCGAATCTCAGCGTGCGCGCTGACAAGGCGGCCCCGGTCGCGTACCCGGCGCGCGACGGCCCGCAGCGGCTGTTCGATCGGGACCGGTTGGCGATAGCGGATATCCAGCTTGGCCGTCATCCCCAGCCGCATCCCGTCGCCGATCATCATCACCCGGCTGCCGACCTCATCCAGGATTGCCGCGACGATGCCGCCATGCGCGATGCCGGGAAAGCCCTGATGATTGGGCTGAATCTTGAAGTCGGCCCAGACTTCAGCCACGCCATCGTCGTAAAAACGCAGGCGCAAGCCAAAGGGGTTTTCGACGCCGCAGGTGAAGCACATGCGTGAGTTGGGTTGTGGATACTGTGTGTCCGGCATCTGATTGACTCGGGTTGAGCGTCGGCCTAACGTTGCAGGCCCTTCATTACGCGGCTGGAGTGGGCGGCGCATTGGCCGGGCCGATAGCTGCTCAGGCGATTGAAGACGGTGATCGAAACGAGCAGGAGGGTTTCGATCGGAGAGCAGATCGGCGCGGCGCTCAGGCTGGAGAGTAGGTCGCGCACGAGGGCCGCAATGGTCATGATAAACGTGGAACGCAGAACCTGGCCTCAGTCTATTCGCGCTTGCGGCGTTAGGCAAGTGGAGTCGGTCGAGGCGTCAGCGGCTGAGCGGGAGATAGGGTGCGGCTGCGAGAGCGCCCAATCTTCGGGCGTGTCCAGGTCGAGGGCCAGGTTGGGCGTGCGCACCAAGCGCACCCGTGCGTCGGCGGCCTGGGCGCGGCGGACGTGCTCGCGAAAGCTATCCGGGCCAAAGGCAAAACGGAGCAGGTCGGGCGGGCGGACGAGCAGGGCGTTGGTGCCACGCTCGTGGCGGTCGGGCGCAATGACGGCGACTCGCTCGTTGTGGTGAGTGCGCTCACCACGGTGCGTGCGCTCAGCGGGGGCTGAGGCGAGCGCATCCAGCAGCAGGTTCACGTCCGCCGGCGTTAGGCGCGGCAGGTCGGCGGGCAGGATCACCACTGCCTGTACGCCGAGAGCCAGCGCAGCTTCGGTCGCGCGGCGCAGCGCCTGGTTCAGGTTGGAGGTGTTGGTCTCGGTGACGGTGTTGGCGTTAGCCCGGCGCGCCAACGCCAGCGCCGCCGAATCGCGGCTGACGACGAGCGTGCGCCGAATCAGCGGCACGCGGGCCAGCACGTCGAGCGTGTGGAGCAGCAGGGTGCGGCTGAGTTCGGAACGTTGTTGTGGGGTGAGGCTGCTGGAAAGACGGCTCTTCGCCAGCGTGAAGGGTTTCACCGGGACGATCGCCCAGATCGTCATCTCATCTGGATTCATACCACTCCCCGGCCTCCGGCGTAATCGGCCGGAAGTCCTGAAGTTCATCCGCTAGAGCGCGCGACGCGGGCGCAACGAAGCAGCGAACTCCAAAGTCTCACGCGCCAGCCGGGCGCGGTCGGCATCTGCGCCCATCACCGTATCCGTTACCCGCACATGCAGGCCGCGGGCCTCCAGCGCAGGCCGCAGGGCCGCATCCACACTATCTAGCACAAAGCCGGTCAGGAGGCCGTCGTAGTGTTCGGCCACGGCAGCAGCGCTGACTTGCAGGCCCAGTTCGGCCAGCAGCTTGGCGGCCGGGCCTTTCAGCGCCTGCCCGCCCACGATCGGCGAGACGGCCACGACGGGTTTGCGCGCCACCCGCTCGCGCAGCCCGGCCACGCTTAAGATCGGGTCGAGGCTGAGGAACGGATTGGACGGGCAGAAGATCACGACGCTGGCGGCCTCTAGGGCGGCCAGGACGGCGGCTGTCGGCCGGGCAGCTTCCACGCCGACGAAGCGCACGGCTCGCACGCGCGGCTCGCAGCGCCGGCGGACGAAGTACTCCTGAAACTCCAGCTCGCCCTCGTCGGTGTCCACCCAGGTACGCACCGGGTCATCGCTCATCGGCAGGATGGGGGGATGCACACCGAGCGCGGCGCATAGCGCGGCGGTGACGTGCGTCAGCGTCTCACCTTTGCGCAGGCGGCGTGTTCGCTCGATGTGCGTCGCCAGGTCGCGGTCGCCCAGGCGGAACCAGGTCGGCCCGCCCAGCCGACCCAGCGCATCCATGAAGTTCCAGGTCTCGGCGCGCTGGCCCCAGCCCGTCTCCGGGTTGGCCAGGCCGGCGAGCGTGTACATCACCGTGTCGAGGTCGGGGGAGACGTGCAGGCCGATGTGCTCGAAGTCGTCGCCGGTGTTGACGATGACGGTGAGCGCCTCGGGCGGCAGAATTTGGGCGAGGCCGTGGGCGAGCTTGGCACCTCCGACCCCGCCGGCTAAAGCGACAACTTTCATCGTTGGGGTACGTTGGCGGCGGCATTGCCGTCGCCCCAAAAGGCCTTCAACGCCGCAGCAGCAATTCGGCGAGAGGGCGGCGCCCGGCCGGCTTGCCTGCGCCAGCCGGGTAACCCAGTGTGATGAGCGCCTGCGGCTCCCAATCGGGCGGCAGGTCGAGCGCGGCGCGCACCGTGTCCGGGCAGAAGAGCGGTGCGCACAGCCAGCACGCGCCCAGGCCCTCGGCGTGCGCGGCCAGCAGCAGGTTCTGCGCCGCCAGCGCCACGCTCTGCACGCCCATCACGAACTCCGCTTTCTTGCGGCGGCGATCCGGGTACGTGTCCATCTCCGCCATCGTCAGGCAGAGCAGGATCAGGACGGGCGCGTTGAGGATCCGGGACTGTGAGCGGGCGGCGTCCTGCATGATGGCTTCGGGCGGGTCACCGTCGGCCAGGCGGTCGGCGCGCAGGCGAGCGGCCATGACCTCGGCCAGGGTGCGCTTTACCGACAAGGTCTGGATCACGACGAACCGCCACGGCTGGCGGTTGTGCGCGGACGGCGCCCAGCGCGCGGCTTCGAGCAGACGCTCGACCGTCTCGGGCGCCACCGCTTGTTCGGTGTAACGTCGGATGGAGCGGCGTTCGCGAAAGAAAATCGGCGCGCTCATCGGAACGCGCTCACTCGATTGTGGTGAAGACACGTTCGGGCCGGATGTGATAGGTGACGCGCACCTCGCCTGGACGGGCGGTTTGCCGATTTGTGTGTAATTTCGTAGGCGCGGCTCTCAGACCCGCGCCTACAGGCCGAATTACACAATTTTCGGCATACGGCCCCTGGACGCCGGGGAAACTCGCGTTTGCCGTGGTACTTCTCGTTGAGACGACAGATCATGTCGTAAGCGTCTGTCTCGGTCTCGTCCACGACGACGCCGCGCACCTGCAGGTAATGGTAAGGGTCATGGGGGTCGGGGATCGCCAGCGCAACTCTGGTGCGGCGCTTCAGCGCTTTGTCCTTGACGCGCCCGCGCGCGGTGTTGATGATGAAGTGCGCGCCGTCCCAGTCGAACCAGACGGGCGAGACCTGCGGCGAGCCGTCCGCCAGCGTAACGGCGAGAAAGGCAAACGCTTTCGTCTCCCAGGCCAGCAGGTATTGAGCGCTCTGCGGAATGGTGGTCACGGGGTTACTCCTTCCTCCGAGTTGTGTTGCTGCGCGCAGCGCACAGGCTGGGGCGCTTCCTATCGAAACAGATCCAGGGCCTTGGGCCGGATTAACTCCTGCGCATTGCCCTCGCGCAATGGATAGGGCACGCCGCGCAGGTGGATGATGGGCCGGCCTTCATCCGCCTGACCCATGAGGGCGGAGGCGGCGGCGGCCAGCTCGTCGGCCAGGCCGACTTGCGTGATTTGCAGCGCGTAGTCGAACAGGTCGGGCTTGCCACGCAGGTCGAGCAAAGCGGGCAGGCCGGCTGCGCCGATGGCGACGCCCACGGTCCCCTGCCGCCACGCCCGGCCGTGCGAGTCGTTGATGATCACACCCACGTCGGCGCCCGTCGCCGCGCGCAATTCGCGCCGCAGCCGTTCACACGTCCCGTCCGGGTCGCGCGGCAGCAGCAACAAGCGATCGCCGTCGCCGGGCGGCCCGACATTGGAGCGATCCACGCCGGCGTTGGCGCAGACGAAGCCCAGCCGGTGCTCGACGATGAGGGTATTGGCATGGGCGCGCAGCACTTCCTTCGTCTCGGAGAGCACGACTTCGACAAAGCGGGCGTCCTTCTTCGTGGCCGCTGCCAGCTCCTCGGCGCGGGCCGAGGGTTCGACGTCGGCCAGGGACACCAGCCGCCCCTCCGCCTTCGAGACGATCTTCTGCGCCAGCACCAGCACATCGCCGGAGGCCAGCGTCAGCGCTGCAGCGCGCAGGCCCGTCAGAATCAGTTGCGTCAGGTCGTCGCCTGGCTGCACGAGCGGCAGGCCCGGCAGGGCGGTCAGCGTAAGTTGGGCGGCGTTCACGTCTTGCCCTCGATCCCCGTGATGCGAATGCCCGATGCCTTGACTTTGTGGCGCAGGTTCAGGCCGATCAGGACGGAAGTCAGGCCCTCCGGCACGACGGAGTTGGCGAGGGGTCCCGCATCCCAGGCCCGCAGGCCGGCGTCCGCTGCCAGCTGAAGAACGACGGCCTTGGCGTCTTTGTCATCGCCGCAGACAAGCACATCGCAGTCAATCGGATGGTCGGGGTCTTTGAGGTGCTCGGCGGAGATGTTCTGAAAGGCGGTGACCACGCGCACGCCGGGGCCGAGCCGCGCCTGCGCTTCCAGGCTGGCGGAGCCGGCGGCGGGCAGCTGTACGCGCGAGACCTTCGGTGGGACGAGCGGCACGGTCACGTCCACAAAAATCTTGCCTTGCACCGCGTCGCGCACGGAGTCGAGCGTTGCGGCGTGGGCGGCATACGGCACGGTGAGCACCACAATCTCCGCCCGGCGGGCGGCCTCGGCATTCTGAAAGCCGCGCACGGTGTCAAGGTTGAGCCGGGCGTTGAGTTCGGCGGCGGCGGCCTGCGCCTTTTCTGTCAGCCGCGAGCCGATGAGGATGGTGTGGCCGGCTTTGGCCCAGCGCAGGCCGAGGCCTGCGCCTTCGTGCCCGGTTCCGCCCAGGATGGCGATGGTGTGGGTGATGTCTGGCAAAGCGGGTTTCCTTTCAAATCGAGATAAAGGCCCTTACCGCGAAGGCGCAAAGAATGCGAAGCACCCTTCGCGTGCTTCGCGTCTTTACGGTTTGAATCAGACAACGCCTTCGTTTTTCAGGGCCGCAATTTCTCCGGAGGAGTAGCCGAGTTCACTCAGCACTTCGGCGGTGTGCTCGCCGAGGGCGGGCGGCGGCAGCCGGTAACTGGGCGGCGTCGCCGTCAGCCGCACCGGGTTCGCCAGGGAGTGCACCGGGCCGGCCTTCGCCTGTTTCTGTTCAATGATGTTACCGCGCGCCCGATAGTGCGGGTCGTTCAGCAGGTCAGGCACGGTATTGATGGGGCCGCACGGGATGTCGGCGGCGCGTAGCTTGTCCAGCAGTTCGGCGGAACCGAGTTGTGTCAGCCGGCCTTCGATCAACGCCACCAGCGCAGCGCGGTTTTGCAGGCGGGCGAGATTGCTGGCGAAGCGCGGGTCGTCGCGCACCGTCGCCCCTAGGCCGATCACGCCGCAGAACGTTGCCCACTGCTTGTCCGAGCCGACGGCGATGATGACCTCCTTATCCGCCGTGTGAAAGACCTGATAGGGCGCAATGCCGGGATGCGCGTTGCCGATGGGTTGCGGCGGCTGACCGGTGGCGAACACGTCGCCGGCGACCACCGCCAAGTACGCGGCATGCGATTCGAGCAGGCTGAGGTCAATGAGCTGGCCCCGGCCGGCCTGTTCACGAACGCGCAGCGCGGCCAGGACGCCGATGACGGCATACATCCCCGTGGTCATATCCGCTATCGGCACCGGAAAACGCAGCGGCGCGGAGTCCACTGTGCCGGTGATGGCCATCAGCCCGGACTCGCCCTGCGCGACGAGATCGTAGCCGGCGCGGCCTGCGTACGGGCCGGTGCGGCCGTAGCCGGTGATGGAGGCGACGATCAGGCGCGGGAAATCGGCCTGGAGCGTGTCCCAATCGAGGCGGACACGGCGCAGGCTCGCCTCGCGCGGGATGTTGCAGAGCAGCACATCGGCAGTGGCAAGCAGGCGGCGCAAGGCGTCCTGTCCCACCGCGGACTGGATGTTGAGCGTCAGGCTGCGCTTGTTGCGGTTGGCCGAGCAGAAGTAGGCGCTTTCGCCGCCCGGCAGGCGCGCGCCCCAGCGCCGGGCCTGATCGCCCACCCCGGGCCGCTCGATCTTGATCACATCCGCGCCCAGGTCACCCAACAGCATGGCGGCGTACGGCCCGGCCAGCGCCTCGGCCAGTTCGATCACGCGCACGCCGGTCAGCGGGGACAAAGTTTCTGCCATTAGGAAAGTCTCATGAAAAACTCAATTGGGGCCAAGGCGCTATGATTATAATCGCTCCGTTTACAACCCTTCCCCGAGGATGTTTCGGAATGCGCCTTTCGACTCTCTGGTTGATACTTCTTGCTGTTCTGCTTGCCGGTTGTACGACGACGGCCCCCACTGCTGCGCCGGCCACAGCCACACAACCTGCACCGACCACGGCCGCGCCCGCGCCCGATCCGGCCACCGCCGCGCCTGCGACGGATCTGCCTGCGCCAACTGCGCCAACTGCGCCAACGGTCGCTGCGCCAAACCCGGCAGTGCCGACCGGCGTCATACCCTACGTGATTGATCCGTCGCAGACGACGGTGCAATACGCCGTCGAGGAAACCTTCCTCAACGACAACAACCGCCTGGCCACCGCCATCGGCCGGACGAGCGAGGTCAAGGGCACGCTCAACCTCAACTTCTCCGACCCGGCCAGCAGCGAGTTCGGCGAGTTCACGGTGGATATCAGCACATTGCGCCGCGACAGCTCGCGCCGCGACAACGCCATCCGCCGTCAGTGGCTCGAGTCCGCCACTTACCCCATCGCCACTTTCGTAGTACGCGGTGTCGAGGGCTTCCCAGCCGATCCGCAGCCCGACCAGGACATCCGCTTCAAATTGCTCGGCGACCTGACGGTGCGGACCGGGACGCGCGCCGTGACCTGGGATGTGACCGCGCGGCTGGAGAACGAGCGCCTCATCGGCACGGCCACGACGTTCATCCTGATGAGGGACTTCGGCATCGAGCCGCCCAACATCGCCAACATCCTCATCGTGAAAGACGGCGTGACGCTGACTTTGAATTTTGTGATGTTGCCCACTCAGTAAACCGAAGCAGGCGACCGGTGAGAGTCGGTCAGGCCCGCTGCCTGGCCCCATCCCCTGTCGGGCGAAGCATGATCGAAGTTGAGAACCTGACCAAAATCTACAAGATGGGGGATAACGAGGTGCGCGCGCTCGATGGGGTGAGCCTGCACATCCGTAAGGGCGAGATGTGCGCCATCATGGGGCCGAGCGGCTCCGGCAAAAGCACGCTGATGGCCATCATCGGCTGCCTCGACGTTCCGACCAGCGGCACCTACCGGCTGGAAGGCGAGGAGGTCGGTAACCTGACGGATAACCAGCTGGCCGACATCCGTAACCGCAAGATCGGCTTTGTCTTTCAGCAGTTCAACTTGCTGGCGCGCACGACGGCGCTGGACAACGTGATGCTGCCGCTGGTGTACGCGGGCATCAACGGGCGCGAGCGCCGGCGGCGGGCGGAAGAAGCGTTGCGCAAGGTGGGCCTGGGCGATCGTATGCACCACCGGCCCAACGAACTCTCCGGCGGCCAGCAACAGCGCGTGGCGATTGCGCGCGCGCTGGTGAACGACCCGTCCATCTTGCTGGCCGACGAGCCGACCGGCGCGCTGGACAGCAAGACCGGCGCGGAGATCATTGGCCTGTTCCAGAGCCTGCACCGCGACTTCGGGCAGACGGTGATCTACGTGACGCACGATCCGTTCATCGCCCGCCACACCTTCCGCGTCATCCGCCTGGGCGACGGCAAGATTGTGGGCGACGAACGCATTGACACGCCGCTGGTCGCCGGCGCGCCCCGCCCGAGCGAACTGGCGCTGGCGCAGGAAGCGCACGCCTAGTCACGGATGCCGCGGAGGCGCTTCGCGAAGGGACCTCATCCGTTACACCTGCTACGAAATCCACTGCTGACCGACAACCTTTGCGTGCACACTCTCATTCCCGCAACTGCCAGGGCGCTTGCGTCTGCGGTATAATGGCGTTCCAGGAATCGAATGGCGGTGTAGCTCAGTGGCAGAGCAGGGGACTCATAAGCCCTTGGTCGGTGGTTCAAATCCACTCGCCGCCACACACAATCGAGACTCGCGACAACAGCGACCGGCGTCCGGATGGCGGTCGCTGTTGCGTCTCACCCCTCAGCTCCATTGAAGCGCTTCAGGTTTGGACGGTGATGTGAGCGCTCAGCGGCGCTCCTCGGCCTGGAGCAGATTCGCTCAGCGCCCCTCACGCCGTCTTGATTACCCCCTCGGCCTCCAGCCTGTGCAACTCCGCTTCGCTCACGCCCAGCCGTTCCAGAATCTGGCGCGTGTGGGCGCCCATCGGCGCGGCCCGCCGATCGTCGGAGAGGCCAAGCGCTGCGCGGCGGCGTTGAACCTGCGGCTGCCGGCGGGACTCGGCCAGCGGCAGCACCGGCTCCAGGCAGGCCTCCACACCCTGGAAGACTTCCAGCCACTCCGCTTGTGAGCGCGTGCGGAAAAGGGACTCGAGTTCGGGCTTCAGTTGCGGGTCGGCGGCGCGCGTCAAGAAGTCGTCGCGCCCGATGGCCTTGCAGAACGCGGCCCAGAAGTGCGGCTCCAGCGCGGCCAGGGTGAAGAACTTGTCGTCCGCTGTGGCATACACGTTGTAACACGGTAGACCGCCGCCCAGCGGCAGGCGCGTGTTCATCGCCGGGTTGACGGCCACCGCTGCCGCGAACGGCTCGACCCAGGAGATCGCCGCATCGGTCAGCGCCACGTCCAAATACGCGCCCTCGCCTGTCCGCTCCCTGCCCAGTAACGCCGCCAGAATCGAGAGCGCCGCTAACATGCCGCCGGCCATGTCGGCGATGGGCGTGGAAGGGATGTGCGGTGCTTCGCCGTCTGCGCGATTGAGCGCGAGCAGGCCGCCGACGGTGAGGTAGTTCAGGTCGTGGCCGGCGCGGTCGCGGTACGGCCCGTCCTGTCCGTAGCCGGAGAGCGAGCAGTACACCAGGCGCGGGTTGAGCGCACGCAACGCCTGGTAGCCGAGGCCCCAGCGTTCTGCCGCACCGGGGCGGAACTGCTCGAGGAAGACATCGGCGTCCTGCACCAGTTGCAGCAGTAACTCGCGGCCTCGCGCCGCGCGGAAGTTGAGCGCCAGGCTGAGCTTGCCGGCGTTGAGCGAATCGAATACCGGGCCGAAGCCCATGTCTTCGGGCGCGAGGCGCAGGTGATCGCCGGCCAGCGGCGATTCCACCTTGATGACCTCAGCGCCCCATTGCGCGAGCAGGAAGGTGCAGTATGGGCCGGGCAGCAAACGCGAGAGGTCGAGGATGCGCAGGCCGCGCAGGGATGAAGAAAGCATTGCGAGGAAAGATCACGGCGTTAGCCGCAAACCGAAGAACACCGCTTCAATCGGGCTGGGGATTGTACCGCCTAGGTCATTGCGGTAAGCCCAGACGGTTTTGCGCGCCGCCAGCGGCAGGGCGGGGACGGTCTCGAAGATGCGGCGATGCGCCTGCGTGTACAGGGCGGCGCGCTGCGCCGGGTCGGTGGTGGCGCGCGCCTGTAGCAGCAATTGCGCAAGGGCTTCGTCGGGCGGGAGGGGCAGGCCTTGGTTGTCGCTGTTGAAGGCGGTGTTGCGGCCGCAGAACAACGGGCAGAGGTAACCGTCCGGGTCGCCATTCGGCGCGAACCAGCCAAGCAGAAACAGGTCGGCGCGGCCCGCCTGCACATCCGGCAGGTATTGCGTCGTCCAGTCCGGCGATTGCACGGTGACGCTGATGCCGGCGGCGGCCAGGTCGGTCTGAATGGCCGCGCCCAGCCCGGCGGGGTCGGGCAGGTAATCGCGCGGGATGGGCGGCACGTACAGAGTCAGGTTGAGCGCCGGCGCGCCACGCTCCGGGCGTGTGCAGCCTTCCCACAAGGTGCGCGCCTTCTCCACGTCTAGCGTCCACGTCTCCGTCAGCGTCACGCCGGGCTGAAGCGCGTCGGCGCGTTCGGCATCGCCGGGGAAGAACTCGGCCAGGTATCGGTCGCGGTCCAGGGCGTGCGCCACCGCCAGGCGGCAGTCGCGCTTGTTCCACGGCGCGCGCGCCTGGTTGAAGCCAAGGTACAACACCTGCAACGGGGGGCTGAATTCCACGCGAATGGGCCAGCTCTCGGCGACGGCATAGTGCTGTGGGTCGAGCGCGGCCAGCCCATCCACCTCGCCCACCTGCAACGCGGTCAGCCGCTGCACGGCATCGGGGATGATTTTGAAGACCAGGCCATCCGGTGTCGCCGGCTCGCCCCAGTAGTCCGGGTTGCGCTCCAGCTCCACCAGGTCCGCGCGCCAGGACTTGAGCGTGAACGGCCCGATGCCCGCCGATGGCGCGCCCGGCGTGCCATAGCCGGCCTCATTCCAGGCTTTGGGGTTGACCAGCGCGAAGGCGGGCATCGCCAGCGTATTGGGTAGGGCGGCATCCGGTTGATTCAGAACGAGCGTGAGGGAGACGGGCGAGGTCGCCGTGATGGTCTTGAGGTTACTAAGCGGCGCGCCGGTCTCATCGGCCTGGCCGGCGAAGCCGCCGAACATCAGCCGAAAGTAAGCATAGCTGCCCGGTGGCCGGCGCGTCAGCCAGCGTTCGAAGTTCTGCGCGGCCAGCGCGGCGGTCAGCGGCGTGCCGTCGCTAAACGTCACGCCCGAGCGCAGCCGAAACGTCCAGGTGATGGCATCCGTCGTCTCCCATGTCTCGGCCAGTGCGGGGCGAACGCGCGTCGTGCCCGGCTCGAATTGAGTCAAGCCCTCGTACAGGTGGCGGGTGATGAGCAGGGCGGCGGAGTCGGCAGCGTTGGCTGGGTCGAGCGTGCCGGGCGCGGCGGGCAGGGCCAGGGTGAAGGTGAGCGGGCCGGGCGTCGGCGAGGGGAGTGGCGTGGGCGAGGCCGGAACAGGCGTCGCGACCGCGAGCGTGGGGAGCGGGGTCGGTGTCTGTGTGGGCAAGGGGTTGGGCGGCGGCGTGGGCGCGGCGCAGGCGGTCAGCCAGGTCAGCAGGAAGAAGGATGAGGGAAGAAGGCGGAGGTGAGATTTGAGATTGCAGATTGCAGATTGGAGATTGGACATTGGGTGCGAGTATACCTGAGTTGTCGGCGCCCGCCCGAATCGAGGCGGCTTGTGTGCACTCAAGGGTTGTCGGGCCACTTGGGCGACGGATGGTTTTTGGGGGTGAATGGATGAGCGGCTGAAACGGATGGCTACTATCCGTTTGCTATCCGTCGAGCGATGTTGTCTGGGGAACGGCTACAGCGTTTGCAGCCAGAGGCCGAGCAGTAGGGCCAGCAGGCCGGAGACGGCCAGCCGGCCGGTCAGCGCGAAATCGTCGGGCGCATCCTGCAGGTTGAGCCGCCAGCGTTCGTGCAGACTCTTGGCCATCACCGACTGAGCGTACCAGAAGTTCGGGTTGCCGAGGATCTGCCGCCCACCGCCGAAAGAGGCGCCGGCCAGCCCCATCGCCAGCCCACCGGCCCACATCAACGCTGCACCGTACTGACGCGCTGTGTTCCAGCCGCTGAGGGCGCCGATCAGGGCAATGCTCAGGGCGATCAGGGCGTCAGCCAGGAAGATGCCGCCGGCGAAGCGCGCGCTCCGGGCCAGCAGTTTCGTCACGTCGGTCAGGCGCGCCGGCCGCCGCGCGGGTCGAAGGCGTCGCGCAGGCCATCGCCCATCAGGTTGATGCATAGGATGGTGAAGATGATGAACAGACTGGGGAAGAACCACATCCACCAGACGCCGCGCTGGATGAAGGACTGGGCCGCCTGCATCATGCTGCCCCACGAGGCTGTTGGAGGCTGCACGCCGAGGCCGAGAAACGAGATGTAGGCTTCGTTGATGATCGAGTTCGCCAGGCCGAGGGTGGCCGAGACGATGATCACGCTCAGCGTATTCGGGACGAGGTGTGTAAAAAAAATCCGGGCATTGCTGGCGCCGAGCGCGCGGGCGGCCGAGACGTAATCCAGCTCGCGCAGGGCCAGCACGTTGGCGCGCACGATGCGGGCCAGGCTCATCCAGGAGGTCAGGCCGATGACCAGGATGACGATGGCGACGCTGCCGCTAAAGGAGCGGTCGAAAATGGTGATGGTCCCGATGTCGCGGGCCAGGTACTTGCTGAGCACGATGAGCAGAAACAGTTGCGGGATGGCCAGCATGGCTTCGGTGAAGCGCATGAAGAAGATGTCCACCCAGCCGCCGTAATAGGCGGCGATGCCGCCGATGAGTGTGCCCAGCGTAACGGACAGCGCCACCGCCAGCACGCCGATGGCCAGCGAAATCTGCCCACCGTAGATGATGCGGCTGAAGATGTCGCGTCCGGTGCTGTCGGTGCCGAAGGTGTGCGCTGCGCTCGGCGCCTGGAGCTTGTTGCGTACGTCCACCTCGTTGGCCTTGGCCTCCGGCACGAGGAGCGAGCCGCCGAGGATGAACAGCAGCAGCGCCATCAGGCCGATAGCGCCGGCCAGCGCCATCCGATGCTTGCGAAAGCGCCGCCACACCAGTTGCCCGGGCGTCAACGCCGGGCCGATTGTTTCGGCCGATCTGAGGTCCAGGATGCCGGGCGCGCCGGCAGCAGCGGTGTCAGCAGCCATTCTGTCTCAAGCTCCGTGGATTAGCTCAATCGGATGCGCGGATCAATGAAGGTGTAAGCGATGTCGGTGACGATGGTCATGACCACGACTGCCGTCGAAGTGAGCAGCAGGACGCCGTTCACCACCGGGAAATCGCCGCGTTGAGCATATTCCCAGAACAGGCGGCCCATGCCCGGCCAGGCATAGACCGATTCGGTGACGACTGCGCCGCCCAGGATGGCGGCCAGGTCCAGACCGAGCAGGGTGATGAAGGGCAGGGTGGCGTTGCGCAGGGCGTGTTTGAAGAGCACGTCGCGGTTAACCAGGCCCTTGGCGCGCGCGGTGCGCACGTAATCCTGCCCCAGCACCTCCAGGATGCTCGACCGCAGGAACCGTGAGTAACCGGCTGTGCTGATGATCACCAGGCAGGACACTGGTAGGATCATATGCCGGATGAGTTGGGCCGGGTCCTTCGGGTCCCAGATGCCGGCGCCGGTGGGCAGGTATGGCAGGCCCCACTCCTTGAACTGGACGGCGAAGATCAGCATCAGGCCGAGGGCGACGAAGAAGATCGGCATCGAATAGCCGATGAACGAAAACGAGGTGATGAGATTATCTACCCAGGAGTATTGTTTAACGGCGGCGATGATGCCCAGAAGGAGCGACAGGATGACGGTGACGAACAGGGCAGTGCCCATCAGGATCAGCGTCATCGGCAGCCGCTGCAGGATGAGGTCGAGCACCGGTTGTTTGGAGAAGAACGACGTGCCCAGGTCGCCGCGCGCTATCAGGCCCAGCCAGTTAAGGTACCGCACGTGCAACGGCTGGTCGAGGCCCAGGCTCAGGCGGATGCGCTCTTTCTGCTCGCCCGTCATGCCCGGGCGGTTGGCGTACTGCGCCATCGGGTCGGCGGACTGGCTGGTGAGGAGATAGGAGATGAAGGTGATGATGAGCAGCGTAAAGACGGCCTGGATCATGCGCCGTGAGAGATAAGTCCACATACCAACCTCGCGGCTGCCTTCGGCGCAGCCTTGGGCTCCAAAAACAAGGCGAGGCAGGTGTAAGCCTGCCTCGCCCGTTGTGCCTCCGGACTAATCCGTCACATCCCAGAGCTCGGCGTTCCAGTTGAGGTTGCTGAAGAAGCCGAAGGGCGCGTATTGGAAGCGCGGCGTGAAGCCGTAGACGTTAGCGCGGGCATACATCATCACCACATAGGCCTGGTCGTAGATGTACTTCTGCACGGCGTCCAGGGCGACCTTGCGCGCCGCCGGGTCGGCGGTGGCGTTCACGGCGTTCAGCAACTCCACCAGCTTCGGATCACAGAGGTGGTAGACGTTGGTGCCGCTCGGGTTGTCCTTGCTGGGGATGTTGCAATCCCAGTCGCCGGCGGTCGGGTACGGATCCGGATAGAAGCCGGTGGTATAGCCGCCCATATCATACTTGCCGGTGGGCAGCGGGCCGCCGTCGGTGTAGGTGCCGAAGAACGTGCCGGCCGGCGTGTGGATCGGTTTGAACTCGATGCCGATCTTCCTGAGATCGGACTGAGCCGCCAGCGCAATGTCCACCCGGATTTGCTTGGTCGTGGTCTCGAAGTTGAAAGATAACTTGACATCCTGGCCGTCACACTTGCCGACGCGGATGCCATCCGGGCCGGGTTTATACCCGGCTTCCTCCAGCAGCGCCTTGGCCTTCTCCGGATCGTACGGCTCGGGCTGGAGGCTGGTGTTCGTCCAGGCAGAGTTCGGCCACTGGCTGGCCGGCACTGTGGTCTTGCCTTCGAGCAGGCTCTCGACGATGGCCTGACGGTCAATGCCGTAGATGATGGCCTGGCGCACGCGGATGTCCTTGAACGGGCAGAAGCCATCCACGTCGCTCTTGCTGTTGGGCCAGCCTTCCACCCCGGCGGTCGTGCCCAGGTTGAAGAAGTAATGCTCGAAGTCGGAGCCGGGGACGACCAGGCTCTTGATCTTGCCCTCGCTCTCCAGCTGCAGCAGCGTGGCGATGTCGGACTCGGAGAAATCCGGGTACCAGTCCACGTCGCCGGTCTGTAGGGCCGCCAGCGCCGTCTCCGGGTCCGGCACGAACTTGATGTTGATCTGGTCGAGCTTGGGGCGGCCCTTATAGAAGTTGTCATTGGCCACTAGCAACATGCGGTCGCCGGAGATCCACTCGGAGATCACGAACGGGCCGGAGCCGACGGTGGGCATGCGGATGAACGGGTCGCTCTCCAGGGCCTTCTTGCCCTGCAGGATGTGTTTGGGCAGGATGGCGCCGGCGTTGTTCGGGCCCTGGGTGAAGAGAATCTGCCACGGCGGGTACACTTCCTTGAACTTGATCACCACCGTCAGAGCGTCGGGCGCTTCGACGCTCGCAATGCTTTCATAAGCGGAGCGCTGCGTCACGACGTTGGCCTCGTCCATAATGGCTTCATAGGTGAACACCACATCGGCGGAGGTCAACGGCGCGCCGTCCGACCATTTGAGGCCGGGCTTGAGCTTCCAGGTGATGGTCAGACCATCTGGCGAGACGCCGCCGTTCGCCGTGGTTGGCACGTCGGCAGCCAGTTCGGGCACGAAGTTGCCCTTGTCGTCCCACTCCGCCAGGCCCAGCAGTGTGAGCTGGCCAATCCAGAAGGCGTAGGACATGACGGTGAAGTACGTCGTAATCTTATCCGGCTCCTGGCTCCAGGCGCCGGTCACCGACTTGAGCTTGGTCGGGGGCGTTGTGGGGGGCGCAGGCGGCTGGGTGGCTGGCTGGGGGGGCTGAGTGGCCGACTGCGGGGGCTGGGTGGCCGGCGCGGGCGTCGTGGCCGGTGCACAGGCCCCGAGCGCCAGGCTGACGACGGTCAAAACGGCGAAGAACTTCTGTAAGAGGTGTGTGCGTTTCATTCAGGTCTCCTCCTAAAGAGACGGCAAAACGGAGGGCCAATAGGCATTCGAAGAGGGTGGCCGTTTGGAAGGCATCACCTGCCTTTCTATCCGAGGATAAATACTCGGTTGAGTGGCCTGGGCGGTTTGCCGATTTGTGTGTAATTTCGTAGGCGCGGCTCTCAGACCCGCGCCTACAGGCCGAATTACACAATTTTCGGCATACGGCCGTGGCCTGAGGTTGGGAAGCTATACGCGAGTATAGGGGCGGATGAACGGATCGTCAACCGGCGCCGGCTTGATCCATAATCCTGCCCTCAAGCTGGCGGTAGCGGGCTGGCTACGCGCCCGTCAATTCCACCGTGAAGGTCTCGGCGTCCTGGGCGGGCAGGTCGAGTTCGAAGCGCAGGCCCAGGTCCACGCTCAGGAAGTTGAAGCGATGTGTGACTTCGGCGACCGGGCGCGAGATGGTTAGGCGGACCTCGGCGCCGGTGCGGGTATTGCTGACTTTAGGTTCGGCGGCCTCCGGCCGGACCTCCAGCGCTGCGCGTCCGCCGATAAGCACGGCGGCATAATCCGGGCTAAGCTCGTGGGTGAGGCGCCAGCGCAACCGCCGCCGTCGGCCCGAGAGGTTGTGCACGGTGTACTGGGCGCGAACGCCGGCGGCAAACAACGCCACGCGCTTGTCTATCTTCAGCCCCGGCAAGAGCGCGTTCAGGTAACTGATAGTGTCCTCGCCTTCGAAGCGGTAATCGAGGAAACGGTCGGCAGGCTGCTCGTCGCCGCCATCGAGCGCCAGCCAGTCGTTGAACGCGCCGGTGTGGATGCGCGCCGGCCAGTCCAGGCCGTTGGGCGCTGCCGGGGCCGTGTACACCGTCAGCTCGTTCGGCTCACGGGTAAAGAGTTCGGGGGTAAGGTGACGACCCAGCCGGGTCGGGGCCGCTTCCTTTTGTTTCTGTTCTTTCCAGGTTCTGAGATCGGCGTCGAAGGTCTCCGGCAGCCAGCGCCGCGGGACCGCCATGATCCTGGGATGCTCAGAGGCGCTGCCGGCATACGGCGCCGCCGGCACGGCCAGCGGATTGCCCACCCACTGTCGCCCGCTGCGCAAATCGAACCAGCCCAGCAGACGCCCGCCGTGCGCGGTGAAGAGGGCCAACTGGCGGCCATCGCACAGGATTTGCTCGTCGGCGCCGTCGCCGTTGAGGTCCTCGATCCAGCGACGCGGCTGTGGGTCTTCGGCCAGTTCGGCCAGGCGTGAATACAAGAAGGTCAACCGCACATTCTCCCAGCCCCAGTAGCCGCGCCCGCCCACGCCGATGCAGCCGAACTCGTATTGGTGGCTGCAAAAAGTCTCGATGGCCTGGCGGTAAAACGTATCGGCGGCCGTCTCCGGGGCGGCGACGAAGCCGCGCCCGCGCGCCGCTTCCAACTGCGTCAGGTTGGAGCGCACCACGGCGTACAGTTTGCGGAAGTATTCGACCTTTGGCGAGTGATCGAGGAAATCGAACCAGTCGCGATAGCCATCTTCGTGGTAGGGGGCGTCGGGGATGACGAGCGCGCGATTCATCCAGCGGGCCGCGCCGTCGGGCAGCGCTGCCACCTCGTGCTTCGGCTGCGCGGCGGATAGGAGCGTCAGGGTATAACCGCGTTCTTCCAGCTCTGCCAGCAACTTCTCCAGATGTGCCCAATTGGCCTGCGGCAGATAACCGGCCTCCCACGGCCACAAACCCATTGCTTCGGCGTCCTCGGCGTAAGCCAGGAGGAAGTGCTTCGCGCCTTTGCGCCCGGCGAACGCCTCCAGATAATCGAAGAGTTGCGCGCGCCGCCCGAACCAGGCGGCATAGTTGAAGCGTTCGCGGAGGATCGGATCGTCGTAGACCACGGTAAGCGATTGCCCCTCGGAGCCGGTGGAGACGGGGATCGGCTGGGTCACGCCTGCGCCATGCAGGATGTGGTCTTCGACCAGCGTGATGCGGTAGCCGCCCTCGACAATGACCTTGACCAGCGATTGTCGCCAGCAACGCTCCGAGTTCCAGAACACGACCGGCTCGACCCCGAACAGCTCCTTGAGCACGGCACGGTGGGCGGCGATCTGTTGCGCGTTGTCCCAGTCGTGGCAGGCATACGGCACGTTCTGCGCGTAGGTGCTGCCGAGCAACTCGAACTGACCGTCGGCCAGTCCGGCGCGCACCAGGTTCAGCGTTTCCGGGTCAATCCAGTTGAGCGCGCGCAGCAGCGTGCCGGAGAAGTGCAGGTTGAATTTGAGTTGCGGGAAGCCGCGCAACACGTGCAGCAAGCCGCGATAGCAGGCGCGGTTGGCGACCTCGGTGAACTCCGTGGTGTGCTGATTGAAGTGAAAGACCAGCGCGAGCGATAACGACATGCGCGTGATTATAGAGGCTGGCGCGCGCAAACGCCAAGCAGCGCATCGTGCGTGTGCACGCAAAGGTTGTCAGCCGCTCCTTCGACTGCGCGGGCAAAAGCAGCCCGCTCCGCTCAGGATGCGGCTGTCACTGACATCTTTGGCGTGCACACCATCGTGCAGGGTGCATTTCTGTTATTTGGCAGGCTGCGCTCTGATCCTTCGGCTTCGCTCAGGAGAGCGCTGCTCGTTGAGCGGCGTGCAGTCGAAGGGCGGCCAAAAATCTGGAATGCGCCCATCGTGCAGAGTGCACTCAAGAAGTGTCGGGCAACATGAGATCAGGTAACTGTCGCCCAAAGCCACGAATGGAATGATGGATGCAATGGCTGCGCTGCACGCCGGAACTTCCGAAATCCGCTGCCAACGGACAACCCTTGTGTGCACATCAGCGTGCTGCGCGCGGTATAGT
Source organism: Anaerolineae bacterium (assembly GCA_037442085.1). Taxonomy (GTDB): domain Bacteria; phylum Chloroflexota; class Anaerolineae; order Anaerolineales; family UBA6663; genus JANWXR01. The sequence goes on from JBBIQY010000007.1 coordinate 52,062, forward strand.
ATGGCTCATGCTCCCTCTGCCTCAACACATCGCTGGCTGCCTGGCCGGCCTGGCCCTCGGGGACGCGCTCGGCACGCCCACCCAGCCGACGCCCGAAGCGACCCGCGCGCGTTACGGAGTCATCTGCGGCTTCGTTGCGCCGCACGCCGACGACCCGTTCGGCCACGCCGGCTTGCGCGCCGGGCAAGTCACCGATGACACACAGGCCGCGCTGGCCCTGGTTCAGGCCGTCATCCATAAGCGCGCCTTCTCGCTCAACATTGCCGCGCAGGCGCTGCTCGAGTGGCTGGAGCACAGGGACGTCGAGCATTCGCCTTACATTGGCCCCAGCACGAAGGCAGCCTATCGCGCCCTCAAACGCGGCGTCCCGCCGACGGAGAGCGGCCTGGGCGGAGCCACCAACGGCGCCGCGATGCGCGTCGCTCCGCTCGGCTTTCTCTCTTCAGAACTCGAGATGACGGTGCGTTACGCGGTCTGGTCCGCCATGCCGACGCACAACACACCCCTGGGCCTGGCGAGCGCGGCGGCGGTGGCGGCGGCTGTGGCCGCCGCAGTTGGTTATCTCTCGGAAGGGGAGGGGGTGGGGCGAATCATCGAAGCCGCCTGCAGCGGTGCGGCGCTGGGTGCGCGCCTTTATGCCGGCCCACCGTCCTTCATCCCCACTCCCGACCTTGCGCGCCGCATTCAGTGGGCAGTGAGTCTGGTGAGTGCCTGCCCGACACCAGGCCGCGACCCGCGCGACTGGCCGGAACCGGTCTGGCGCACGCTGCGCGATCTGTATGATCTGGTCGGCGCAGGGATGGCCGCCCATGAGACGGTCCCCACCGCGTTCGCGCTTGTGGCGCTGGCCGATGGCGACCCGCTGACGGCAGCGTTGCTGGCGGCCAACCTCGGCGGCGACGGTGACACCCTCGGCGCGATTGCGGGCGCGGTCTGTGGCGCACAGCGCGGCCTGGCAGCCGTCCCGCCCGAGATGGTTGCGCTGCTGGAAAACGTGAACGGCCTGAGCTTCAGTCGGTTGGCCCATGCTTATCACGATACACTTCAGGCACGCGCCTGAGCCGCAGTGACGCAGAGCACGCCAAGCCGACAACGGTCGCTCTTCTCGACTGCGTGATGACTCGCCGATGAAACCTTTCGTGACCCTGGGTGACCTGATTGCCGACCTGTGCCTCGGCGTCGAGCGGTTGCCGATCGAAGCGGCGCAGCACCAGACCCTCTCGCACTTCACGCTGGGGCCGGGCGGGGCAGGCAACGCGCTGATGGCCGCGGCGCGGCTGGGCCTGCCGTGTGTCGCACTCGGCAGTTTGGGCAATGACTGGGTCGGAGAGCGTGTGCTGGATCATCTGCGCGCAGAGGGTGTGGAGGTCGGCCAGGTGCAGCGCGTGAACGGCACGCCGACCGCGACGGCGGTGGTGCTGCGTGCCGAGTCCGGCGAGCATGTCTTCCTCGGTTACTTCGGCGTGCATGGGCCGAAGGATTTGCCGGAGGCCTGGCGGCCCGTTCTGCAGACGGCCGGCGCGCTGTTGGTGGAGGGATGGGCTTTTTTCCACGACGAGCCGGCCCTGATCCGCGCCGGCGCGGAGTTAGCGGCGCAGGCCGGCGTGTCGGTGCTCTTCGACCCCGGCCCGCGCGTCGCCGGCATCGAACGCGACTGGCTGGCGGCGCTCGTGCGCTGCGCCAGCGTCGTAATGATGACGGAGGACGAGTCGCACGCGCTGGCCCGCCAGTTAAGCCTGGCCGACCTGCGGCGTGAGACGCCGCTGCGCGCTATCATCCTCAAGCGCGGCTCGGCAGGCTGTGTAATTTCAGCGGGCGGGCAGCGAATCGAGAGCAAAGGTTATGCGGTAGCAGTGCGCGACCTGACCGGCGCGGGCGACTGCTTTGCGGCGGCGGTCGCCTGGGGGCTGCTGCACGGGCTGCCGTGGGAGGCCATCGGTGCGCTCGCCAACGCGGCGGGCGCGGCCAAAGTGCAGAAGATCGGCACCGCGCTGTCCGCCCCGACGCGCGACGAAGTCGCTGCCGTCCTGCGCGCCCATCGCCCCGATCTGGTGGACGTCCTCGTCGGTCAGGCTTGAAGCTGCTCGCGAGGCCGCTGCCTCAGGATTGGAAGAGCGCCAGCTTTTGACCCAGGCCGCGCTGTACCGCCAGCTCATAGACGCGGGTAGCGGCGGCGATGTCCCAAACGCTCAGGCCGTGCGATTCGAAGAGCGTGATGTCCTCCGCCGAGGTGCGGCCCGGCACTTGCTGCGTGACGATGTCGCCCAATTCCTTCACCGCCTCCCACGCAATCAGGCCTTCCTCGACGGCGGGCGCCAGGTCGCCGCACTCCATCTTTGCCTGCTCCAGCATGTCCACCGCCACGTGTGCGGCGCGGCGCACCGTCTCGCCGTCAATCTCGCGGCGCTTGAGGTGGTTGCTGCCCGCCGCGTTGATGTGCGCGCCCGGCTTCAGCCAGCGTCCGTCGAACACCGGCGTGCTGGAGGTGGTGATGGTCACCACCACGTCGGCGTTTTCGATTGCGGCGCGTGGGTGAGCGACGGCGACGATTTCGGCGTTGACCGACCCCTGCGCCTCGCGCACGAACTCGGCCCGCTTCTCGGCGTTGCGGCTGTAGACTCGCACCTTCTCGATGGGCCGCACGGCGCAGACAGCCTGCAGCTGCGTGAGCGCCTGTCCGCCCGAGCCGATAACGGCTAACGTCTTCGCGTCCGCGCGGGCCATGTATTTGGTCGCGATGCCGCTGGCTGCGCCGGTGCGCAGCCGTCCCAGGTGATCGCCCTCCATCAGCGCGAGCAGTCGCCCGGTGTCGTAATCGTAGAGCAGGATGAGGAAGGTCACGCCGCTGCTGGTCGCCGGATAGATCTTCAATCCAAAGGCGTTGTGCGTGGGCAGGGCGCTGGCCATGTAGTGCAGCATCCCATGCCGGATCGGCAGACGACGGCGTGGGTGATTGACGGCGGCGCCCTCGCCCAGCGCGCGGAAGGCGGCCTCCACGGCCTCTAGCGCCAGCTCCATTGTCAACAAGGATTGCACGTCGCGTTCAGTGAGTAGCAGGGTCATTTTTTTTCGAGGATCGAAGGTCGCGCGTAGCAGGTAGCGGTCGGCGTGCTACTCGTTACAGGCTACCTTCTATTCGCTAAGGCCGTCCGCATCCGCTCCAGCCCTTCCAGCAATGTGGCGCGCGGGCAGCCGAAGTTCAGGCGGACGAAGCCCTCGCCGCCGGGCCCGAACGGCGCGCCGTCATTGAGCGCCACGTGCGCCTGCTCGAGGAAGAACTTGAACGGGTCCGGCTGGAGGTGAAGGGCGCGGCAATCGAGCCAGGCCAAGTAGGTGGCGTTCGGCACGGTGGTGCGGATGCCGGGCAGATGCTCGCGCACGTAGCTCACCAACAGGTCGCGGTTGGCGGTGAGATAAATGCGCAGCTCGCGCAGCCAGTCGTCGCACTGCGTGTAGGCCGCCTTCGCTGCCGTCAACCCGAAGCCGTTGGGGTGCAGAACGAGCTTCTCGATGGTCTGCCGGTACTGTTTACGCAGCTCGGCGTTGGGGATGACGGCGAAGCCGGTGAAGAGCGCCGCCAGGTTGAAGGTCTTGCTGGGCGCGATGAGGGTGATGGTGCGCTGCTCGATTTCGGGTGACAGTGTAGCGAGCGGCGTGTGCGTTGCGCCGCCTAGCAGCAGTTCGCTGTGGATCTCGTCGGAGCAGATGAGGACGTTGTGACGCAGGCAGATCTCGGCCAGTTGTCGCAATGCGTCCGGCGTATACGTCTGGCCGGTGGGGTTGTGGGGATGGCACAGCAGGAACAGCCGCGTCTCCGACGTCAGGGCGGCCTCGAACGCGTCGAAATCAATTTCGTAGCGCAAGATGGGATCAGAGGCCGCACCATTCACCACCAGCGGCGCGAGCTGGCGTTGCAGGCCGGCGTTCACGTGAACGTCTAGGAACGGCGGATACACCGGCGGCTGCATCAGCACGGCGCTGCCCGGCTCGCAAAAAGCGCGGGCCGCAGCGTTGAAGCCCGCCACGATGCCGGGCACAGCCACCACCATCTCCGGCGTCGTGCGCCAGCCGTAGAGTCGCTCCAGCCGCTCGCACACAAAGCCGAACCAGTCGCTGGTCGGGAACTGGTAGCCGAAGACGCCGTGCTCGACCTTGACGCGCAGCGCCTCGCGCACGGCGGGCGGCGCGGCAAAATCCATATCGGCCACCCACATGGGCAGAACGTCCGGGCCGTACAGATCCCACTTGATATTGTCGGTATGCTGGCGATTGATGATTTGATCGAACACAAGTCCTCTGCGTCTCGGGTAGGCATGAATCCTATGCGGAGAAGGGAATTGGCGCAATCCGCAATCCGCAAACCATTACCGGGCTTTCCGAGTTGGGATTACAATACGTGCCAAGTGTTTTCCCTTTCACTCCGGTCGGGTGGCGGCTTCCAGGCCGTATGCCGAAAATTGTGTAATTCGGCCTGTAGGCGCGGGTCTGAGAGCCGCGCCTACGAAATTACACACAAATCGGCAAACCGCCGGCTTCCAACATGACACAACGTTTAGCAGACCGGTTGCGTACGGCGCGCCAGCGTCAGTTCGTGGGTCGCTCAGCGGAACTGGCGCTTTTGCAGTCTGCGCTGGCGGAAGCGCAGTGGCCCTTTCAGCTTCTCTATGTCCACGGGCCGGGCGGCGTTGGTAAGACGGCGCTGCTCCAGGAATATGCCCGGCTCAGCCGCGAGGCCGGCCTGACGGCGCATTACCTCGACGCGCGCCACATCGAAGCCACGCCCGAAGCCTTCGTCGGCGCGCTGCGGCTGGCGCTTCAGCTCGAACCGGCGGCAGAGCCGCTGGCGGCCCTGGCCGAACGCGGCCAGCGGTGCGTGCTGATCTGGGACACCTGCGAAACCCTCACGCTGCTGGAGGCCTGGCTGCGCGATTTCTGGCTGCCGCAGCTGCCCGAGAACGTGCTGGTGGTGATGGCAGGCCGCATCCCCCTCTCGCCCGCCTGGCGCGCCGAGCTGGGCTGGCAGGCGCTGATCCGCGTGCTGTCGCTGCGCAACCTCGAACCGGAAGAGAGCCGCGCTTACCTGGCGCAGCGCGGCTTACCGGCGGAACGGTTCAGCGCCATCCTCAACTTCACCCATGGCCATCCGCTTGCGCTCTCGCTCAGCGCGGATGCCTTTCAGCAGCGCGCGGACGTGGGCGCCTTTCAGCCGGAGACCACGCCGGACGTGGTCAAAGTGCTGCTCGAACTCTTCGTCCAGAAAGTGCCTGGCCCTGCGCACCGCGCCGCGTTGGAGGCGTGCAGCCTGGTGCGTGTGATGAGCGAAGGATTGCTCACCGCGATGCTCGGCGCGCCGGACGTGCACGAATTGTTCGAGTGGCTGCGCGGCCTGTCCTTCATCGAGGCCGGGCCGCAGGGCCTGTTTCCCCACGACCTGGCGCGCGAGGCCTTGTGCGCCGACGTCCGCTGGCGCCATCCGGACTGGTACGCTGAACTGCACCGCCGCGCGCGTGCCTATTATGTGGCCCGCCTGCAACGCACCCTCGGCCCGGCCCAGCAACAGACTCTGTTCGACCTGATTTATCTGCACCGTGACAATGCGGTGGTGCGCCCGGTCTTCGAGTGGCACGAGGGCAGCCATCTGTTGATCGAGCCGTTTCACGAGGGCGACCGTCCGGCATTGCTGGCGATGACCTCCCAGCACGAAGGCAGCGACTCAGCGCAGTGGGCGGCGTTCTGGCTGGCACGCCAGGCCGACCGGACGCTGGTGGTGCGCGACGGCGCCGGCAAGCCGGTGGGCTTTCTGCTGGCGCTGCCGCTCCAGTCCCTCAGCGCCGCCGACCGCGAGTCCGACCCGGCGACCCGCGCAGGCTGGAGTTACCTCCAGCAACATGCGCCGCTGCGGCCCGGCGAGATCGCCACACACTTTCGTTTCTGGATGGCTGGCAACACATATCAAGCCGTCTCGCCGATCCAAAGCCTGCTCTTCGTCAATGTCGTGCGCCACTACCTCACCACGCCCGGCCTCGCCTTTCATTTTTTTTCCTGCGCTCAGCCGGAGTTCTGGGCGGCCGTTTTTACCTACGCCAATCTGCGCCGCCTGCCGCAGGCCGATTTCGAAGTGGGTGGGCGGACATACGGCGTCTACGGCCACGACTGGCGCGTCACGCCGCCCTCGACCTGGTTGAGCCTGTTGGCCGAACGTGAGGTGGCCCAAAGCGCGACGATTGGGACCGGTGAGACCCGGACCACGCCGATCCTCATTGTGCTGAGTCAGAGCGACTTCGCCGCCGCGGTGCGCCACGCTCTGCAGCATTTCACCCAACCCGATCTGCTGTGCCGCAACCCACTGCTCCGGTCACGCTTGGTGGTGGATAGGGCCGGCGCAGACTCCGATGAAGCGGCCCGTCTTGCGGCGTTGCTGGAGCTGATCAACGAGGCGGCCTCCAAGCTGCTCGCCGCGCCGAAGGAGGCTCGGTTCTACCGCGCCCTGGCGGCCACGTATTTCAAACCGGTGGGGAGCCAGGAGCAGGCCGCCGAAGCCCTCGACCTGCCGTTCAGCACCTACCGTCGCCACCTCAAGGCCGGCCTGACGCATGTCACAGAGGTGCTCTGGCGGCATGAAATCGGCGGCGAGCATTAGGCCCGTCTGTGCCATACATGCGAGACCGCCCGCTTACCGTATTTGAGATGAGGCGCTTCATCATGTGCTCTGGCGGACGGCGATGAGCGGCCAGCAGGACTGGAGCGATGGACAACTCATCGCCGCGGCTGCGATCGGCGACGCCGCTGCCCTCGCGGTTCTCTATGACCGACATGTCCCGGCCGTCATGGGCTTCGCGGTGCGTGTGCTCGGCGAGCCGGCCCTGGCGGAAGAGGCCGTACAGGAGACATTCTGGCGCGTCTGGCGCAACGCGGCCTCATACCAGCGCGAGCGCGCGCCGTTCACGGCCTGGCTCTTCGCCATTGCCCGCCGACTGTGTATTGACATGTTGCGGCAACGCCGGACCGCGCCCGTCCCTGACGAAGCGCTCGAAACCCTGCCCGACCCCGGCCCGGATGTTGCCGAGAAAGTGAGCGGCGCGCTGGAACACCGCCGGGTGCGCGCCGCGCTGGAGTCGTTGCCGTCCGAACAGCGCCGCGTCCTGGAGCTGGCCTATTTTCGCGGCCTGACCCATCATGAAATTGCGCAGGCGCTGCGCGAGCCGCTGGGCACCATCCACACGCGCGCCCGGCTGGGCTTGCAAAAACTGCGAGCCGTTTTGCTGAGAGAAGGAATTGACCGATGAGTGGTGATGATGAATGACGAGCTGGAAGCGCTGCTGCCGCTGTATGCGTTAGAGGCGCTGACGCCCGAGGAACGTGCTCAGGTGGAGGCCTATATCGCCGTCAACCCGGAGGCGCGCATGCGCCTGGACGAGTTGCGGCAGATGGCAGCCCGCCTGCCGTATGCGGCGCCGCCGGTGACGCCGCCGCCCGCCCTCAAGCAGAAGCTGATGGCGCGGGTGGGAGCCGACGCGCGCCGGCGTCAACCTGCGCCTGAGCGGAAGCCCTCGCTGTGGACAGCCTGGCAACAGCGACTCGCACCGGTTGCCCTTACCATCAGCCTGGGCCTGGCTGCGCTGGCCCTCGGCTGGGGCGTCATGCTCAACGCCGAGGTCGTGCGCCTGCGCGCCGAGACCCGACAGCTTCAGGAACAGCTGGCGGCGCAAAACCGCTTGCTTGCCCAACTCACTGCGCCCGGCGCGCGCATCACCGAGGTCGGCGGCACCGCCTTGCAGCCGGAGGCGCGCGGCCACTTCATCGCCGACCCGCAGCGTGCCACCGCTGTGCTGGTGGTCTCGGGCCTGCGCCCGTTGCCGCCGGACGAGGTCTACCAATTCTGGCTGTTGCGCGATGGCGTCGCGGTCGGTGCCGGGCTGTTCACCGTAGATGAAGCCGGGCGCGCCGTGCTGGCGGTAGACTCCGGCGTCACCGACGAGTTTACCGCCGTCGGCGTCTCCATCGAGCCGGCGGGCGGCAGCCTAGCCCCGAGCGAGCGGATTGTGATGCTGGGCGAGTTGTCTTGATTCATTCGGCGCCAGCCGCGGGCGAGAGAGGGGATTTGAATCATGAAGGACACGCTGAAGCTCGCAAAGGCTCGTTGCGAGCTTCAGCGAAGCCTTTGCGCTCCTCGCGTTGAAGATCCGCCAGCTCTCAGCAGATTGCTTCGGAAATTTAGAGCAGCCCCATCTGCGTCAGCGCCTGAAGCGTGAGGCCCAGCCCCGCGACGAGGATAAACAACGCGCTGCCTGCCGAGGCCAGCTGCATCCAGCGAGTTGCCGTCGGCATCTGCTCGAACAGGCGCTTGGCGTACACCATCGCCAGGCCGATGACCGTGAGCGTACCGGCCAGCCCCAGGCTGAACGCTACCAACAACGCCAGGCCAAACGCCACGCGGTTGAGGGCGATGGCGCTGAGCAGCACCACCAGCGCCGATGGGCAGGGCAGCAACCCGCCCGAGATCCCCAGCGCCAGCAGGCTGCGCCAGGTCACCGGTGAGCCATCCGCGCCGGGCGGCAGATGCGTGTGTGTGTGCGGGCCGTGCTCATGGTCGTGCGAATGCTCATGGTCGTGTGAATGGCCGTGCTCAGGGTCATGATGATGAGAGTGGTCATGCGCCTGGTCGTGACCATGAGCGTGGTCGTGCTCGTGATGATGGTGGTCGTGACGATGTGCGTGAGCGGCAGCGGGAACACGCAGGCCGCACCAGCGGCTGAGGAACAGGCTTGCGCCCAGCCAGATGACGATCAGGCCGGAGACCAGACTCAGCCAACGGAACAACGTCTCCGGCAGGATGTGCTTGGCAGCAAACAGCGTCACCAGCCCGAGCGCGAAGACGCCGACGGTGTGCGTGATGGTCGTGGTCAGGCCGAGGTAGAGCGCGTGCCTGGCCGTGCCGCGCGAGCCGACGAGATACGCGGCGACGATGGTCTTGCCGTGGCCGGGCGTGAGCGCGTGCCCCGCGCCCCAGATGAATGCGATGGCCAGCCCGAGGAGCATCACCGGCAGCGTCAGTTCAGACAGGGCAATCAGCTCCGTGAACGCGTCGGTGCGTGGCGTCTCGCCCGGCGCGACGAGGGCGCTGGCCGGCGCGGCTTGAGACATAGCGCCCACGCCGCGCCCGATGACGAACGTGACCTGCCGTTCATCCAGCGGGCTGCTGAGCAGAGACTCGGGGTAGGCCGTCAGCCGCCGACTGATGCTCTCCGTTGCGATGTCGCCGCGCACCGCTATGCCGGCGTCGGCGACCACCAGGATCTCGCGCCAGCCCAGTCGCTCCGGAAAGACGTTGGCCGAAAATTCCAGGTTGGCCTCGTTCGCCGTCAGGGCCAGCGCCGACTCAAACCGACAGGTCAGGCGCAGGGTGGGCAGGCCGCCCATTCCCGGCGGGAAGCTCAGCGCGGAGTCGCCGGGCGTCAGCGCCAAGGGCAGACCGTCGGCGCGGACGCTCAGCCCGGCTTGAATCGCTGCGCACTGCTCGGCGCGGTAAGCGGCCCGCTCGGTCTCATCTGGCTGGCCGTTGCCATTCGCATCCAGGGCAGCCAGCGCTTGCAGCGCGGGGATTTCGGCCAGGTCGAGGACGTAGTCCACGACGAGGGTGTCTGCCGTCAGGCGCAGCTCGGCGGAGTGGTTGACGGTGAAGTTGCCCAGCGGATGGGCGAAGGCGGTCGGCGCGGTGAGGTGCGCGGCCAGCAGGATCAGCACGATGAGGCTGAGACGGCGATACCCGTTCATGACAAACACCTTTCCGTGAACGCCCCGGGATTTGCCAGGGCTGGTCGAAAGAGTTCGGCGAAACTTTCCTGCATCAGTCCCGGCTGGTCCGCTATGGCGTTGCCGGGATCTGGGCCAGCGTCTGGCGGGCAACCTCGGCGTAGCGCAGCGAAAAATGCGGGTTGAGGGCCAGCGCGGCTTCGAGCTTCTGCCGCGCTTCCGCCAGCCGGCCCAGCCGGTAGTCAATCAGGCCCGCGCGGAACAGTCGCAGGGCATCCTGCGAACCGAGCTTCAAACTTTCCTGCGCGTAGGGAGCGGCGGCGAGGTCGTCGCCGGCCCGGTGCAAGGCCCAGGCCAGCACTTCGGCGGCGAAGACCGTGGGCCGTTCGAGGTAGGCCTGGCGCGCGCGCGTCACGGCCTCGGTGATGTCCCCATCGGGCCG
>JBBIQY010000008.1:0-59091 GCA_037442085.1 Anaerolineae bacterium
TGATACGCGGGCTGTGGATATAGGTTGCGCCCTCGGCGCGCATCCAACGCTCACTGTAATAGTCGTGGACGAAATAGGCGGTGACCTGTTCGTTTGGATGATCCATGTGGTACATCGCCAGGCAGCCGAGGTCATCGAACTTGCGGTAAGCGCTCTGAGTCAGCAGGCTGGCGCAGGCAAAGCGCGGCTCGCTGATCAGCATACCGCAGTTATCGCACAGGTCGTGCCCATAAGCGATCTCTGGCGGCTGCGGCTCAGTGCTCTGCGGCGCACAGGCCGCCAGCGCCAGCGCCGCCGCGCCGCAGGCCGCGCCGCGCAAGAAGCCGCGTCGTGAAAGCCTCATACATCACCTCGTCGTGTAAATATGGCATAGGCGATGCCAAAGGCCAGCGTCAGCCACGCGCCCAGCAGGCCGGCCAGCAGCGCGGGCAGCAGCGCGCCGAAACGATATACGGCGTACTGGCCCACCGCGCCGAGCGTATCGAGGGTGGCGCGCAGGCTATAGATCGCGCCCAACTTGAACACCTGCAGCGGGTTGACGACCAGCATCCCGAACAGCGTGGCCGGCGTGGGCCGCAGCGCCAGCGTCGCGCCGATGACGCCCAGGTCGCTGAAGAAGACGAGCACCAGCCAGACGATGAGCGCCGCGCCCAGCGCCGTAGCCGATTTCTGCGTGAGGGCACTGATGAGAAAGCCCAGGCCGAGCGAGACCAGCGCAAGCAGCAGCGTGTAGCCGGCCAGTGCAGCGAAGGCGGCGGCGTCGCCGGCGGCGCTGGCGCCAAGCGCCAGTCCGGCTAGCCCAAAGCCGACACCCAGCGCTGCCGTCACCGCCAAGGCCGCGCCCAGCGCCTTGCCAAAGAAGACCTCGGCGCGGTTGACGGGCTGGGCCAGCAGGTAGAGCAATGTGCCGCGTTCCCGGTCGCCGGCCAGCGCGGCCGCGCCCACGCTCAGCCCAAGCAGCGGCGTGAAGAGTAACAGCGCGTTGACCAGGCTGGCAGCAGTGCGCCCGAAACCACCCAGCCCGGCGTAGCCCGACGAGGCCTGGCTGGCGCTGGACAGCACAAAGGCCAGCGCCGCAAAGCTCAGCGCGTAAAAGGCCAGCCACTTGTTGCCGAGCGCTTCGCGCAGTTCGCGCCGGGCAATGACCCAGAGGAGTTTCATTTCCATCACGGCCTGCCCTTTCATCAATTCCACGCCCGCCCGCGTTCCATCTCAAAATCCATCACGGGCAGCTCCCTCATCAAGCGCAGCAGGTCCATCTTCTGCTCGGCCTGCACCTCCACCACGACGGTGCCGCGCCCGTTCAAGTGGGCGTGCATCCCGGCCTGCCTGAAGCGCATCAGCGCATCCGCGCGCTGCGCCTCCGCCACCCACAGGGTGAGCTTGATAGTGGGCATGAGTTGCAGCAGCAACGCCTCCGGCGTCAGCACGTTCACCAGGCGGCCGTGCTCCAACACCAGCACGCGGTTTGCCAGCATCTCCACTTCTTCCAAACGGTGCGAGGCAAAGAGGATGGTCTTGCCCTCGTCTTTACAAAGCTGATGGAGCAGGGCCAGATAATCGCGCTGGGCCTGCGCGTCGAGGTTGGCCGTTGGCTCGTCGAGCAACAGCACCGGGGGGTCCCCCAACAGCGCAATGGCCAGGGCCAGCCGCTGACGCAGCCCGCCGGACAGCGCAGAGATGTTTTTGTGTGCGTGATCGGCCAGCCCGAGGCGGGACATCAACTCCGGAATATGGGCGGATGGAGAAGGGAGACCAGAGATTGGAGATCGGCCGCCTTTGAGCTGCGCGAAAAACTCCAGCGTCGCCCGCACGCTCTGCTCATAGAGGGTCACGTCCTGCGGCACATAGCCCAGGCAGCGGCGCGCCGCTTTGCCTGCCCGGCAGACATCGTGGCCGCAAACCTCGAGGCGGCCCTGCACCTTCACCAGGCCGAGCACGGCTTTGAGGAGCGTGCTCTTGCCCGCGCCGTTCGCGCCCCACAAGGCGATGGCTTCACCGGGGCCGGCCTCGAAAGAAACATCCTCCAGGGCGGTGACTTTGCCGTAGTGCTTGGTGACGTTCCGAATGACGAGAGTGCTCGCGCCGGGGAAGACGGAGTTTACCGAGGTGGTCTTCGAGCTGTCTGGGGTCAATTTCGTTTTCGCCATGAAGAGGCCTCCGGGCAGGGCGCACAAAACACCGAGGCCGAGCAGAGCCAGCGCAGCCAGCAGCATCGGCGCGGCTGGGCGTGGCGCGGCCGTGGCGCCGGCGGGGACGGGCAGCGGCTGCAGACGCGGGGTCGCATCCACCAGCTTGGGCTGCGGTCGGAAGAGCGGCAGCGCTGCGCCGGCAAACTCAAGCGCCTGCGCCGCCGGGCTATAGATCAGCATCCGCAGCAGCGGCTCGCGGTCGGTCAGGCTCTCGAAGAAGCGGTCGGCCTGGTAGGGCAGATCGCCGACGCCGTCCCCATCGGCGTCGTAGCCGCTGTAATCGCTCCAGTAGTTGTCGCGCCAGATGTTGGCGCGGCTCACATCGCCGCCGCCCTGCACGGCCATCTGCTCCAGGTTCTCCCAGAACGTGTTGCCGATAAATTCGGCGCGGCGCACCGAGGTCAGCAGAATCGCGCCGACGTCGTTGAAGGCGATGATGTTGCCGGAGAAGCGGGCATACCCTTGCGGGCTGAAGGGGGCAGCGTCAATGAACAAGCCGGCGCGGTTGTCAACCAACAGGTTGCCAACCGCCTCGATATCGTCGGCGTCCTTGAAGCCCAGGGCATAGCCGCTCGGGCCGCGCTGGCCGCGAATCTCGTTCTCGGCCAAGCGCACGCGCCTCGAGTACATCGTGTAGATGCCGACCGCGTTATTCATAAAACGATTGCGTTCGACGAGCGTATCGTCGGCATACATCAGGTGGATGCCGTAGCGGGCTTCGGTGATCGTATTCTCGCGCAGGGCAACGCTGCGCGAATACCAGATGACGATGTCGCGCACCCGATGAACGGTATTGGCTTCGAGCAGCGTCCCGAACGTGTACCACAGGCGGATGGCGTCGCCCCGGCGGGCCTCACTGTACTTGGACTTGCCAGTGATCGTGTTGCCGCGCACCACCACCCGATCCGCCTGAGAGACGAAGATGCCGAAGAGCACCTCCGTCAGCCGGTTTCCCTGGACCACCACATCCGAAGCGGAGACGATGATGCCGGAGTGATCGCGGTCCGGCTCGTCGCCGCTGCCGCGCACTTCGAAGCCACGCAGGACGACGCCGGGCGCGGTGATCTGCACCACGGTACCCCGTCCGCCGCCGTCAATCACCGGCCAGCCGATGCCCACCAGCGTCACGGACTTATCCACCACCAGGGCGGGATAAACGCCGCCGCGCACTTCGATCACGTCGCCGGGCCGGGCGTCTTGCAGCGCGGCAGTGATGGAGAAATAAGGGCCGGCCGGAGAGACGACGAGGGCGTTGCGGCTCACCTCGTCCCCGAAGCGGGCAGCTTGAAGCGCAATCGGCTGAAGCCCGGTCAGCGCCGCAAGCATCAAAATCAGCGCCAGCCGTCTCAACGTCCTCAGCATAACCTTCAGGGTGTTCACCATACGCAATGCTGCAACGGCTCAGGCCGCCGCGGCCGCGCGCTTGCGTGCATCCACAATCGGCTTATACGCTGCGCGGTGAAACCAGAGCGCCACGAGCACCACCGCCGCTGCGCCAAACGCCAGGAACAGGCCCAGCTCCCAGTTGGCGACCATACCGAACTGGCCGACCTTCCCCTGGCCCAGGATAGGCGGCGTGAACGGCTCGATCGCGCCGCCGAGCGCCGACTTCGGATCAATGCTGTGACCATACTGGTACAGGATCCACCACAAGTCGGCGAGAAAGACGAACGGGTAGCCGATAACGGGCAGCGCCAGCAGGGCCGCCCACTGGTTATGAACGAAGACGCCGGCCAGCAGCAGCAGCCCCAAGGTGACGATGGCCAGCGGCGCAATTGCCCGCTCGAACCGGCCGCCCTCGTCCAGCGGCGGCATCCCCAGGTAGTGGTTCAGGCCGTCAATCTCCCGCACGTCGCCCTCCAGATGAGTGACGTACACATCCACCTTCAGGCCTTTGGGATACTGCGGGGCCGTCAGGGTCATGCTCCAGTAAGGCACAAACAACGAGACCATGAGCAGGAGGGCCGCAACCATCAGCAGGGTGGTTGGAACCAGGTAGTCCATCAGCTGCCGCGTGCTGCCGTCGGGCAGGAGGACTTTGACATCGGGATCGAGGTTGAACAATTCCATGGTGATCTCAGCCTTCACTCCCCCCTTCCCCCTCCGGACGAGAGGGGGAAGGGGAGAAGCGGGAGGGGAGAGGAAGCTAGGGTTTGACCGTCAGATACCCCATCATCTCCAGGTGCAAAGCTGAGCAGAACTCGGTGCAGTAGAAGCTGAAGACGCCGGATTGGTTGGCAACGAACTCGATGGTCTGAGTCTCACCCGGCTCGAGGCTGAGGTTGATGTTGTAGCCGGAGAGGGCGAAGCCGTGCGTGGCATCCACGGCGGTCTCCAGGCTGGTCAGATGCCAGATGACTTTGTCGCCCTTGCGGATATCAACGCGCTCTGGCCTGAAGTGCGAGCGGATCACCGACATCCAGATCTCGACGGTATCGCCGCGTCGTTCAATGCGCGCCTGTTCCGGGCTGGTGATGGCGTTCGGGTCCACGCTCATCGTCTCCGGGTTCCAGCCGATTTGGGGATAGACCTGCCAGGGCTTGAGCTTGTCGGCCTTGATGATCTGGGCATAGTGCGGCTCGGCCATGCCGATCGGCATGTCGTAGAGCACCTTCATCTGGTCGCCGGGTTTGCTGATGTCCACGAGTTGGAAGTTCTGGGGCAGCAGCGGGCCGATGTTGGCGAAACGGTCAATGCTCCACTTGTTCAACGCGACCACGTACTGGCCGTCGGGCGAGGCGGTGTCGCCCTCCGCCGCCGTGATGTGGCCGATGTTGTACTGGACAGGCAGTCTCTGGATGAGCTTCCAACCCTCTTCCGGGTTCTTGTCGTCGTACGGGCCGCCCAGCGTCCAGCGCGCCACCGCCGAGTCCAGGAAGAGCGAGGTGTAGGCGTAGCCCTTATCATCGAAGACGGTGTGCAACGGGCCGAGGCCAAGCTCCACCTGGGCCTCCATGACCTTGTCCAGCGGAATGACGGGCACGCCATACTGATCGGTCTCCAGCCCGCCGGCTTCGATAGCGGCCTTGATCTTGGCGAACGAGTAGACGGTGACGTGCGGGTCGAGCTTGCCGCCCACGACGATGTACTCACCACCGGGCGTCACGTCCGCGCCGTGCGGGCTTTTCGGCTCCGGCGTGAAGTACAGGATGCCCTCGTCAATGGCTTGTTGCAGCGAGATCACGGCAATGCCGTTCAACATCCTCGCCTTGCCGGCCTTGAAGACCTCCTCGGCCTTCTTCCAGTTGAAGATGTGCAGGTAGTCGGTGTCGTTCTTGGTGGTGCCGGCTTCAAAGGGCGGGTTGCCCAGCTCCACGCCGCCGGTCGCCAGCTCGGTATTGAAGGAGTTGCAGAAGACCCAGCCATCGCTGACGCCCTTGCCGGCGTCACACAGGTCCTGCCAATACGGCGGCAGCTCGATCTGGAAGGATTGGGCCATGTCTACCCGGCCTTTGACGCGGTCGAACTTCCAGAACGTGATCAGGCCGCGGTATTTGTCGGCGTACTCGTCCAGGGTGGCATATTCCCAACCGAGCGGAATGCCGTACTGCGGGCCTTCGACCACATACTCGGTGTTCGGCGTAACGAACGCGCCGCCGTGGTCGCTGGTGGTGTTGGGGTTCTTGACGATCTGCTTGGTCTCGAAGTCCTTCAGGCTGATGACGGCCAGCCGAGCGTTAGCCTTATCGTTGATAAAGACGAACTCGCCGTCGTACTCGCCGTTCGTTTCGGAGATGTTCGGGTGGTGCGTGTCGCCCCACTTGAGTTCAGAGCCGTCCGGCATAAAGCCGCCCTTGAGCACTTTGTCGCCGGTGCCGCCGTAGCCATAGCCCTGCCACGACTGCGGCGTAAAGACCGCGATCTCTTTCAGCAGGCGCATGGAGGGCACGCCGATCACGTACACCTGGCCGGACTGACCGCCGGACGAGATCATGATGTACGGATCCGTCTGGCCGGACGGCATGTAAGTCTTGACGGCGGCGTACACGTCGTCGGGCGTCAGCCCGCGTTCGGCGATGACGGCGGCAGCCTCCGCGGGCAGGCCGCCTGCGCCGCTCGGCTGCACGGGCGCCGGTTGCGCCTGGGTACAGGCCGCCACCACCAGCACACCGACTAGAAAGGAGAAGAACAATCGCTTTTTCATAGGGCCTCCGATGGAAGGAAAAGGGGCTTAAGTCCTGCGGGAATTATTGGGCGGCGCGGCGCGTCTGAACATGACATCAGTCATGCGGCGGGGAAATATGACGAAGATCATCTCCAAAGCGTGATCATCGGCGGCGTGAGCCGTTCAGACCTGCCGTGTCTGGCACGTTGAGGCTTTGACGCTTCCCGATCAGATCCGGCAGGCCTGCCGAAAGGTGGTGCGACCTTTTGCCGGCGTTGTCGGCGGCGTGGGTATAATCGCGCGCATGCCCCTCCCGCAATTCCAAATCCAGTTTGCCCCTCTCGCCGATGAAGCCGCGGTGGTGCGCGGACCGCAGGTCCGCTTCACCGTGCTCACCACGCGCCTCATCCGGCTGGAGTTCGATCCCGCTCAGCGCTTCGAGGATCGCCCGTCGCAGGTCTTCTGGTATCGCCGTCAACCCCCACCCGTTTTCGAGACGCGCTGGACGGCGGACGGAGTGGAGATCGAAACCGAGCATCTCCTGCTGCGCTACCGCGCCTCGGCGCGCGGCTTCACGCCCCGGTCACTGACCATCCACGTCAAGGCGACGGGGACGACCTGGCGCTACGGCCAACCCTCATCACAAGGCGGCAATTTATGGGGCACGGCCCGCACCCTCGACAACGCCGCCGGCGGCGTCAGCTTGGAGTCGGGGCTGATGGGCCGCGCCGGCTGGGCGGTGGTGGATGACTCCGACTCGCTCGTCTTCGATGCGGCCTGCTGGCTGACGCCGCGCCCTGCGCCCGGCGCGCCGCGCACACGCGACCTGTACTTCTTCGGCTACGGGCGCGACTACCGCGCCTGCCTGCGCGACTTCTACGCCGTGGCCGGACGCCCACCGCTCCTGCCGCGCTGGGCGCTCGGCAACTGGTGGAGCCGCTTCTACGCCTACACCCAGTCCGAGTTATTGGAGCTGCTGAACGAGTTCGCCGCCAACGACGTCCCACTCTCCGTTTGCATCGTGGACATGGACTGGCACCTCACCGCCACCGGCAACGAGTCCAGCGGCTGGACGGGCTACACCTGGAACCGCGACCTGTTCCCAGACCCGGTCGGCTTCTTGAGTGAGTTGCATGAGCGAGGGTTAAAAACCGCACTCAACCTGCACCCGGCGGACGGGGTGCACCCGCACGAGGCGCAGTACGAACAGATGGCGAACGCGCTCGGCATTGATCCGGCCAGCCAGGAGCCGATCGCCTTCGACATCAGCGATCCCGCTTTCATGCGCGCCTACTTCGAGCTGTTGCATCACCCGCACGAGGCCGCCGGCGTGGATTTCTGGTGGCTCGACTGGCAGCAGGGGGTGCGCTCGAAAGTGGAGGGCCTGGACCCGTTGTGGTTCCTCAACCACCTGCACTTCTACGATCTGGGTCGCCAGCCTCAGAAGCGTCCCTTCATTTTCTCGCGCTGGGGCGGTCTGGGCAATCATCGCTACCCTATCGGCTTCTCGGGCGATACGCTGGTGACTTGGGAGGCGCTGGCCTTTCAGCCCTATTTCACGGCCACGGCCAGTAACGTGGGCTACGGCTGGTGGAGCCACGACATCGGCGGGCACATGGGCGGCGTGGAGGACGACGAACTGTACACACGCTGGGTGCAATTCGGGGCGTTCAGCCCCATCCTGCGCCTGCACGCGACGAAGAACCGATTTCAGGAGCGGCGGCCCTGGCGGCGCGGCCGGGCAGCCGCCGAGGCGGCGAGCGAGGCCCTGCGCCTGCGCCACCGCCTGATTCCCTATCTCTACTCGCAGGCCTGGCGCGACCACGCGCAGGCCGCGCCGCTCATCCAGCCGATGTACTACTCACACCCCGAGCACGACGAGGCCTATCTGTGCGGGCAGCAATACTGGTTCGGCAGCGAACTCATCGCCGCGCCATTCACCTCGCCGATGGATGCGGATACGCGGCTGAGCAAGCAGACGGTGTGGTTGCCGCCCGGCGAGTGGTTCGATTTCTTTTCAGGCGAACGCCTCATGGGCGCCGGCTGGCGCACCGTCTACGGCGGCCTGGCCGACATCCCGGTGTTCGCGCGGGCCGGCGCGATTGTGCCGCTCGGCCCGGCAGCAGGGGGCGCGGCCGCGACTGCGCTGACCGTGCATATCTTTCCGGGCGCAGACAACCGCTTCGAGTTATACGAGGACGACGGCGAGACGCAGGCATACACGCAGGGCCGCTACGCGCTCACCGCCTTCTCGCAGGAGCAGCGCGGCGACGCGCTTCGCTTCACGATCTCGCCCGCTTCCGGCGATGTAAGCGTCGCGCCCGCACAGCGCATGTATCAGTTGGTGATATACGGCCTGGCCGGGCCGGACAACGTTTCAGTCGAAATCAACGGCGCGGCGCACCTACCTGCCACAGAGTATGACGCAGCCAAAGGCATTCTCACCCTCTCCGGCTTGAGTCTGCGTCCCACCGAGGCGTTGACTCTCACGCTGCGGGCTTCACGTTTGGCGCGCGACCACCGCGCCGAGCATGTGCTACGCCTGCTGGGCGCCTTCCGGCTGGACTCGTGGCTCAAGCAGCGCCTGGCCGACGACCTGCCGAAACTACTGAGCGGCGAGCGAACGGTGCGCGGCTACGCCGGGTTGAGGGACGCGCACGTGGCGGCGTTGGAGGGGGTGTTGGTGCGGAACCACTGAAGCACTGGGACGAGCTGAGCCACTAAGGGAGCGCTTCAATGGTCTCAATGCTCCTTCCGTGACATCAGTGTTCCCTCAGTGCGCTCAGTGATCCAACCCCCGCCGCAAGAGGGAACCGCTGAAGCACTGAACCAAGCTGAGGCCACTGAGGGAGCGCTTCAGTGGTCTCAATGCTCCTTCCGTGACATCAGTGTTCCCTCAGTGCCCTCAGTGATCCAACCCCCTCAGCAGCCTCAGCGCCGCCTCGGCCAGCATCGCAGCGCCGATGGGCAGCGCGTCCTCGTCAATGTCGAATTCGGGCGTGTGGGCGTAGCGCGGCGGGCCGCCGGGTTGGCGCACGCCCAGGCGGAACATCGCGCCCGGCGCTAACTCGGTCATGTAGCTGAAATCCTCGGCCCCCATCGTCGGCTCGCGCGGGGCCAGTCCGCCCTCGCCCAGCAGGTCACGGCCCGCCTGCTGCAGCACCGCGCACACGCCCGCATCGTTGAACAGCGGCGGGTAACCGCGCACCAGGGTCAGTTTGTAATCGCCGCCCAGCGCCCGCGCGATCTGCAGACACCGCTCGACTTCGGCGTGCAATGCGGCGCGCGTCTCGGCCTCCAGGCTGCGCAGTGTACCTTCCAGATAGACCGAAGGCGGGATGATGTTCTCGGCCGTGCCGGCCCGCACGATGCCCACCGTCAGCACATTCGGCTCGAATGGGTCGAGACGGCGCGAGGGCACCGCATAGAGCGCGTTGAGCACCTGCGCCGTCAGCCAGATCGGGTCGAGGGCGGTGTGCGGGCGCGCGCTGTGGCCACCCTGCCCCTTGACCGTCGCCCGGAACGTATCTACTGCTGCCGCAACCTTGCCGGACTCGATGCCGATTGTGCCCACCTCCAGATTGCCGTCCACATGCAGGGCGATGACGCGCTGCACGCCCTTCAGCGCGCCGTCGGCGATCATACGCGGCGCGCCGCTCACGCCCTCCGTATCGAAGTCCTCTTCCGAAGGCTGAAACAGCAGCCGAATCTGGCCCCTGAACTTTTCCTGCGCGAGCAGCCGGGCCGCGCCGAGCAGCATGGCGGTGTGCGCGTCGTGGCCGCAGGCGTGCATCTTGCCCGGGATCTCGGACTTATAGGGCACGTCGTTGGCCTCGAGGATGGGCAGCGCGTCCATATCGGCGCGCAGGCCAACCACCGGCCCGTCGGCGTCGCCGAGGTAACCGACCACGCCCGTCTTGCCGACGCCGGTTTGTGCTTCGATCCCCAGCTCGCCCAGCGTGCGCGCCACCAGCGCCGCCGTCTCGTGCACGTCGAAGCCCAGCTCCGGGCGGCGGTGGATGGCACGACGCAGGTTGACGATGAAAGGTTTGATTTCACGGGCTTTGGCGAGCATAGGCGTCCTCCGCGTCTCATGGCGCGAGCGAGCAGAAACTACGGTTTCTCTTCCCCGAAGGCACACGAAGAAACCCAAAGGCTGTGTGAAACTCCGAGTGTCTTCGTGAATTCAAAAAGCGCAATCCGTAACCGCCGATAGCATGGCGAACCGGCACGAATTGTACGCGAGGAAGCGGCGCCGGCCTATCCACCTTCTATCCGCCACTCCTTCACACTCAATTCACAACTGCGCCCGATACTGTGCTCAGTTCAGCAAGGAGACGAAATCGTGAACAGAACCTTCTTCTTCCGAATTTTGCTGGGGATCGTTGTGGTGGCCGTACTGGTGGGCGCGGGATTCGCCCTCTTCAATGCCGGCGCGGCCTATGGCCTCTCACAAGCCGGCGTCTGGGCCGAGCGCATGGGGCCAGGGATGATGCCGCGCGGGATGCCGTGGCTGGGTGGCTGGCACGTGGGCTGGGGCCTCCGTCCGTTCGACTGGGGCTTTGGCCTCCTGGGCCTCATCTTCCAGATCCTGCTCATCGTCGGCCTGATCTGGCTGGTCGGTCGGCTGATCTTCGGCTGGGGCCGGCACGGCAACGGCGGCTGGGAAGGACGCGGCCAGCAAATGTTCGAAGAGTGGCACAGGCGCGCCCATGAGCAGAGCGGCCCGCCGCCCTCTTCGCCCTGAACCCGGGGCAAACAACCACAGCGTAGGCAGCGGATGATCGCGCGACGACATCCGCTGCCCCATTGCGCTCCCCGCACCTTCGCGGTTAAATGACCTCGATGAAAACCATCCTGGTGGTAGATGACGAAGCCCGGATCGTGTCCCTGACGCGCGATTACCTGGAGAGCGCCGGCTACCGCGTGCTGACGGCCGGCGATGGCGCCACCGCTCTGGCCCGCGCCCGTGCGGAAAAGCCCGACCTGATCGTCCTCGACCTCGGCCTGCCCAAGCTGGACGGCCTCGACGTGACGCGCCAGTTGCGCCGCGACTCCACCGTGCCCATCATCATGCTCACCGCGCGCGGCGCGGAGAGCGACAAGCTTGTCGGCCTGGAGCTGGGCGCGGACGATTACGTCGTCAAGCCCTTCAGCCCCAAGGAACTGGTGGCCCGTATCCGCGCCGTGCTGCGCCGCTCCAAGGCCGCCCCCCAGCCCACCGACCTGATCCGCGTGCTGGACGTGACCCTCGACGTGCCGCGCCTGCGCGCCACCCGCGCCGGCGCGCCCCTCGACCTGACGCCCACCGAGTTCCAGCTGCTGGCCACCCTGGCCGCTCAGCCGGGCCGCGTCTTCACCCGCGCCCAACTGCTCGACGCCGTGCGCGGCGTCGCCTTCGAAAGCTACGAGCGCGCCATTGACGCGCACATCAAGAACATCCGCCGCAAACTCGAGCCGGACCCGCGCCAGCCGCGCTATGTGCTGACGGTATACGGCGTAGGTTACAAGTTCGCGGATGAAGAACACGTGGCACATGCCGCATAGTCCGCAAGCAGAACGACCTGCAACACGTCCTGCGCAATACGCACCACGCTCCACGGATGCCCCAGCCTTACCCGCCCGACCGACCTCCGTGGTGGCCTGAGGACGAGCCCTGGCCGCCGCACGACCGGCGCGGCCTGCGCTCCGGCTTCTATCGTCGCGTCGGGATACTGCTCGGGCTGCTCTTTCTGCTCACCCTCGGCGGCTGCACGTTGGCCTTCTGGCTCATCGCCCTGCAGACCGGCTTTATTGACCTGCCCTGGATGCATGGCCGACCCGCCTTGGGGATGCCAATGCCCATGATGCGCGGCTTCGGCTGGTGGTGGCTCTGGCCGGTAGTGCTCGGGCTGGGCTTCCTGGGCGCAGGGCTGACGCTGCTGGCGCTGCGTCGCACCACCGCCCCGGTGGGGGACGTGATGGAGGCCGCCCAGCGCGTGGCCGCCGGCGATTACGGCGTGCGCGTGGCCGAGCGCGGCCCCGCCGAAGTACGCGCCCTGGCCCGCTCCTTCAACGCCATGACCGCCCGCTTGCAGACCAGCGACGAGCAGCGCCGCCGCCTGCTGGCCGACGTGACACACGAGCTGCGCACACCGCTGACCGTGATGCAGGGCAACCTGGAAGCGCTGTTGGATGGCGTACACCCGCGCGACGACGCCCACCTCACCTCCCTCCTCGAAGAGACGCGCGTGCTCTCGCGACTGATTGACGACCTGCGCACCCTTTCGCTGGCCGAGAGCGGCGTGCTCAAGCTCCAGCGTGAGCCAACCGATCTCGGCGTCCTGCTCACCGAGGCGGTCCACGCCTTCCGCGCGCAGGCGCAGGCCGCCGGCGTAGCCCTACGCACCGACCTGGCCGACGACCTGCCGCTCCTGGAGATTGACCCGATGCGCGTGCGCGAGGTGTTGAGCAACCTGATCGCCAACGCACTGCGCTACACGCCGCCGGGCGGGACAATCACCGTCATGGCCAGGCACGCCGGGTCTCACACAAAGCCGGTTCTACCGGATTTAACGGGAAATAGCGTCCTGAGCGGAGCGCCGCGCCCTTCGATTTCGCTTCGCTCCGCTCAGGGTGGGCGGCGCGCAGTCGAAGGACGCGGGCATCATCCCGCTAAAGTCGGTAGAGCCACAAAGCCAAGCGCTGCACAACCGGACTGGGCGCTCGAGATCGCCGTACACGATACCGGCGCGGGCATCGCGCCCGAGGCGCTGCCCCACATCTTCGACCGGTTCTACAAATCGGAGGGGTCGCGCGGCAGCGGGCTGGGGCTAACAATTGCGCGCAGCCTGGTGCTGGCGCACGGCGGCACCATCACCGCCGAGAGTGAACCTGGCCGGGGGACGACGATCCGCTTCACCCTGCCCGCCGGTTGAGGATCGGCTCACCCTAAGGCCCTGCGGACGGGGACGGCTTCGAGCTGCACTGACTGTTGGCGCGCCGTCCAGGCAACCTTCTCAAGCCCTGCCTTTCGGTCGTAAGCCGTTTCGCGGATAATGGGGCGCTATATGCCCAGCTATCTCCCCCCGCCTCGCCTCATCCAGACCAATGCCGAAGTAGCGTGGTTGGTGACGGCATTGGCCGCCGAGCCGGCGCTGGCGGTGGACACCGAATCCAACAGCCTGTTTGCCTACCGGGAGCGCATCTGTCTGATTCAGTTCTCCACGCCGCGCGCCGATTACATCGTGGATCCGCTGGCCGCCGATGCCCGGCCCCTGGCGCCGCTCTTCGCCAACCCGCAGCAGCAAAAAATCTTCCACGCCGCCGAGTATGACCTGCTCTGCCTCAAGCGCGACTACGGCTTCGAGTTCGCCAACCTGTTCGACACCATGGCCGCCGCGCGCACGCTCGGCTGGCAGCAGACCGGGCTGGCTGCGCTGCTTGAATATCACTTCGCCGTCAAAGTCAACAAAAGGCACCAGCGCGCCAACTGGGGCAAGCGCCCGCTCACGCCCGAGCAGTTGGATTACGCGCGGCTGGACACCCATTTTTTATTCAAACTGCGCGACCTGCTGCTGGCGGAACTCATCGAGGCCGGTCGCCTGGAGGAGGCGCAGGAAGAGTTCGACCGGCTGACGCGGCTGAAGCCGGAGCCGGCAACGCCAGACCCCCACGCCTTCCGGCGCGTCAGCGGCGCACATGAACTCGACGCGCGACAAGCCGCTGTGTTACAGGAACTGTATGCCTACCGCGACCAACAGGCCCAGCGCCAAAATGTGCCGCCCTTCAAGGTGATGAGCGACAAGACCCTGCTGGCCCTGGCCGAGCAAGCGCCTCAGACGATGACGGCGCTGCGCGGCTTGTTCGGCATGACCGAAGGCCAGATCGCGCGCCACGGCGAGGCGCTGTTGGCCGCCATTCAGCGCGGTCTGGCGGCCCCGCCGGCGCGCCGCCCCAAACCGGCGCTGGAGCCGGACGAGGTGCGCGAGCGCTTCGAGAAGCTGCGCCAGTGGCGCCGGCAGAAGGCCCAGGCCCGCGGCGTCGAGTCCGATGTGATTGTGCCGCGCGAGGCGCTGTGGGAGCTGGCCCGGCGCGCGCCGCGCACCGCCGACGACCTGGTCGGCCTGGAGCACCTCGGGCCTTGGCGGCGCCAGGCGTATGGCGCAGAGATTCTGAGTGTGTTGAATTCATGACTCATGACTGATGAGTTTCGGAAAGGCCCTCCATGCAGATCACCTTCCACGGCGCAGCACAAACCGTCACCGGCTCGCAGCACCTGCTCGAAGTAAACGGGCGGCGCCTTCTGCTCGACTGCGGCCTGTACCAGGGCGCACGCGCCGAGGCTCGCCTGCGCAACCATACCTTCTTGTTCGACCCGCAAAAACTCGAGGCGGTCGTGCTCTCGCACGCACACATTGACCACTCCGGCAACCTGCCCACGCTGGCGAAGCACGGCTACCGCGGCCCGATCTACGCCACGCCGGCCACGGCCGACCTGTGCGAGCACATGCTGCGCGACTCGGCGCGCATTCAAGAGTCGGATGTAGAGTTCTACAATCGCCAGGCCGTGCAGCGTGGCAGCGCGCCGAGCGCCGAAGCGCTGTACACCGAAGCGGACGCCGCCGCCGCGCTGGCGCTGTTCCGCGCCCGCCCGCTGGACGAGCCGTTCGAGGTCGCGCCCGGCGTCATCTGCACCTTCCGCGAAGCGGGCCACATCCTCGGCTCGGCCATGGTGGTGCTCGACATCGAAGAGAAGCGCCGCCGGTACCGCCTGGTCTTCTCCGGCGACCTGGGCCGACTGAACATGCCGATCCTGCGCGACCCGGTTTTTTTGCGGGATGTGGACTACCTGATCCTGGAGTCGACCTACGGGCGCAAGACGCACCGCCCGCCGGAGGAGGCCGAGCAGGAGTTCCGCGGCCTGGTGCAAGAGACGGTGGCGCGCAGCGGCAAGATCATCGTGCCGGCCTTCGCCGTGGGCCGCACCCAGGAGATCGTCTACTACCTCAATCGGATGATCCAGGCACGCGAGATCCCCGGCATCCCGGTCTTCGTAGACAGCCCGCTGGCGGTGGATGTTTCGGCTGTCTTCAAGAAACACGCCGAATTATTCGACGCCGAGACGCGCCGCCTGATCCGCGCGAACGGCGACCCCTTCGGCTTCGAGTCGCTGACGTACACGCGCTCGGTGGAGGAGAGCAAAACCATCAACGACCGACGCGGGCCGACGGTCATCATCAGCGCCTCGGGCATGGCCGAATTCGGGCGCATCCTCCACCATCTCAAAAACAACATCGAGGAGCCGCGCAACACCGTGCTCATCGTCTCCTGGCAGGCGCCCAATACGCTGGGCCGCCGCCTGGCCGAGCGCGAGCCGGAGGTGAAGATCTTCGGTGAGTGGTACAAGGTGCGGGCGCAGATCGCCACGATCAACGGCCTGTCCGGCCACGCGGGCTGTGATCTGCTGATCAAGTGGGCAACGGCCCTCAAGCCGCGCGTGAAGAACGTCTTCCTCGTCCACGGCGAGCCGGAGTCCTCGGCGGCGCTCAAGGCCTCGCTCGAGGCCGCGGGGCTCAACGGCGTGCACGTGCCGGCTTTGCATGAAACCGTCGAGGTGTAAACTACGTGGTGCGCGTCACACCCTGCTTTAGGGTTTGAGTTTTGAAGTTTGAGCTTTGAAGTTTCGGCCGGAGGCCGCGCCATGAGCTTTGACACCATCCCCCCGAACACCACCCCCCAGGCGTTGCGGGCCTTCCTCAAGCGCATCGAGCACAGCCTGGAGCGAGTCAACCGCCGGCTCAAGCGCTTCGAGGAGGAGTTCGGCATGGACTCGGAAGTTTTCTACGCCAAGCTGCAAAACGCCGAGCTGGAGGAGCGCGTGGAATACGCCGAGTGGGCAGGCGAGCACGAGATGCAACAGCGCCTCCTCCGGCAACGAGACGAGTTGCGCAAGCGGTTGAAATAGAAGGTGTTGACGGCGGATCTTGCAGCCTGCGCGACGCGCCGCCATCCGCAATCAAAAATCAGACATCCAGCCAAGGAGACTCCGTGAAAGCCGACCTCGACCAGTTGATGAAAGAACGCCGATACGATGCCCTGCTGGTGCTGGGGGCGGGGCCGCACAACCCGCCGATGTACTACCTCACCAACGGCGCCTCCATCGGCGCGGGCAGCGTGCTCATCAAGAAGCGCGGCGCGGCGCCCGTCCTGTTCGTCAACGGCATGGAGCGTGACGAGGCCGCCAAGTCCGGCTTGCGCGTGGTGGACACCGGCCAGTATCGCTTCCGCGACCTCCTCAAAGAGGAAAAGGGCGACCAGACGCGGGCGCTGGTGCGTTACTTCGGCAAGATGCTGGCGGAGGCCGGTGTGACGGGGACCGTAGCGGCCTACGGCCAGCGCGACGCCGGCGCGGCCTATCACCTGCTCACCGCCCTCAATCGAGGCCGTCTGGGAGTGACCATCGTCGGCGAGGTGGGCGACAATCTGTTCAGTCTGGCGCGCGGCACCAAGGACGCCGCCGAGATCAAGCGCCTGCGCGCCGTGGCGAGGAAGACCCTGGCCGTGGTGGCCGATGTGCAAGAGTTTCTCACCGCGCACCGCGCCAAAGACGGCGTGCTGGTGAAGAAGGACGGCTCACGCCTGACCATCGGCGATGTAAAGCGCCGGATCAACTTCAAGTTGAACGAGCTGGGCATCGTGGACGCCGAGGGCGGCCCGATCTTCGCCATCGGTCGCGACGCCGGCGTGCCGCACTCGCGCGGCAACGACCGCGACCCGCTCACCCTGGGCCGGACCATCGTCTTCGACATCTTCCCCGCCGAGCCGGGCGGCGGCTACTTCTACGACTTCACGCGCACCTGGTGCTTGGGTTACGCGCCCGACCACGTGCTGGCCGCCTACGAGGATGTGCATGCGGCCTATACCCGCGCCTTCAAAGCCCTCCGACCCAATGCCCCCGCGCGCGATTATCAGAAGATGACCTGCGACTTCTTCGAGTCGCGCGGACACCCGACGATCCAATCCGACCCGGAAACCACCACCGGCTACGTTCACTCGCTCGGTCACGGCCTCGGGCTGAACGTGCACGAGTGGCCGAGCCTGAGCGACTATGAAGGCAACGCGGCCAGGCTGCTGCCGGGCGCGGTCTTCACCCTCGAGCCGGGGCTGTACTATCCCGACCACCCCCGGGGCGGTTTCGGCGTCCGCCTCGAGGACAGCGTCTGGCTCAACCCCGCGACGCTCAAGTTCGAAGTGTTGGCAAAGTATCCAAAGGATTTGGTGTTGCCGGTAAAGAGCCAGAGGTCAGAGAGTCGGAAACGGAAGGGGCGTTGACTTCCCCCTTCTGCCTCCCGACCCCGGAAGATCGTCATGCCAAGAATCCTCGCCCTCGAGACCTCCTGCGATGAGACCGCCGCCGCCGTGGTAGCGGATGGGCGCTTCATCCTGTCGAATGTGATCGCCTCACAGGCAGCCAGCCACGCGCAGTACGGCGGCGTCTTTCCCGAAGTGGCGTCGCGCATGCACATCGAAGTGATCTACGCGGTGGTGCAGGCCGCGCTGACCGAAGCGCACGTCAGCCTGAGCGACATTGATGCGATCGCGGTGACGCGCGGCCCCGGCCTGCCCGGCTCGCTCGTTGTCGGCCTCAACGTGGCCAAGGGCCTGGCGCTGGGACGCGGCCTGCCGCTCCTCGGCATCAACCACCTCGAGGGCCACCTCTACTCGCTCTGGCTGATCGAGGCCGCGCCCGAGGTGCAGTTCCCCGTCATCGTCCTCATCGTCTCCGGCGGCCACACCGAGCTGATCCTGATGCGCGCCCACGGCCAGTACGAGCGCCTGGGCGGCACGCTGGACGACGCGGCGGGGGAGGCCTTCGACAAAGTGGCGCGGCTGCTCGGCCTGGGTTACCCGGGCGGCCCGGCGATCGAGTGGGCCGCGCGCGACGGCCAACCGGCGGCCTACAAGTTCGGGCGCGCCTGGCTGGAGGGCACGTGGGATTTCTCGTTCAGCGGCTTGAAGACGGCGGTGCTGTACGAAGTGAAGAAGCAGCCCTACGGCAGGCCGCTGGCCGCAGGCGACGTTCAACTCGATCCGCTGGAGGTGCGCAACTTGGCGGCGAGTTTCCAGGCCGCCGCGGTGGAGGTGCTGGCGGGCAAGACCATCGCCGCGGCCAAGGCTTACCACGCCACCGAGATTTTTGTGGCCGGAGGCGTCAGCGCCAACACCGCACTGCGCGAGACCTTCGCCAAACTGGCGCCCGTCCCGGTGCGCGTCCCGCCGCTCAGCCTGTGCACCGACAACGCCGCCATGATCGCCGCCGCCGCCAACTTCCGTTACCTGGCCGGCCAGCGCGACGCGCTGGATATTGACGCGCTGCCCAACTGGCGACTGGTGTAGGTCCGACAGAGAGTCACCGGGGCGCAGAGATTGTTGAATACGCTCTGTGTCTTCGAGCCTCGAAGATCCCGTCCGTGAATACGAATCAATCCGCCAACTTATCTGCTGACTCGATCCGCCCAGGCACGCCGCGCACGACGGTGCAGGCGCGCTTCCCGGATGGGCGTCTACTCGAGGCCCCGCCCGGCACGCCGCTGGTCGAGCTCGTGCGCGCCGCCGCCCGCCCCGGCGATCCGCCGGCCATGGCCGCCGTGGTGCGCGGCAAGTTCACCGAACTCAACAAGCCCCTCACCGCCGACGCCGACGTGTACCCGGTGACGCTGGCCGACACCGACGGCCTGCGCATCTACCGGCGCTCGCTGGTCTGCCTGCTCGTCGTCGCCGCCGCGGAGCTGTACCCGGAGGCGGCTATCCTCGTCGAGCACTCGGCCTCCACCGGCAGCGGCTATTACTGCGAGGTGGTGGGCCGACCGCCGTTCACTCAGGCCGAACTGGATCGGATTGACGCCCACATGCGCCGCCTGGTCGAGCGCGATCTGCCGTTCACCCGTCTCACCCTGCCCACACTGGAAGCAAGCCGCCTGTTTGCCGAGCGCGGCGAAACCGACACCGCCCGCCTGCTGGCTCACCGCCCCGAAGACACAGTGATGCTGTATGCCTTGAACGACCGGCTCGACTACATGCACGGCTACCTCGCGCCGTCCACCGGCGTGCTGCGCCACTTCGCCCTGCATGCCTTCCCGCCCGGCTTTCTGCTGCAATTCCCTCGCTCGACGCAACCGGAGCAGATGCCCTCGGTGGAGCCGTATCCCAAGCTGTTCGAGGTCTTTGAAGAAGCCGGCGACTGGCTGGACCGGCTGGGCGTGCGCAGCGCGGGCGCGCTCAACGACGCCATTCTGGCCGGCCGACTGCCGGAGATCTCGCTCGTCTCGGAGGCGTTGCACGAGGCGCGTCTGGCCGCCATCGCCGCCACCATCGCCACTCAGCACGACCGGATACGCGTAGTGCTCATCGCCGGGCCATCGGCCTCCGGCAAGACCACGTTCGCCAAGCGCCTCGCGGTGCAGTTGCTGGCCAACCGGTTGCGGCCCTTTCCCCTGAGCATTGACGATTACTTCATTGATCGGCAACTGACACCGCGTGAGCCGAACGGCGATTACGACTTCGAGAGCCTGCGCGCCGTAGACGTGGCGCTGTTCAATGAGCACCTCCTGCGGTTGACGGCCGGCGAGACCGTGCAACTGCCGCACTACAACTTCCGCACCGGCCGGCGCGAGGCGGGCCGCGAGGTGACGCTTGGCCCGGACAACCTGATCGTGGTGGAGGGCATCCATGGGCTCAACCCGGCGCTGACGCCGAACCTGCCGCCGGAAAGCGTCTACCGGGTGTACGTCTCCGCGCTGACGCAGCTCAACCTGGATCGGCACAACCGCGTCAGCACCACCGACTCACGCTTGCTGCGCCGCATTGTGCGCGATGCCGCCACACGCGGCTACA
Source organism: Anaerolineae bacterium (assembly GCA_037442085.1). Classification (GTDB taxonomy): domain Bacteria; phylum Chloroflexota; class Anaerolineae; order Anaerolineales; family UBA6663; genus JANWXR01. The sequence goes on from JBBIQY010000008.1 coordinate 20,173, forward strand.
CCGCCGCCGACACGTTGCGCCGCTGGCCGGCGGTGACGCGCGGCGAGCGGCTACACATCTTCCCCTTTCAGGAAAACAGCGACGCGATCTTCAACTCGGCGTTGGTGTACGAGCTGGCCGTGCTGCGTCCGCTGGCCGAGCCGCTGCTGCTGCAGGTGCGCCCGGAGGCGCCCGAGTACGTTGAGGCCAAGCGACTGCTCTCCTTCCTCAAATGGTTCCGCCCGGCGTCGGCTGAGGTGGTGCCGAGCAACTCCATCCTGCGCGAGTTCATCAGCCCGACGACCATCTTCGACCAACTCGATTTTGGAAAGCTTGCGGTACCGAGATAACCCGGTCGGCGGCGAATTCCGAGAGTTCACGCTCATCCGCACCATCCAGGAATAGGCGGGATTTGCTCGGGCAGCGGCGGCCCTATGTCAAGCCCGGCCTCACATCCGTCCGTTAATCGAAATCTCATGCGAGCGTATGCCAAACGTCAGTTGACTCTCGCCCCGACTCCCCCTATACTGCTGCCAACTAGCGCGGAGGCAAAACGGCTATGAGCCGAGACGCAGTTTCGCCAACCGCATATGAAGGATGAGCACGCAGCAGCGGTACGCCTGCGTGCTTTTTGTTTCCCATCCACCTTTTTCTCTCGCGAACCGAAAGGAGACCTGACAATGGATTATGGGATGATCGGCAAAATCGAAAAGGCCAAGCGCTATGCGCAGGAGCGCGAACGCTTCCGCTTTGAAAAATTCGAATTAACCTTCCATGGCGATAACAACGATCACCGCGTCACGTTCGACGGCGGCGTCTTCCACTGCGACTGCGAATACTTCCTTTTGCGCGGGCGCTGCAGCCACACCATGGCGCTGGAGCAGCTCCTGCACCAGATGTTGCCCGAGCCGGTGACCGCTTGAGTTGGCTCAACCGAATAAGCGCTGACGCGGGCGAGGCCTGGGGCCTCGCCCGCTTTGTTTTGCAACTGGTATAATCCGGGCCGGAGAGGCGGCGGGCGCAAGCCCGCCGTTTCCATGCCCGCTCACCGCGTCCCTCCGACAGCGATTGAGCGGTGCGCACGATGAATTCAGGCCCGGGCGAAACCATTCGAGGCGTTCGGCAAGGAACGGCTCAGTGACGCGCTGCGCCGCGAGGGATGACTTTGAAGAAGTGGCAGTTCTGGCTGGGGGTGCTCATCAGTCTTACGTTTGTCTGGCTGGCCCTGCGCGGCCTGCAGCTCAACGAAGTCTGGGCGGCCATGCAGATGGCCAACCTGTGGTGGCTGCTGCCCGGCATCGGCGTGTATTTCGCCGGCGTGTGGGCGCGCGCCTGGCGCTGGCATTACCTGCTCAAGCCCATCCGCAACATCTCGACCAACGCCATGTTCCCGACGGTGACCATCGGCTACATGGGCAACAACATCTTCCCGGCGCGCGCCGGCGAGGTGCTGCGCGCCTTCGTGCTGCGCCGCAAGCACGGCGTCTCGGTCAGCGCCAGCCTGGCCACCATCGTCGTCGAGCGCATCTTCGACGGCGTGGTGATGCTGATGTTCGTGTTTTTCAACCTGGGCGGGCTGGCGGCGCTCTCGGGCGACTCAGGCTTCGTCGGCAGCATCCGCGCGGTGGCGCTGTGGGGCACGCTGGCCTTCAGCGCGGCGCTCATCGCCTTTCTGTTGGCGGCCATGTTCCCGCACCAATCGCTCGGGCTGTATCATCGCTGGGCCGAGCCGTGGCTGCCGGCGCGCCTCCGGAGCCGCCTCAGCGGCTTCCTGGTGAAGTTCTGGAGCGGGCTGGAAGCGCTACGCTCGCCCGTCAGTATCTTCATGGTCTTCGCCACCTCGGTCGTCATCTGGCTGCTGGAGACGGCCAAGTACTGGTTCGTCATCCACGCCTTCGATTTCAGCACGTACACCGGCGGCTTCTTTGGGCTGATGCTGATGAACGGCATCGTCAACCTGGCGACCACGCTGCCCTCTGCGCCGGGCTACATCGGCACCTTCCACGCGCCCGGCATCGCCGTGCTCAGCGCCTACGGCCTGGAACCGAACATCGCCGCCGCTTACACCATCACCCTACACGCCGCGCTCTGGTTGCCGATCACGGCCGTTGGCGCATTCTTCATGACGCGCGAGGGGTTGCGCTGGGATAAGGTGGAGGCCGAGTACCAGGAGATGCAGCAGGTGGAATCGGCCCCATGAAGATTGGTGTGATCGGCGCCGGCCCCGCCGGCCTGGCCGCTGCCTATGACCTGACGCGCGCCGGCCAGGCCGTCACCGTGTACGAAGCCGCGCCCGAAGTGGGCGGGCTGGCCTCCGGCTTCAAAGCTCCGCACTGGGACTGGCGGCTGGAGAAGTTCTACCATCACTGGTTCCAGACCGACAAAGCCATCCTCGGGCTGATTGACGAGCTGGGCTGGCGCGACCAGGTACTCTTCCCGCGGCCATACACCGTCGCCTACGTCAACGGCAAGTTCCAGCCGCTCGACTCACCGGCGCAGGCGCTGCGCTTTTTCCTCGGCAACTTCTCGCTGCTGGATACGCTCCGCTTCGGCGTCGTCACCGCCTACCTGCGCCTCACGCCGTACTGGCAGCCGCTGGAGAAGGTGACCGCAGACGAATGGGCGCGGCGCTGGTATGGTGAACGCGTCTATCGCGCCTTATGGCGGCCTCTGCTCGTCGGCAAGTTCGGCGAGGAGAACCTGCCGGTCGTCAACATGGCCTGGCTCTGGGCGCGGCTGCATGCGCGCACCACACGGCTGGGCACCTTCGTCGGCGGCTTTCAGGAGTTCATGGACCGGCTGGCGGAGGTGGTGAAGCGACAGGGCGCCGAGATCCGGCTGAACTGCGCCGTGACCGCGATTCGCTGGCAGAGGACGGACGACGGGCGGCCGCGGATACGGGTCGAGGCTGGCGGCGCGAGTGAAGACTACGACGCCGTCATCTCCACCTCGTCGCCGGCGCTGATGGCGCAGCTCGCGCCCGAGCTGCCAGACTCCTACGCGGCGCAGCTGCGCGCGCTCAAGAGCATGGGCGCCGTGGTCATGGTGCTCTCACTCACCCGGCAACTGACCAAGTACTACTGGCACAACCTGCCCAAGGAGGCCGGCTTCCCCTTTCTGGCGATGGTGGAGCATACCAACTACATCTCCCGCGAGCACTACGGCGGCGACCATCTCATCTACTGCGGCGATTACCTCAACCCGGATCATCCGTACTTCCGCTTGAGCAAAGACGCCTTGCTGGAGGAGTTCCTGCCCGCGCTCAAACGCTTCAACCCGGCGTTCGACCGGAGCTGGGTGAAGGAGACCTGGCTGTGGAAGACGGCCTACGCCCAGCCGGTGCCGCCCGTCAACCATTCGCGCAACATCCCGCCGCTGCGCACACCCCTCAAGGGCCTGTACTTCGCCTCGATGAGCCAGGTGTACCCGTGGGATCGCGGCACCAACTTTGCCGTGGAGATTGGGCGCAAAGTGGCGCGGCTAGTGTTGGAGGACAACGGCTGACCCTCACCCCTGCCCTTCTCCCATCTGGAGGGGCTATCTCTGAACCAGCGGCAGATAAACACGCCTGTCCAGAACCGGCAGCGACGGCCCGGTCGTGACCGAGACTGCCGCAAGGCGCACCGAGGCGCGCGCCGAGGCGGAGTTGTCGCCGAGGAAGATAAGGTTGGGGGTTTCGTACGGATCGAGCGGGCCGGTGAACGCCGTGTAATCACGCAGCGGGCCGCTGAGCAGCGGCGCGCTATTGGCCCACAGCGTGTACGCCGTGCCGCTGATTGCCAGGGTATAGCTGATGAGCGTGCTCGTGGTGTCGAAGGCCGCGCCCTCCGCCTGCGTGAACAGGTTCGGCGGGCTGCCGCCCGCCTGCGCCCACACACGGTCCGTCCAGAAGCCGAGCTCGATTCCCACCGTATCGGTGCTCAACACAGTGACGCTAAAACCGGCGCGGTCGTCCACGCCGTCGCCATTGCGGTCGGAGCCGGCGTGGCTCTCGGCCAGCAGTTGCGTGGCAAACTGCACGCTGTAGCCGGCCTGCCGATCCAGCCCAGGCACCAGGCCGGATTGAGCCGTGTAGCCGGCGTAAGTGTTAGTGAAAGCCAGCGTATTGAGAAGCGTCGCGCCGTCCGCCCAGGTCCGCGCCGCCGCGCCCGACGGCAAATCCAAAAACACGAAGCCTTGCGCCTCGGGCTGTGTCCCCAGCGCGCCGTCATAGAGCACCGTCGTCGCCGACGATGACACGGCCGCGCCCGCACTCACCGGCCCGAGCGCCAGGACTACAGCCACCACCCACGCAAGATGCAACACGCCACACGCACGACGCACCACGTTCATCACACCAGACCTCGTTTGCGCGCAATATCCGCCGCCTGCGTGCGGTTCTCGGCCTGCAGCTTGTTGAGGATGTTGGAGACGTGGTTCTTCACCGTGCCCTCGGTGATGACCAGCTTCTCGGCAATCTCTTTGTTGCTCGCGCCCTGCGCCAGCAGCACCAACACCTCGCGCTCGCGCTCAGAGAGCGGCTCGATAGTTTGCTCCACCGGGCGCACCATCTCGCGCAGCGCGCGGCTGGCGATTTCGGGCTGGATGAACGGCTCACCGGCATGCACGCGCCGGATGGTCTCGATGAGTTGCGTCGCAGGCGCATCTTTGAGCAGGTAGCCCAGCGCCCCGGCGCGCACGCCCTGATACACGTAATCGTCCCGGTCGAAGGTGGTGAGGATGATGACGCGCGCCTCCGGCCACTGCCGGATGAGTTCGGCGGTGGCCTGCACACCGTTCAATTTCGGCATCTGCACATCCATCAGCACCACATCCGGTTTCAACTCCAGCGCCAGTTGCACGCCGCGCTCCCCATCCGCCGCTTCGCCGATGACGCGCAGGCCCGGCTCGAGGTCGAGGATGGTCTTCAACCCCTGCCGCATCAGCGTCTGGTCTTCGACGAGCAACACGCGGAGGGTCATGCCGCTTTCACCTGCGCGCCGCGCGTGAGGTACGCCCGGTCGGCGGCGACGCCGTTCACCACCACGTCATCGAACATCACCGGCAGGCCCACGGCCAGCCAGAAGTTCGGGTGATCTTGCAGTTGAAAATGAAGATGCGGCTCGGTGGAGTGTCCCGAGTGCCCGCAGCGCCCGATGATTTGCCCGCGCGTCACGCGCTCACCGACCTTCACGGTCAGGCTGCCGGGAATGAGATGGGCGCTGAAACTGTACTCGCCCTCGGCGTGGCGAATGGTGACCGAGTTGCCGCGGAAGTCGGGGCCGAGCCAGTCAACCCAGCCATTGCCGACCTGCGGGGCATCCCGCACGCCGTCGCGCACGGCCACCACTTCGCCGTCGGCGACGGCGCGGATGGGCTGGCCGTAACAAAAGTAGTCGGTCACTTTATCGCCCTGCCCGCTGTGCCGCTGCCGCGCCGCATCCGTGATGACGAAGTCATAGGCGTAGCGCTGCGCCACAATATCCCACGAATGCGAGGTGGCCTCGGTGACGCCGCCGTTGAAGACGTACCACTCCCCCTCGAACGGCAGGGTATACCGAACTTGCTGTCGGTACGTCTCGGCGGTGGGCACCTGCCCGCGCACCCGCAGCAGGGCCAGGCCCTGCCCGCCCGCCTGCAATAACTGCTGGGCGACCTGAAGCGGATTGAAGAGGGTGAGCAACTGGCTGGCGAAGAGATTGAGCATGAAGCGTGACAGGCCAAGGCGCTGCGCCGGGCCGGGCAGCGGCGTCTCCGGCTGCGAGGCGTCGGCGGTTTTGGGTTTGGGCCAGAACAGGCGCACCGCCGGGACGATGAGGAAGAACAGGAACAGCCGCAGCGGTGCGAGCGACTCGTGGAGGTAACCCACGAAACCGATCAGACCCAACGCCGTCAGCCAGGCGGGGTCGAAGCGAAACGAGGAGCGCGGTTTGTGGTCGTTCATGTCGTCGGCCTAGAAAGCTGGCCGGGCGAGCCGACCAGCGGTAGGACAGCCCTGATGAGTGCGCCGCCGTCGGCGTCGCTTGCCAGCGTCAACACGCCGCCCAACCCCTCTACCCGTTCACGCATGCCGCGCAGCCCGTAATGCCCACGTTGGAGTTCCGCCTTGGGCGGTATCCCAACGCCGTCGTCCTGGATTACGAACACCATGACGTTGGGTTGCAGGTCAAGGTGCAGCTCCACGCGTCGCGCGCGGGCGTGCTTCTCGATGTTGGTCAGCGACTCTTGCGCCACGCGCCACAGCGTCTCCTGCACGGCGGGGCTGAGGGCGTCGGCCTCGGGCGGCACGCGGCAGACGACTTCGAGCGCCGCACGGCGACCCACCTCCACGCTCAGCGTTTGCAGCGCCTCGCTCAACCTGCGTTCCCCCAGGCCGGGCGCGCGCAACCCATCCAGCGACCGGCGCAGGTCGGCCAAGCTGGTGCGGGTGAGGGTTTTGAGTTCCTCTACTTGTTTCGCGCCGCGCTCGGGATCCAAGCGATACAGGCGCTGAATGGCCTCGAGTTGCACGGCGATGGTGCTGAGGGCGTGGCCGAGGCTGTCGTGCAACTCGCGGGCGAGGCGCTCGCGCTCGCGCAATGCGGCCAGTTCCACATCTTTTTCACGCGCGGCCTGCAACTCGCGCTGCGCGGCTTCGAGCCGGGCCACCAACCCGCCGCGCTCCTGGCTGGTGCGGATGATGCTGGATAAGAACAGGTACACGGCCATCACCCCCAACCATTGAAAGCCGAAGCCGATGAGCAGGCCGGGCATGATGCGCGCCACATCCCACCCGCTGAGGTAGAGAACGGCTAAGACGCTGACAATGAAGGAGCCGATGATGGCGGCGCGCGCCGGCAGCAGGCCAAACATCTGCCCGAAGTACGTCATACCCAGCCACCAAACCAGTGGCTGGATGAGGCCGGCGGCGACCCACATGCCGATCCCGCTAACAAAGTACAGGGCCAGCCGGCGATTGCTGACGGATGAGCGCCCCGCTATCGCGACGACGTACAGCACACCTTGCGCGGCGGTTAGCCCGGCCACGGCCCAGTGTCGCCACATCAGCGCGCCCCAGTTCTCCGCGAGAACATACACCGTCGCAAAGAGGAGGGAGAGCACATCCCAAAAGCGCACGTACAGCCGAAGGTGCTGCGCCGAGGTGGGCAGGATTTCGGGGGCGGGCAGTTGCGAGGCGAAAGACATGGCGCAAGTATAATGCAGAGGCTGAAGGCGCTGATCTTTCGATCTTCGAACCTTCTACAGTAGCTTTACGATCTGGCCTCCCACTTGAACAGCCGCGCGGCGAGCGCCAGCGACACGCCGGTGTACACGGCCAGCAGCAGCAGGTGGCGCGCCCAATCCGTCGGCAGTGTACCGTCGGCGAGGGCCGATCGCACCAATTGCGCCATGGCGTAGCCGAGCAACCACGGGCCGACCGTCTGCACCCAATCCGGCATCATACTGACGGGCATAATCAGGTCGGTGATGAACATCTGCCCGAAGTAAAGCAGTTGTCCGATGGCGACGGCAGCGCCGGCGCGCGGCGCGATACCGCTGACCACCTGGCCGAGGGAGATACTCGCCAGCACGGCCAGCAGCAGCATCGGCAGCGCCAGCAGCAAGTTGGCTGGCGGCATCGGCACTCCGTAGATGAATACCCCCACGGCGATGACCAGGCCGGCCTGCAGGATCGCGCTAGCGAGGTTAACCAGAAGATAGGCGCCGACCAGTGTGAGCACAGGCGCCGGGCTGGCCTGGATGCGCCGCAGCACGCCCTTCTGACGGAACTCCGTCATCATGGTGGCGCTGCTGATCAGGCCGAAGGCCAGCACGTTGAGGGTCAGCACACCTGGCATCATCCATCCCATGAAACCGCTCAAATCATCGCCGCCAAAGATAGCGGCGTAGATCACCAACAGCAAGACCGGAAAAGCGAAATTCCAGAACAGCGTGGAGCGTTCGCGGATGTAGATCAGAAACAGGGCTTTGGTAAGTATGAAGAAGCGATACATGTGGGCCTCCGAGTTGGAGGTTGCAGGTTGATTTGCCACTCTCAACCTGCAACCCATAACCTCAGGTCAGTTAAGAGAGCGTCCCGTCAATTTCAGGAACGCATCTTCGAGATTGGGCTGACGCAGCGTCACCTCGCTGAGCGAGCGACCCAGCCGCGTCGCCAGCGCCTGCAGGCCCAACATCGTCGCCTGCGGCTCGGTCGTCTCGATTTCGAGGTGCCGACCGGTGTAGCGCGCGCTCAGCGCGCCGGACAAATGGCGCACCTGCTCCAACGGCAGTTCCACATCGGCCTTGAGCACCGGATGGATGTTCAGCCCGGCCACAATGGAAGCAGGTGTGCCGCTGACAATGAGGCGTCCGGCGTCAATGATGGCGACGCGCCCGCACAGCGCCTCGGCCTCCTCCATCGCGTGCGTTGTCAGCACGATGGTGCGGCCTTCGGCGTGCATCTGGCGAATGATCTCCCACACGGCGCGGCGGGCATGCGGGTCGAGCGCCGAGGTCGGCTCGTCGAGCAGCACGATCTCCGGGTCGTTTGCCACAGCGATCGCCAGCGCCAGACGTTGTTGCTGCCCACCGGAGAAGTGGCGGATGAACTTGCTGCGCTGTTCGGTCAGGCCGAAACGCACCAGCAGGGCGTCAATCTGCGCGCGGCTGAGCGGCACATCGTACAGGGCGGCGTACGTCTCGATCAGCTCGAATGTTGTCAGATCGTCGAGCAGCGCCGTCTTCTGCAACTGGATGCCCGGCGGTTTGCCGATTTGTGTGTAATTTCGTAGGCGCGGCTCTCAGACCCGCGCCTACAGGCCGAGTTACACAATTTTCGGCATACGGCCCTGCCTTCGGCTCCAAGCCGGCCACCCGCAGCACGCCGCTGGTGGGCGGGTGCAGGCCTTCCAGACAGGAGAGCAGCGTGGTCTTGCCCGCGCCGTTCGGGCCGAGCAGGCCGAAGATCTCGCCGCGCGCGACGGTTAGCGAGACGGCCTTGAGCGCCTCGGCGCGCCTGGCCCCCTTGCCGTAGCCGGCGCAGATGTTTTGGATTTCGATGATGGGGATGGCGGACATGAGCGGCTCCGTGGTGCGTGTTTCGTTCGTCGGCTCCACGATACGACAGACTGGGCCCACATTCCCAGCCGCCGAAGAGAGATTTGGGATATGTCGAAAGTCATAACAAGGTGACTGTCACTGGGCCGTTATCACCTGAAGAAGAACTGGCCCTGCCCGCCGTGACAGCCATCTAGTTAACCTGCGCCCGCATATAATGCGCTGATGCTTCCTGCCACCGGCTCGGTGAGACAACGGACGCGTGCCTTCATCTTCGTCGCCATCTTCGTGGATGTGCTGGGCTACGGCATGATCCTGCCGCTGCTGCCGTTCTACGCCCAGCAGTTCGCCGACGGTGCAACCTGGGCCGGCCTGCTGCGCGCGCTGTACGCCGGTTTACAGTTCTTCACCGGGCCGCTGCTGGGCGCGCTCTCGGATCGCATCGGCCGCCGCCCGGTGTTGTTGCTCTGCCTGCTCACCACAGCGGGCGCGTACCTGGTGCTGGGGCTGGCGACCTCGCTGGAGTGGCTGATCGTCGCCGTCACGTTGGATGGGTTGACCGGCGCGAATCTGACCATCGCCCAGGCCTACCTGACGGATCGCACCGACCCCAAGGACCGCACGCGCGCCTTCGGTTTACTGGGTGCAGCGGTCGGCCTGGGCACGATGGCCGGCCCGGCCTTCGGCGGACTGTTGAGCGTCTATGGTCTGGGCGTGCCGGCCTTCGTCGCCGCTGCCATTGGCCTGGGCAACGTGCTCTTCGGCCTGTGGGCGCTGCCCGAATCGCTGCCACCCGGGCTGCGCGCTCGCACTCCGACGAGGACGGCGCGACCCTTTGCCCATCTGACCGAGACGTTGCGCTTTGCGCGTCTGCACGATCTGCTCCTGAGCGTCTTCGCGCTCAACCTGGTTTTCAACGGCTTGCAGACTGTGTTTCCGCTGTACACCCAGCAGCGCTTCGGCTGGAACGCCTTCGACAACGGCCTGTTCTTCGGCTTCCTGGGCGTGTGCGCCGTGGTCGTGCAGGGTTTTGTGGTGGGGCGTTTGCAGCCCAAGCTGGGCGATGGCTGGTTGACTCTGCTCGGCCTGGGGCTGATGGCGGCGACGGTGGGCGGCGTGGCGCTGGTGGGCGAGGCGGCCTGGCTCTATCCGGTTGTGGCGGCAGCAGCGATTGGCAGCAGCCTGGCCCTGCCCGCCCTCACCAGCCTGATCTCGCACAGCGGCGGCGCGAACGAGCAGGGCAAGATCATGGGCGGTCTGCAGGCGCTGCAGGCGCTCTCGATGATCGCCGGGCCGACGCTGGCAGGCTGGGCTTTCGATGGCCTGGGCATAGCGCACCTGCCATGGCTGGGCAGCGCGTTGGTCGCTGTCGCGTGGGTGTTGGCGGCCTGCGCGTTGCGTCGCCCCGCCCCAGCACGCGAGACGATTTAGCGCAGGCTGCGCCGAATCCGTTCCGCTGCCAGACCGGCCCCATCTTCCCGGCTCAGCTTTTCCGCAACGGCCTGCGCCCGCGCGCGCAGCGCCGGATCATTCACCAGTTGAGTCAGTGCTTCGGCCAGCCGTTGCGATGTCAGCGCCCGGCGCGGCAGCGGCTTCGGGCCCGCGTCCAACGCGGCGACGCGCGCCCCCCAAAAGAGTCCATCCGAAGCGGCGGTCACCACCAGCGTGGGCAAGCCGGCGCGCAGGCCGGCTGCTGTCGTGCCGGCCCCGCCGCGATGCACGACAGCGGCGATGCGCGGGAACAACCATTCGTGCGAGACGAACGGGAAAGTGAAGACGAAGGCGGGCAGCGCGAGTGAACGCGCTGTCGCCTCGTCGGCCAGGACCACGGCCCGTAGACCGGCGCGCGCCACCGCTTCCGCAATCACCGCCAGGGTTGCGCGCGGCTGCTCCGCCGGCAGGTTGCCGAAGCCGATATATACCGGCGGCGGGCCGTCCGCGAGGAATCGTTCAAGCGCGGGCGGCGGCGTGTAAACAGACTCGGGCGGCAACCACCAGTAGCCGGTGACGATGTGCGCAGGCGGCCAATCGGCGGGGCGCGGCGCAACGCTCGGGCTGTAGCCATAGAGGAACGGGACGCCGCGCGCGTAGATTTCGTCGAAAGGGTTGGCGCACAGCGGCGGCAGGCCGAGCGTCCGTGTGCGCCAGCGATTCAACTCCGTACGCCACGGCCGCCAAAGCGCCTGCTCCACCAGCCAGTGCGTCAGCCGGTTGCCTGTTGCGCCGAGCGAGCGGGTGATCGGCAGCAGGGCGCTTGGACTCAAGCGCGTGCGCGTCAGCGGCTGGACGGGCGCGAAGAAGCACGGCGCATCCAGCGCGCGCGCTATGTGATAGCCCCAGGTCGTCGGCAGGCCGACGACGAGCGCGTCGGCTTCGCGGCAGGCGGCCCAGGCATTTTCCAGCATCTGCGCGAAGACGGCGCGCGCCTCGCGCCAGTAGCGCAGGCTGGCGACGAGGGCCTGCCGCCAGCCGCGCGCCAGCGAGAGCGCACCCGTGTAACGATCGGAGGCCAACAAATCGCTGGGGTTGCCCTCGACTGAAGTGAACGTCAAGCCGTAGCGTTCCGTCAGGGCGCGGAAGGCGGGCGGCGCGGCGATGACGGGTTGCAAGTCAAGATCATCGCGCACGCGCAGGGCCAGGGCCAGATAGGGCTGCACATCGCCGCGCGTGCCGCTGCACAAGAAGAAAAGGCGCATGGGTGTGGTATAGTTAAGCCAGCGTGTAGCAGTCTTTGTGCGCGCAGTGTTGTTTGCCGCCACACGATCTGTGAGTGGGCGGCCTTTTTGGGCCCTGAAGGAGGCCAGATCATGGATAACAAGCTTTACGTCGGAAACCTATCGTACTCGACCAGCGAGGACGATCTGCGCGCACTGTTCGGGCAGGCTGGGTCGGTCACTTCCGTGCAGATCATCAAGGATCGCGACACGGGCCGCTCCAAGGGCTTCGGCTTCGTGGAGATGGGCAACCAGGCCGAGGCGCAGGAAGCCATCCGCAAGTTTAACGCCTTCTCGCTGAACGATCGCGAGCTGACGGTGAACATCGCCCGCCCACGCGAGGAGCGGTCCTTTGGCGGTGGTGGAGGCGGGCCGCGCGGCGGCGGGTTCGATCGTCGCGGCGGGGGCGGCCGCGACCGCCGCGGCGGCGGGGGCCGGCGTCGCTTCTAATACGGTCTTCGACCCGATTTGCCATGCTCCTAAAAGTCGGCGACCGCGTGGCGCATCCGGAGCACGGGCTGGGCCAGATCGTACGTCTCGAGCCTCAGCAGTTCCCGGGTTCGCCGCCGCAGTTGTACTACGAAGTCGTCACGGCTAAGAGCACGCTGTGGGTCTCGGAAGCGATGGCAGCCGCCTGCCTGCGGCCGGTCATCACGGGCGATGAACTGCCCGCCTACCGCAGCTTGCTGCTCAGCCGCCCGGGCCTGCTGGACCAGGATCGCCGCCAGCGCCAGATCGAAGTCGCGCAACGCTTGAAGCAGGGCTCCTTCCGGGCGCTGTGCGAAGTGGTGCGCGACCTGACGGCCCAAAGCTGGCGCAAGGCCCTCAACGAGGGCGACTCGCTCTTGCTGCGCAAGGCGCGTGAGAGCCTATGCCAGGAATGGGCCGCCGCCGCCGAGATCTCGGTGAGCGAGGCCAGCCGCGAGATCGAAGCTTTGTTTGCCGAGGGCCGGCAGCGCCACCAGTTGTGAGCGTCGGCGCGCCGATCGTAACGGGACGGAGCAGCCTCGGCCGGGTTCTGGGCCGAGGCTTTTTTATCAATCTGATGGATGACCATGATTGAACGAACGGATCTCCGCAACATCGCCATCATCGCGCACGTGGATCACGGCAAGACCACCCTGGTGGACGGCCTGCTGCGCCAGGCGCACACCTTCCGCGAGAACCAGGCCGTGGCCGAGCGGGTGATGGACTCCAATGACCTGGAGCGTGAGCGCGGCATCACCATCTTCGCCAAGAACGCCGCCTTTACCTACAAGGGTGTCAAGGTCAACCTCGTGGACACACCCGGCCACGCCGACTTCGGCGGCGAGGTAGAGCGGGTGATGAACATGGTGGACGGCGTGCTGCTGCTGGTGGACGCCGCCGAAGGCCCTATGCCACAGACCCGCTTCGTCCTGCGCAAGGCGCTCGAGATGAAGCACAAGGTCATCGTCGTCATCAATAAAGTAGACCGCCAGGACGCCGTCCCCGAAGACACGCTCAACAAGACCTTCGATCTGTTCATCGAACTGGGGGCCAGCGACGAACAGGCCGACTTCCCCATCCTCTACTGCAACGCGTTGACGCAACAGGCCGGCCCCACGCCGGCGCTCTCGCCCGATTATCAGCCGCTGTTCGAGGCCATCCTGCAGCACATCCCCGCGCCCCGCGTAGACCCGGACGCGCCGACACAGATGCTGGTGACGACGCTCAGCTACGACGATTACAAGGGGCTGATCGCCGTGGGCCGCCTCTTCAACGGCAGATTGAAGAAGGGCCAGAGCATTGCCCGCATCAACCACGAGGGCCACGTGAACAAGGCCAAGCTGACGTACCTCTTCACATTCCAAGGCCTGGGCAGGGTCGAAGCCGAGGAAGCCTCGGCCGGCGACATCGTGGCGGTGGCCGGCCTGGACGAGGCCCACATCGGGGATACGGTGGCCGACCCGGAGAACCCGGTCGGCCTGCCGGGCATCCGCGTCGAGCCGCCCACGGTGCGCATGACGTTCGGCGTGAACACCTCACCCTTCGCCGGGCGCGAGGGCAGCTACGTCACCTCGCGCCAGATCCGCGAGCGGCTCTTCAAAGAGCTGGAGCACAACGTCTCACTGCGCGTCGAGGAGACCGACCAGGCCGACCGCTTCCTGGTGAGCGGGCGCGGTGAGCTGCACCTGGCTATCCTGATCGAGACCATGCGGCGCGAGGGCTACGAGCTGGAGGTCTCACGACCCGAAGTGATTTACATGAAGGGCGAGGCCGGCGAGCTGCTCGAGCCGTTCGAGGAAGTGCACATCGAGGTGGCCGAAAGCCACCTGGGCACGGTGATCGAGATGCTGGGCAGGCGGCGCGGGCAGATGACCAACATGCACCAGGGCGGCGACGGTTCGGTGTACCTGACTTACCTCGTGCCGACGCGCGGCCTGCTCGGCTTCCGCTACCAGTTCCTGACGGCGACGCAGGGCACGGGGCAGATGCACGCGCTCTTCCACGCCTATCTGCCGTACGCCGGCAGCATCGAGCGGCGCGAGCTGGGCAGCGTGGTCGCCACCGAGCCGGGCACGGCCACGGCCTACGCCATCCGCAACGCCGAGGAGCGCGCCACGCTGTTCATCGAGCCGGGGACGGAGGTCTATGAAGGCATGGTCGTCGGCCAGCATGTGCGGCCCGAGGATCTGCTCTACAACATCTGCAAGAAGAAGCAGCTCACCAACGTGCGCGCCGCCCGCGCCGAGATCCTGGTGGCGCTCACGCCGCCGCGCCGGCTGAGCCTGGACGAGTGCATCGAGTATCTGAGCGAGGACGAACTGCTGGAGGTCACGCCGCAGAGCCTGCGCCTACGCAAACGTCTGCTCAACGCCGAACAGCGCGCCAAGGCGCAGAAGCAGGCGGAGAAGGCGCTGGAGGCGGCCTGAGACGCGCTATAATTCCAATGACCACGGAGGTGCGCAATGTCCGAGGAAAAGCAGTCCCGCCATAACTGGCCTTTGCCGGAAGAGACGCTCGAGCATCTGAAGGCGGCCGGTGAAGCGACCCGTAAGAGCATCGAGAGCCTGCTGCCGCCCGGCTTCGTCGAAAACCGGCGCGAGGCCCGCCGCCAGATGCTGCTGGCTGCCCGCAGCCTGATTGACGCGGCGCTCAAACGTACCGAGCGTAAAGACTGAAGATACTCACCGCAGAGACAGAGAGTTCGCAGAGAAGCCGAAAACGGAGCCGGCCAGGGCTCCGTTTTTATTTCGCGCCCGTTTGCGCAATTCGATGCCACCGGCCTACTCACGCGCCAGAGTCCAGGCCAGCAGCGCCCCGGCCAGGCCCCACCCGCCGATGCCCAGCGCTGTCTGTCCATTGAGGTAGAGCGCCGTCCCCGCGCCCAGCAGGCCCACGCACACCACGCTGCTCGCAAACCGATTGACGGCCCGCGTCAGCGCACGCGCCTGCTGCGCCTGCTCGGGCGTCGGCTTCTGTGTAATCGTGAACTCACCCTTCTCCAGCCGACTCAGGGCCGTGTCCAGCCGGGCCGGCAGCGCAGCCAGCCGGCGGAGCACGTTCAGCGCCTCGTCCAACCAGAAGTCCAGGTTACGGCCCTGCGTCTCCTCGGCCAGCAGTTGCTGCGCGAAGGGCGTCAGGGCGACGAAGACGTTGAAGTTGGGCGAGAGGCCGGTGCACATACCGGAGAGGATCGCCACGGTGCGCCCCAGGTAGATCAGGTTTTCGGGAATCTGAAACGGCAGCTCGAACAGCAAATCACGGAACTGTTGGGCGAAGCGGGCCGCCTCGCGCGGATCAATCTGGCGCAGCTCGCGCATGCTCTTGCCCCAGTAGCGGTCGAAGACCTCCGTCTGCGCCGCGATGATGCGGTCGAGATCCGCGCCGGGCAACAGCGCATCCACCGCCTGGAAGGCGCGGATCAGCCGCGCCGGATCGCGCGTGCCCACCGCAATTGCGCCCTCGCGCAGCGCGGCGCGGATCTGTGGCGTGATCGCGCCCACCATGCCGAAGTCCACGAAGACCAGCCGCCAGCCGTGTCCCTCCCCCGCCGGCTGGACGAAGAGGTTGCCGGGATGCGGGTCGGCGTGGAAGAAACCGTGCGTGAAAATCTGCGTCAGATATGTCTTGAACAGCCGGTCGGCGACCTCGGCGCGGTCGAGGCCCATCGCCGTTAGTTGAGCGTAGTCTGTGATCTTGATATAGCCCACGTCCTCGAGCGTCAGCACGCGCGTCGTCGTCAGCTCGTCGTACACGTTCGGGATACGCACACCGTCGTCGGCGGCGAACATCTCGGCGAAGCGCCGCGCGTGGCCGGCCTCGGCCACGTAGTCCAGTTCCTGCCGCAACGTGGCGGAGAACTCGGCCAGCAGCGCGTCCACGTTGGCGCGGCGCCGGATAGGGCCGTAGCGCTTGAGCCAGCTGCTCACCACACGCAGCGCAGCCAGGTCCGTTTCCACCAACGCCTCGATGCCGGGCCGCTGCACCTTGACGACGACCGGCGCGCCGCCCACCAGCCAGGCGCGATGCGCCTGGCCCAGCGAGGCGGCGGCCAGCGGTTGTTCATCCACGCGCTCGAAGCGCAGCGCCAACTTTTCGCCCAGCTCACCCGCCAGCACCGCGTGGACTCTGTCGAACGGCTCCGGCGGCGCTTCGTCCTGCAAATTCGCCAGTTCGTCGGTGATGTAGTGCGGCAGCACGTCCACGCGCGTGGAGAGAAACTGACCGACCTTGATCATCACGCCGCCCAGGCGCGCGGCCAGAGCGCGAAACCGCTGCGCGGCCCGCGTGTAGCGCGAGCGCAACGTGCGCCGAGAGAGCCAACCCAACCCGAGGCTGCGCAGCATGATCTCCCAAACGATGAAGTGCAAGATCAGGCCGGCGAAGAAGAGGACGATCTGGCGATAACGGGCATTGATGAAGAGCAGCCGCAACATACTCGAATCTTATCACCGGCCTGTGGCGTATAACGCTTCTGCAGACCGGGGTCCGGCCGCCGGCGCGCGAAGCGCAGCTTCGCGGACAAAGAACGGCCTCGGTATAATCAGCTTATGCACGCCCTGGCTCTTTTGTTGGCGCTGACGATGGCGGCCGCTCCCGAAGCGGGCGAAGCGCTGTGTGCGCCGGGCGCGCAGTTCAGCCTGATGACCGGATGCCCGGCCTTCGGCCCGGGCGCCTACCAGGCGCAGTACGCCGCGGCCCGGCTTCCGAAAGAAGCGCCCACGCTCGCCGTCGAAAAACTCCCCCGCCCGGCCCAGGTGCTGGAACAGACCTATGCGCGCGTCCTCACACCCGAGGCGCCGCTGTTCGCCACGCCGGAGGATGCCCTCACCGGCGCACCCTCGGCTTCCGTCGGCACAGGCTTCATCTTCGTTCAACTCGTCAACGCCGTGACCGTGGGCGAGCAAACGCTGTACCAGACTCGCAGCGGGCAGTTCATCCGCGCCGCCGATGTGAAGGTGGTGGAGCCGAGCCGCTGGCAGGGCGTGAAGCTGGCGGCGCGGCCCGATGTACCGTTTGGCTGGCTGGTGAAGGCGGTGCGGCCCAGCGCCCTGCCCGGCCTGGAAGCGCCGCGCTCCACGCCACGGCTGGCGCGCGGGCGGCAGGTGTTCATCTTCGGCAGCGTGCGCGTCGGGCGATGGAACTGGTATCTCGTCGGGCCGGGGCAATGGGTGGAGCAGCGGGCCGTCGCAGTGGTGACCTTTCATCCACCGCCAGAGGGCGTGAGCGGCAACTGGGTGCAGGTGGATTTGTACGAGCAGACTCTGGTGGCCTACGAAGGTGTACAGCCGGTGTACGCCACATTGATCTCCTCCGGGCTGGATAAGTGGGCGACCGAGCCGGGCCTGTTCCGGATCTGGGCGCGGCAGAGGGACGATCGGATGAGCGGCGCGTACGAGAAAGACCGCTCCGACTACTACGCGCTCGAAGCCGTGCCATATGTGATGTACTTCGACGGCGACCGCGCCCTGCACGGCCAGTACTGGCACGACAGCCTGGGCTACAAACGTTCGCACGGCTGCGTCAACCTCTCGCCCCTCGACGCGCGCTGGCTCTACCACTGGGCCGAACGCGGCACGCCCGTCTGGGTGTACGACCCGTCGCAGCCGGAGGCCGCACGCGCCGAGAGCGCAGCGGCAGAAGGGCCGTAGCCGCTTGAGAGCAGTGTGTAGAAAATGCGCGGAGAAAGGCGGAGCGCACACGGCATGATTCGTTTGCTCCTGGCGCTTTCGCTCTGGCTGGTGTCCGAGACGCCCGCCCTCGCCGGGGCCTCACATCCGCGGCCCGCAGCGCCACGCGCCCTGTCCGATGACCTGCCCGCGCTCTGCGCGCTCACGCTGCAGCTTCAGCGCGCGGCGGAGTGCCCCGACCTCGGGCCGAGCGCTTACATGCAGAAAGCTGCCGCCGCCGGTCTGACCTTCCCGTTGCCGGCGCTGGAGATCACGGCCACGCGGCCGTATCGCGGCCTGACGCCGCACGCCTACGGGCGCGTTATCACGGACGCCGCGCCCGTCTATCGCCACCCGCTCGAGGCGCTGGCCGGCCTGCCCCCTGCGCGCCGCTTCGAGAAGGGCTTCGTCTTCGTCAGCCTGTTAGGAACGGCGACGGTGGCCGGCCAGGCGTTCTACCGCATCAACCACGGCGAGTACATGCGTGCAGAGGATGTGAAGGAAGCACGGCCCTCCAGCTTTGCCGGCCAGTTCTTCGACGGGCCGCCCGGCGGCAAGGTGGGCTGGCTCATCAACACCGTTCAGGTCAGCGCCGCCCCGGGAGCGCCGCCTGCGCCGGACGCGCCCTACCTCGGGCGCTACCAGTACGTCACGCCCTTCAACGTGCAGCGCGTGGGTGAGTGGGACTGGTACGAGGTCGGCCCCGGCCAATGGGTGGAGCAACGCAACCTGGCGCTCGTCGCGCCCACGCACCCGCCCGGCACACCGCCCGACGTGATCGCGGTGGACACCTACGAGCAATCGCTGGGCGTATATCGCGGCGGCAACCTGATCTTCGCCACGCTGGCCTCCAGCGGCTCGCGCTGGTTCCCCACCCGGCCCGGCACGTTCCAGGTCTGGGCCAAGTTCACCTACGGGCGGATGACGGGCGTCTACCGCGACGACCGCAGCGACTATTACTTCCTGGAAGACGTGCCGTGGATTCTGTACTACGACGGCGACCGCGCCCTGCACGGCGCTTACTGGCACGACAGCTTCGGCGTCCGGACCTCGCACGGCTGCGTCAACCTCGCGCCGCGCGATGCGCGCTGGTTGTTCAACTTTGCCAACCTCGGCGACACCGTCGTGGTCTTTAGTTCGCGCTAATTTCCTGCCCCGGGCCGCTTTGCTATAATCCATGTGTCACCAACGGATTGAGCGGATGGCGATGGGTTGAACGGAAATCCGTTCAACCCGTTTTTCAAATCCCTATCATCCGTTGAGTCACTTGTGTCTATGAATTTCCTGGCGCGCCTGCGCGACCCACGGCCCATCCTGCTCGACGGCGCGACCGGCTCCGAGCTGGACCGGCGCGGCGCGGATACCTCGTTGCCGCTGTGGAGCGCGCGCGCCCTGCTCGAGTCGCAAGACATCCTGGCAGATATCCACGCGGATTACGCGCGGGCCGGAGCCGAAGTCATCACCGCCAACACCTTCCGCACGCACCAGCGCTCGCTGGCCAAGGGCGGGCTGGGCGAACGCGCCGCCGAGTTGACGCGCACCGCCGTTGCGATTGCCCGCCGGGCGGCGCCCTCCGCCTTCGTCGCCGGCTCGCTGGCCCCGCTGGAAGATTGTTACTCCCCCGAGCTGGTGCCGCCGCCGGATGAGTGCGAGCGCGAACACACGGCGATGGCCGGGCATCTGGCCGCTGCCGGCGTTGACCTGATCCTGATCGAGACGATGAACACGATCCGCGAGGCCGAGGCAGCGGCGCGCGCCGCGTTGGCGACCGGCCTGCCGACCCTCGTCAGCTTCGTGTGCCGCAGCGACGGACGACTGTTCTCCGGCGAGCGGGTGACGGACGCCGCCCGCGCGCTGGCCGCGCTCGGCGTGCACGGCCTGCTCATCAACTGCACGCCGGCGCCCACCATCCAGCAGCCCTTCGCCGAGCTGCGCGCGGCTGCCGGCGCGCTGCCCGGCGGCCTGTACGCCAACATCGGCCACACCGACGAGATCAAAGGCTGGACGAACACGCTCGACGTTACGCCGACAGAGTATGCGCGCCTGGCCGCGGCGTGGCTGGCTTCGGGCGCGCGGCTGGTTGGCGGCTGCTGCGGCACGACGCCCGCGCACATCGCCGCCATCAAAACAGTCATGAGAAGTGAGGCCGCCTCGAATTTCGCGAATGAGGCGATGGCCGGTCGAGCGGTTTCCGAATGAGACGCATCAACCTGGGCGCGCATTCGCAGAAGGCGGCGCCGGTTTCACCCAGGCGTTTACGACTCTTCATTGCGAGCCTGGTCTTCGCCTCCCTCGCCTGCCAAACGGTGATGGGGCCGGCTGCCACGCCCATCCCCAACCCGCCGACGCCCACGGCGGCGCCGCCCACCTCGACGCCGTCGCCCTCGCTCCAGCGCGAGACGCCGACGCCCCGGATCGAGGTCACCGTCATCACCCCGACGCCCGGCCTGGACCAGCCGGCCGTCAACGCCCACGGCGTGCGGCTGTGCGCCTATGTGCCGGGCCAGTCGGTCGTGGCGCAGATGCCGGCCGAGGTGATCGCCACGCCGCCGCCTGCGCCGTCCAGTACGCCCCCGCCCCCGCCGGCCACGGCGGTGGACGCGGCAACGACCGAGCGCCAACTGCGCATCTACCGCCAGCTCTGGCGCACCGTTGACGCCCACTACGTCTACGAAGATTTTCGTGGTCACGATTGGCGCGCGATCGGCGATAAGTACGAGGGCTACATCCGCGCCGGCTTGCGCGACGAGGACTTCTACCAGGCCATGAGTAACATGATCGGCGAGCTGGGCGACGAGCATTCGGGGTTCTGGTCGCCGGAGCGAGTGAAGGAAGAAGAGGCGCGGCTGGCGGGCAACAACAACTACGTCGGCGTCGGCATCCTGCTGAGCGCCGTGCCGCAGGCGGATCGCGCCGTGATCATCACCGTCTTCCCCGGCAGCCCGGCGGCGGAGGCCGGCCTGCGCTCGCACGACGTCATCCTCAAAGTCAACGGCGAACCGATTCTGGACGAGGACGGCGCGCTCAAGGCCGGGCGGGTGCGCGGGCCGGAGGGCACCCAGGTGACGCTGACGCTCCAGCGCCCGGGCGGCGCGCCGTTCGACCTGACCCTGAGCCGCCGCCGCATCACCGGCGCGTTGCCGATTGACTATTGCCTGGTGCCCGGCACGCGCCTCGGCTATGTGTTCTTCCCCTCCTTCGATGATGAGACCATGCCCGGCCAGTTGCGCGAGGCGCTGGAGAAGATGACGGCCGACGGCCCGCTCGACGGCCTGATCCTCGACAATCGGCAGAACGGCGGCGGCTCCAGCTCGGTGGCCCATCCCATCCTGGAAATGTTCACCGGCGGCCTGCAAGGTCACTTCATCAGCCGCCAGGAGCGGCAGCCGCTGGAGCTCACGCCGGTGGACGTGAACGGCTCGCAATCCGTGCCCCTCATCGTGCTGGTGGATGTGGACACCGTCTCCTATGGCGAGATCGTCAGCGGCGTGCTGCGCCTGGCGGGCCGCGCCCTCATCGTCGGCCAGACCACCTTCGGCAACGTCGAGCGGCTGTGGGGCTACGACTTCGAAGACGGCTCGCGCGCCTGGATCGCCAGCGAGACCTTCGAGCCGCTCGGCGAGACCAACGGCGTGTGGGAGGAGACCGGCATCGTGCCCGACCATGTCGTCCCCACCCGCTGGGACCTGTTCACCGAAGCCACTGACCCCGCGCTGGCGAAGGCGGTAGAATTGCTGCTCAATCCCTAGCGTTGGCGTCGAGGGGTCGAGCGCCAGGCGATGCCCGGTGCTCGACCCTGTGACGCCCGACACACGGCTTACCACGACGTTATGCCCGACGCTCCCCGGAAATACAAACTCATCACCGAAGAACAGGTGCGGGCCGCGCGCCGCTATTGGCCGCAGGTCAGCGATAAGACCTGGACGCTCACCCTCAAACGCGGCGACGAGCCGCTGGTGCTCAACCGCGCCGCGCACAAAGGCATCGGCTTTGTCACCATCACCGTCCCCGCGCCCGAACAAACGCGGGACGGCATGTTCTACCGCAAGGACATTGACGTGCTGCTTCTGATGAGCGACGAAACGCAACCGACGCCGTAACGACCGCCGATGGCGGGCCGCAGACAACAGACCGTTGACGGCCGTGGGCGGTCTGCGGTCTCTTTTTCTATGCCCAACTTCTACGTCCCTGCTTCCGCCCTGGCCATCGTCGCCCACCCGGACGACATCGAGTTTGGTTGTGTCGGCACGCTGGCCCGCTGGGTCAGGGCCGGCTGTCGCGTCGGCTACCTGCTGCTGACCAGCGGCGAGGTGGGCATCGCGGCGGACGGCATGACGCGCGAGCAGGCCTGCGCCATCCGCGAGGCGGAGCAGCGCGCGGCGGCAGAACTGGTGGGCGTGCACGAGGTCATCTTCCTGCGCGAGCCGGACGGTCTGTTGCAGCCCACGCTCGACTTGCGCAAAAAGATCGTGCGCGAGATCCGCCGCTTCAAGCCCGAGGTCTGCATTGTGATGGACCCGACGGTGTTGTGGGTCGGCGACAACTACATCAACCACCCCGATCATCGCGCGGCGGGCACGGCGGCGGTGGATGCCATCTTCCCGGCGGCAGGCCAGCCCAACCTGTTCGAGGAGCTGGCGGCAGAGGGCCTGACCCCGCACAAGGTGCGCAAGGTGTACGTCAACAACTGGGGCGAGGCCACGCACTTCGTCTCGATTGACGAGACCATCGAATTGAAGATCGCCGCCTTGCGCACGCACAAGAGCCAGATGGGCGATTGGGACCCCGCGCCGCGCATCAAAGAGTGGGCCGCCGAGCGCGCCCGAGGCAAAGAGATGGATTACGCCGAAGCCTTCCGGGTCATCACCCTCGAGAGCAACGAGGACTGGGAGAAGTACCAGGGGGCGGTGCTTGGCCGTCGCTGACGGCGGCGCAGGTGAGGCGCACAGCGCGCCTCCAGCTCATCAAGCGCCGCCACCCATGACCGCCGCTCTTCTGGCACGCCTGCCGCACGAGTTTTCCGTCGAATACGCCGACCTGCAGGGCAACGCCTACACCGAGGTCGAAGTCAGTGCAACGATCACCGGGCCGGATGGGCGGACAACGGTCGCGCCTGCGTTCTGGGCCGGCGGCCGGCGTTGGGCGGTGCGTTACACACCGGCCTCGCCCGGCCGCTACACCTATCGCTTCAGCGCGCGCGGCGCGACCGCGGCGGCGCAGGACGCCGCGCGCGGCGCGTTCGAGGTCGTCGGCGTTTATGACGGCCCCAACCCCCTCTACCGGCACGGCCCGCTCCGCGTGAGCGGCAACCGGCGCTATCTGCAACATTCGGACGGGGCGCCGTTCTTCTGGCTGGCGGATACGTGGTGGTACGGCGCGACGCGTCGCTGCACCTGGCCGGAGCCGTTTCAATCCCTGGCGCGCCTCCGCGCGGCCCAGGGGTTCACCGTGATCCAGCTCGTCGTCGGCATCCCGCCCGAGATCCCGGCCTGGGACCCGGCGGCGGAGAACGAGGGCGGGCCGCCGTTTCTGGGAGACTGGAGCGCGCTCAACCCCGCTTACTTCGACTATGTGGATCGGCGCCTTCAGTGCCTAGTCGAGCATGGGCTGGCGCCGTGTGTGGTCGGCGGCTGGGGCTATCACCTGGAGTGGCTGGGCGAGGCGGCACTGACGCGCTACTGGCGTTACCTGGCCGCGCGCTACTCGGCCTACCCGGTGATCTGGTGCCTCTGTGGCGAGAGCGATTTGTTTTTGGAGCGCGACTTCCCGCCCTCTACCGCTCGCCCGTCAGGAGGGGTACCGTGGGAACGCCGCCTGCGCCGCCTCACGCCGCGCCGGCTCGCCGCGGCCGGGCGTCGTCTGCGGCAGTTGTGGGCATCGCTCAAGCCGGCCCGGGCGGAGCGGCTGCAGGCGCACCGCGCCGGCTGGGAACGCGTGGGCGCCGCACTCGCACAGGCCAACGGCAACGGCCATCCTGTGACCGTGCATCCCCTCCCCGGCGTCTACTCGCATGAGGCCGTCAACAACGCGCCCTGGCTCACGCTCACCGGCATCCAATCGGGACACTCCCCTCACGCCGCCTACGCGATGGTCGCCGCCCTGCTGGCCGCACGCACCCACACACCGCGTCGCCCAATCATCAACCTCGAGCCGTGGTATGAGGGCATCCTCGGCCGGTTCTGGGAGGCCGACCAGCGTTACGCCTTCTGGATGTGTCTGCTTGCCGGCGCAGCCGGCCACAGCTATGGTGCGCACGGCCTGTGGCAGATGAGCACGCACGCGGACCGCTTTCGGGCGGAATGGGGCCGGGCCGATTGGCGCGAGGCGGCGCAGTTGCCGGGCGCCGCACACCTCGGGCTGGCGAAACGGTTGCTAAGCGCCTGGCGCTGGTGGGAGATCGAACCGCAGCCGGAGGCCATCACGCCGCGCTGGGGCCCGGGCCATGAGGATGGGCCACTGCTGGCCATCGTCGGCGGGCGCGACCGGTTGGCTTACCTGCCCGCCGCGACCGCCACGCCCGAGGCTGGGCCAGCCGTCGTGACGATCCACGGCCTGCCCCAGGGGACGGCCTTTGCCGCGAGCTGGCTCAACCCACGCACCGGCGAAGAGATTGTGATCGCGCCTCGCCTGCACCCCGTCGCCGGAAACTGGACGGCGCCGCCGCGGCCAGATGCGCAAGACTGGTTGCTGGTCGTCGTCGGCACAGACGCAAGCGATTGGCCTGACGGCCCATCTGCTCCGTCCGAGTCACCGACTGGAGACACGCCGCGCTAGGGTTTACGGAGCGCCGTCACCAGCGTGCGCTGGATGATGACGAGCTTGGGGGGTGTAGGCGCCCGGCTCAGCACCACCGCGGCTCGCTCCAGTTGCGCATCGTCGGCGCGGGCGTGCTCGTGGTTGTCCTCCAGGTAGTCGGTCAATTCGTCGAGCGAGTCGAAGAAGTATTGATACTCGAAGGTGCGCACGGCGGCTAAATCGAAGCGCACGTCGAGCGCGTCCACCAGCGCCTCGGTGGCGTGGGTGAAGTCGCGGCGGATGGCCGGGTCATGCCGGAGCGGGCCGAGCGGCGTGCGCTGCACGGCTTCCAGATTTTCGGCGGTCACCTGTGCCGCGCCGTCCCGGCTCAGGGCGTACCACACCTCCAGGGTGGACGGTTCGTCGGTGGGGTGAATATCCAGCAGCAGCCCGCCCGATCTCAGCACCCGCTGCGCCTCGGCGACCGCCGAGGTCATGTCTGCCTGGGGGATTCAACACAACGACCAGGTGAAGAAGACGAGATCGAAGGCCCCATCCGGGAAGCCGAGCCGCCGGGCATCGCCCAGCGCAAGGCGCACCGTCGGCAGGGGCAGTTCGCGCAGGTCGCGGGCGGCCCAGCGCACTTCGTCCACGTCGGGGTCGAGCGCAATCCAGCGCCTGGCCGCGCCGGCGAAGGGCCGGGTCAGCCGTCCAGCGCCCGCGCCGATCTCCAGCACGCGCAGGCCCTTGAAGTCAATCAGCTCGTGGATCGCGCCGAGTTCGAGCCGGGAAGGGGTGGCGAGGGGCATAGGCCGGACGGACAGGTAGAAAGCGACACCTCGTTAGCGTTGGGCCGCTCGAGCGGGGTACGCCCTCAGTGTAACACGGCATTCACCGTTCGCCGGCGCGCCGCCCCGTATGTGACCACTCGTCGTCCGGCGAGGCCGTATGCCGAAAATTGTGTAATTCGGCCTGTAGGCGCGGGTCTGAGAGCCGCGCCTACGAAATTACACACAAATCGGCAAACCGCCCCGGCGACGGATTTGAGAGAGCGCTAAAACTCCGGGCGGTAATGCGTGGCCTGCCGGCCCAGCCAAATGGCCAGGGGGCCGAAGACGAGATACAGCGCCCCGATGGCGATCAGCACGGTTTGATTAGCGGCGATCCAGAACAGGCCGGAGGCGATTTGAAAGAGCCCATACACGATGTACAGCACGCCGGCGGCCACCGAGGTGTAGCGGGCGGTACGCCCGCGCCGGAACAGGCTGATGACGGTGGCGAGCGAGGCGGCGAAGATGCCGCCGGCGAACATGGAGAGCAGCAGCAGCCGGATGATTTGCTGGTTATTGCTCAGCCCGGCCAGCTCACTCGCCGCGCCCGGGCCGTTGTAACCGGGCCAGAACTCCAGGACCAGATCGCCCAACTCCACCAGCGCGAAGAAGCTGAAGGCAAAAACACCGACGAGCCGCCAACCGTACATCGGTCGCTCCCTGGCAGGCGGGGACAGAGGCAGGCCCCGCTGCCCAAGCAAGTTTCCTACGCTCCGGCCATTTTGGGAAAGGGCGCCGCAGGTTTCAAGTTTGTTGCCGCCGATGCAACAACCGCCGCGTAAGCTGCCTTCAGATCGCATTTGGAGGCTATGACGATGACCGACACCCCTTCTCCCAACCGAAAACTTCCGGCCCTCCCGGTCAACCGCATTGTGGCGCTGCTGGTGGAACGGCCCGGCCTGCGCCAGAGCGAAATCGCCGCAGCGCTGGGCAAGCCCAAATCCACTGTGCTGCGCGCCCTGCCGCGGCTGGAGGCGCAGGGCATCCGGCTGGCCGAGGATGACCGGGGCCGCCTCTTCCTGGCCGACTGAGAAAACTATAACCCTTGCGGTTGCGGATTCACGCCGAGATCTATGCTATCGTTGGAAGCGTGCAAAAACTGCATTGAGGAGGCTGTGCAGTGGCCCCGTTCCGCGAAGAATCACTGAAAGGCTATGCCCGCCTGCGCCGGGTGGAATTCTTGCTCTTTCGTGCCGGGGATGAAGGCATCTCGTTGGCCGACATTGCCAAAGACTGCGGCGTAGACCGCACCACCATCTTCCGCGACGTGCGCAAGCTCGAAGCGGACGACGTGCCGATCTGGGCGAACAAGGGCAAATATGGGATTGACCGGACTCACTACCTGCCCGCCGTGCGCCTCAACCTGCACGAGGCCACCGCCCTGTTCCTGGCCGCCCGCCTGCTCACCCGCTACGCCGATTCGCACCATCCGCACGTGGCGCAGGCCATCGAGAAGCTGGCCGCCGTGATGCCCAAAGACCTGATGCAGCGGCACATGGCCCGCGCCGCCGCTGTGGTGCGCACCCGCCGCGAACTGCCTCACCTCACCCGCGTGCTGGAATGCCTGACGGAAGCCTGGGCCAACCGCAGACGCGTGCGCCTGTGGGAGAAGGACCGGCCCCACAAGCCGGCGGTGGAGCGATTGTTCGAGCCGTACTTCATCGAGCCTTCCGGCGTGGGCTACTCGCTGTACGTGATGGGCTACGACCACCTGCGCAAGGACATCCGCACCTTCAAGATTGACCGGCTGGCGCGGGTGACGCCGACCGAAGAACCCTTCGGCGTGCCCGCCGACTTTGACCCCTACAAATATCTGCACAACGCCTGGGGGGTGAACTGGGGCAGCGGCAGTGAGCCGGTGGAGGTGCGCCTGCGCTTTACGCCCGGCACCGCCGCCGACCGGGTGCGCGAGAGCGAGTGGCACTACTCACAGAAGCGCGAGGATTTGCCCGACGGCGGCTGTATCCTCTCGATAAGGGTGGGCAGCACGCTGGAGATGAAGCCGTGGATCCGCCAGTGGGGCAAGGATTGTGAGGTGCTGGCCCCCGAAGACCTGCGCCGCGAGATCGCGGAGGAGATGAGAGAGGCGGCGCGGTTGTATGAATCTGAGTGAATTGCGGGAAATCCCGCATGTCGTTTCGATGTGTTTTCGCCATAATTGGGCGAAGGAGTGAATATGGAGTATGGAGAGTTTTTCCAAACCGCAACCGGCAACCCGCCCTACGACTATCAGGTGAGATTGGCCGAGGCCGCCCCCTGGCCGGATTTGCTGGAAGCGCCGACCGGGGCGACTACGCCAACCAGTTCTCGACGCTCAGGTTGTCAATGAGTTGAAAGTGATGATCGGCGGTGAGGAGAGTGAGACGATGCAGGCGGGTGACGGCGGCGATTTGAGCATCGAGAGGTGGAATGGGGCGGCCTTTTGCCTTTTGCTCGGCCTGAATACGCCCGAACTCCTCGGCGGCGAGTTCGTCGTAAGGCCAGACCACAATATCCTCGATGAAGGCGCGCAGCGCGCGGAGATTGTCGTCACGGCGCTGGCTGGCATAGGCCGCGTAGAACAGTTCGCCCACCACGGTCATGGCGACACCGAATTTTTGACCGGTCGCCGCGGTTGCCTCAATCCGCTGGCGCAGAGTTTCAGCGCCGCCCAGCAGGTGGGTGGCGTGATTGGTGTCCAGCAGGTAATCAGGCATACCCTTCCATGTCTAGCGCGCGCATTTGGGCAATGTCGGCCAGCAAACGGTCGAGTTCGCCGGAGGCAAACTGGAATACGCCCGCGTGCCGCAAGAGCGCCTGCGGCGAACCGCGTTCCGGGCGTGACGGCGGCGGTTGGGGACGAGTGCGCAGATAGGCTGCGAAGTCGAGCACTTCGGCGATCTTATCGGCGGGGAGCAAGCGCGCCATTTTCAACAACTGGTCGAGCAAACTCTCTTTGGATTGTTCCATGTGCGCCTCCTTTCGTCGAATCTCATTGTCGGCTGAAAACCGGCTTCAGTCCAACTTCACTGGACTCGATTATAGCGTGAAAGGCAGCCCGGCGCGAAATGCGCCGCGAGATCGCGGAGGAGATGCGGGCGGCGGCGCGGGTGTATGAATCTGAGTGAATTGCGGGAAATCCCGCATGTCGTTTCGATGTGTTTTCGCCATAATTGGGCGAAGGAGTGAATATGGAGTATCGAGAGTTTTTCCAACGGGCAACGGGCAACCCGCCCTATGATTATCAGGTGAGATTGGCCGAGGCCGACCCGTGGCCGGACTTGCTGGAAGCGCCGACCGGGGCGGGGAAGACCGAGGCCATTGTGCTGGCATGGCTCTGGCGGCGGCGCTACGCCTCGCCGGAGGTGCGCGCCGCCACCCCGCGCCGGCTGGCCTACACCCTGCCGAGGCGCGTACTGGTGGAACAGACCCATGATCGCGTGCAAAGGTGGCTCAAAAACCTGACAGGTCTTGGAGACCTGTCAGGTTTTGACCGGGTTGGCGTGCACCTGCTGATGGGCGGCGAGACCGACAACGATTGGGATTTGTACCCGGAACGCGAAGCGGTGCTGATCGGCACGCAGGATATGCTGCTCTCGCGCGCGCTCAATCGCGGTTACGCCCTGGGCCGCGCCCGCTGGCCTCTGCCCTACGGCCTGCTCAACAACGACTGCCTGTGGGTGTTCGACGAAGTGCAACTGATGGGGAGCGGCCTCGCCACCACCGCGCAACTGGCCGCCTTCCGCGAGAAGTTCGGTGTGTGGGGCGCCTGTCCGACGCTGTGGGTCTCGGCCACCCTGCGCCCGGAGTGGCTGGCGACGGTGGATTTTCGGGCGCGGGTGGAGGGCGGCCTTGAGCGCCACGAACTGACGAAAAGCGAGTGGAAGGCAAGCAACAGCCCGTTAATCAATCGCCTGAAGGCCGTCAAAACGCTGGCGCGCGCCGGAGCCGCCGCCGATGACCCGAAGAATCTGGCAAAGGAAATCCGTGAAGCGCACCAGCCCGGCGCGCTGACGCTGGTGGTGATGAACACGGTGAAGAAAGCGGTCGAGCTGTATGAAGCCCTGACTGCGCCGGCCGCCGCGCCCAGGCGCGGAAGAAAGGCCGCGGCCGAGCAGACGCCGCTCATCGCCGCGCCGGAAGTCCTGCTCCTGCACTCCCGCTTCCGCCCGCCGGAGCGCCGGGCCAAGATGGAGACGTTACGGCAGATGGAAGAAACGGGCGGGATCGTCGTCTCGACCCAGGTTGTCGAAGCGGGCGTGGACGTCTCGGCGCGCACGCTGTTCACCGAACTCTCGCCGTGGGCGTCGTTCGTTCAGCGGGCAGGGCGGTGCAACCGCAAGGGTGAATTCAAGCAGGCTGATGTGTATTGGATTGATGTTGATGTAGAAGACAAAAAGAGCGCAGTCAAAAACGCTGCGCCATACACGCCGGAAGAACTGAAAGCCGCCCGCAAAGAACTGAAAGACTTGAGCGATGTCGGCCCGCGCGCCCTGCGCGATTACCTGGCCGAACTGCCGGAGAAACGGCTGGCCGGTTTGTATCCCTACGAGGCCGAACACGTCATCCGGCGGCGCACGGCGGAAGAACTCTTCGACGCCACGCCGGATCTGACCGGCGCCGATTTGGACATCTCGCTCTACATCCGCGAGAACGACGAACACGATGTGCAGGTGTTCTGGCGGTTGTGGGAGGGCGATGACCCCAACCGCCCCGAACCACAGGCGGAGCCGGGCCGCGATGAGCTGTGCGCGGCCTCGCTGAACGAGGAAACAAAGGAGTGGCTGAACAAGCAGAACTGCTGGCGCTGGGATTTCCTCGAAAGCCGCTGGCAGCGCGCCGAGAACATCATGCCCGGCCAAATCTACCTGCTCTGCGCCAAGGCGGGCGGTTACTCGCCGGAGAAGGGATTCGACCCGGAGGCAAAGGAGCCGGTGACGCCGCTGAACGCCATCGGTCGGACGCCGGAGGGCAACGACGGCGACCCCTATTCCACCGAGCGCAAAATCTGGCAGACCATCGCCGCACACACCAATCAGGTGGTGGAAGAACTCGAAAAGATTCTCGCTGAGTTGGGAGCGTCGCTCACCGAAAAGGAACGCGCCGAGTTGCGCCGCGCCGCCCGCTGGCACGATTGGGGCAAGGCGTATCACGTCTTTCAAGACGCGCTGACTGCCAAAGCCAGGCCGGATTTTGCCCTGCCCGATGAATTGCACCGCTGGGGCAAATCGAGCGGCAAGAGCGAGCGGTATAAACATCCCGGCTTCCGCCACGAACTCGCCAGCGCACTAGGCATGTTGGCGCAGGGGCATCCCGACCTGGCCTGTTACCTCGTGGCCGCCCATCACGGTAAAGTGCGGCTCTCCATTCGCTCCCTGCCCAACGAAAAGCCCGCGCCTGACGGCCGACGTTTTGCGCGCGGCGTGTGGGAAGGCGACCAGATGCCCGCCGTGAAATTGGGCGGCGGCGTCATCGCCCCCGAAATCACCTTCTCGCTGGCCCCGATGGAACTCGGCCTGAGCGAGAACGGCCAGCCCAGTTGGGCCGAGCGCGTGTTGAACCTGCTGGAAACTTACGGCCCGTACCGTCTGGCCTATCTCGAAGCGTTGCTGTGCGCCGCCGACCGCCGCGCCAGCGCCAACGCCCGCCCGGAGGTGTCCAATGATTAACGCCATTTGTTTGCCTGGCTGCCGACCGGAACCATTGCTCTCATATCTCAAGGCGCTGGGCGTCTTCCGCCTCGTAGCCGAGCAGGCCGATAAGACCGCCCGCGCTGGGTGGGAGGGTGATGTCTTCGTCCTGCACACGACATTGAGCGAAGCCGACCTGCTGACTTTCTTTGCGGAGCGCTATATCCCCACGCCGATTGTCGCGCCGTGGGCAGGCGGCAGTGGTTTCTTTTCGGGCGACAACACCAAAGCCGTTGAAGCCATTGCCAAAAGCAAAGCGCCGCGGCTCGCGCCCTATCGGCAGGTGATTTCACGGGTGCGCGGCATCCTGAAAGACATGAAGCAAACCACGAAGCCGCAAAACGAAGTCAAAGACCGCCTGCTCCGGCTGTATCGGCGCGAACTGCCCGACGAATTTCTGGCGTGGATGGACAGCGCCATTGTGCTGCAAAACGAGGGCCAGAAGTATCCGCCCATCCTCGGCACGGGCGGCAACGATGGGCGTCTGGACTTCACCCAGAATCTGATGCAGCGTTTAGTCGAAATCGGTTTTGCAGACGACGAACTTGCGCCCGAGGCAGAGGGCTGGCTCAAGAACGCGCTCCTGGGTGTGCCGGCGGACGGCCTGATGCCGGTTGCCATCGGGCAGTTCGACCCCGGCCGGGCAGGCGGCCCCAATTCGGGGCAGGGCCTCGAAGGCAGTTCGCGGGTGAACCCGTGGGAATACGTGCTGATGCTGGAAGGCGCGTTGCTGATGGCCGGCTCGGTGACCCGCCGGCTGGATGTGAATGCACAGGAAAAGGCCTCTTTCCCTTTTACGGTGAATGCAACTGCCGTGGCAAGCGGGGATTTGAGCGATCGCGGTGAAATCTGGTTGCCGCTCTGGAATAGGCCTGCTCGCCTGCACGAACTGCGCCAGATCTTTGCAGAAGGGCGAGCGCAGGTCGGTAAGCGGCAGGCGCGCAACGCCGTGGATTTTGCCCGCGCTATCGCTGGTTTGGGTATTGACCGAGGCCTAGCTGGATTTACTCGATACAGCTTCCTCAAGCGCAGTGGCAAAGCCTATCTGGCGACTCCGCTTGGCTACTTCGAAACTCATACCCCCGCCCAAAACGCCAACTTGCTCGCCGAGCTGGACGCGTGGCTCGACTGCTTCCGCCGGGCGTGCGCAGGCGACAACGTGCAGCCGCGTTTCACCTCTGCCCTGCGCCGATTGGACGAAGCCATCTTTGATTACTGCCGCTTCGGCGGCGCGGTGCGCTTCGGCGAAATTGTGCGCGCGCTGGGGCAGTGCGAGCAGGCGCTGGCGCTCAACCGCGACAAGCCCGGCATCATCGGCCAGAGCAAATCTGTGGTCAGACCCGCGCCGTTGCTCTCGGCGGCGTGGCTGAGGGCGGCGCAGGAAGATTCGCCGGAGCTCCGCATTGCGCTGGCGCTGGCGGCCATGCGCGCTACCGGCGATGTGGGCGCATTGCGCACCAACGTTGAAGTGGCGGCGCGCAACAAGTGGGGCTGGGAGTGGGCCAAACCGGAGGAACGGTACTCCACCGTGTGGGCCGGCGACGACCTGGTGCGCAATCTGGAGGCCGTGCTCGAGCGCCGCCTGATGGATGCCGTGCGCTTCGGGCTGGAGGGCCTGCCGCTGGAGTCGCACTTTTCCGCCAGCGCCGAGGACATCACCGCCTTCATCGCCGGGCAGGTGGATGATGAACGGCTGGCCGAATGGCTGTGGGGGCTGATGCTGATTGACCTGAGCAAAGCCGGTTGGGAAGACCTCGCCCCGACGCGGCCCGCCCCGGCGGCCCAGCCCGTGCCACGCGCCTATGCCCTGCTCAAACTGTTGTTCCTGCCGGAATATCACGCTCTGAAAACAGAAGGAGGCAAACCCATCAAACCTGAACCGAGCATCCTCACCCATCTGCGCGCCGGACGCCTGAACGCGGCCTGCGAGACGGCGGCGCGCCGCTTGCGGGCCTCCGGCCACACGCCCATGCCCGGCCCGATGTCCGGGCGCGGCCTCCGCCCGATGGGCTATGCCCTGCCCGCGCCGATGCGGGCGCGGCTGGCCGCCGCCCTGCTCATCCCGGTCTCTCAACCGGAGCGCCTCGCCGCGCTCGTCCTGCGCGCCGCCGAGGCGGAAGTTGAACCCGAAGAAGCAACCCTGTAAATCAACCGGCTGGGCGACGGCATTGTTGGGCGACGGCACTGCCGTCGCCCAGCCGGGAAGGAGAAACAGACATGACCACACTCGATTTTTCCCCTCTCAAGAACGAAGCCCGTTTGCTGATGCAGGCCGGCCTCAAGCCCCTGCAGGGCGAGCGCTTCCAGCCCACCGGCTTCCCGGATTTGGGCGCGGCGCGCTACACGCTGGCCGACGGCACCGAGATGCTGCTGGTCGAATCGGCGCAGTCGGTGGCAAACCGGATGGAAGCTGCCGGCTGGGACGAAGCCGCCGGAGACCTTGTCGCCTGCCTCCAGGGCCTGCCGTATATCAAGGTGCTGGATGGCAAACGCCAGTTCCTCACCGCCTCGGTCTTGGAAGCCCACCGCCTCAACTCGCCGTACATCCTCGAAAGCGGCGACACGACCTTCTTTGATAAGTTGAAAGCCGAAACCGGCGATGGCGCAGGCCCGGTGGACATTGCCGGGCTAGCCAGGGTGGTGTGCAAATACGATGTCAACGCCGTGTTGCACGGTGTGTTCATCGCCAAGAGCAGCCTCGCCGGAGGCCGCCTGCGCCTCACCCGTGCGCTCTCCGGTTTCATCGAAGCGCGCAATGTGCGGCCGGCCGAGAACGGCGGCGTGAAGAATGATCGCGTGAACCCTTCCGGCGACACGCGTCAAGGCTTCGGCAACGTGCCCTTCCACCGCACCGAATTCGTGGCCGAAGACGTCACTGCTTACTTCAACCTCGATCTCGCACTGCTGCGCGGCTATGGCCTCCCACAGGAGGCGGTGGATTTGCTCACCGCGCTGGCGCTCTTCAAGGTGCAGGGCTTCCTGGCGCGCGGCCTGCGCCTGCGCACGGCGTGCGATTTGCAAGTGAAAATGCCCTTGCAGGTGACTCGCCCCGCCGGTTACGCCCCGCCCACGCTGGACGAGCTGGAGGCCGCCCTGCCGGGCCTCATCAAGGCCTGCGACAAGAAGGGATTGTTCGTTAACCCGCCTGTCACTACCCTGACATACGTTCCCAAGAAGAGCAAAGGCGACAATGAAGCCGATAACGCGTAATCGCCCCGCAGACCTCGCAGGTCTGCCAGACCCGCGAGGCCTCAAAGGTTTCAAGGAGGTGCAACTATGCCCCTTGCCATAGCCCTATCCTTTCCGGGCGGGCGCTTTCACGCCACCGGCTGGGGGCGGCATGTGAACGAGGCCGCCCCCGAGTGGCCGCCCGCGCCGTGGCGTCTGCTCCGCGCCTTCGTTGCGGTGTGGAAGCGCACGCTGGCCGGCGATGCGCTGGTGAACGAACATCTGCCCTCGGCGCTGGCGAAACTCATCGCGCCGCCGCTCTATAAACTGCCGCCCGCGACTCTGGCGCACACCCGAAGTTTTCTGACTCAAAGAATAAAGGGCGAGTCCCCGGCTCTCGTCTTCGACGGCTTCATCGCGCTACAAGCCGAGGCCGAGGTCGGTGTGCTGTGGCCCGAGGCCGAACTCACGGCTCAGGAGCGGGAGGCGCTGACGCGCGTACTCAGCCGCCTCAACTTTCTGGGCCGCGCCGAAGCATGGTGCGTTGCGCGCCTGTGCGATTGGGACATGCTGGGGGGCGAACCGTGCGCGTGGGTGGACGCCGGCACCGGCGAAATCCACGGCCCCACCCCCGACCGCGCCGAGTCCGTGCGCCTGCTCTGCCCCGACCCCGCCGGCTGGAACGGCTGGAGTTACGGCAAGAAGGCTTATCGCCCCGATCCGCCATGGAACCTGCTGGCCGAAACACCCGCTATACAGGACGAAGGCTGGTCGGACCCGCCCGGTTCGCGCTGGGTGACGTATCGGCGCCCGGCGCAGGCGCTCACGCCCCCGCCGCCTTCACGCAGGCGCGCGGCCAGAGAAACCGCCCGCCCACGCCTCCTGCGCTTTGCGCTCGACGGGCCGGTTCTGCCGCGTGTGACTGAAACTGTGTACGTGGCCGAACTGGCGCGCAAACGGGTGCAGGGCATCTTCGGCAAACTGCATGGCGGGGCCGCCTCACCGCTGTTCTCCGGCAAGCAATCTGATGGCGCGCCGCTGGCTGAGCATCGCCACGCCTTCTTCCTTCCCATAGATGGGGATAGCGACGGCAAGCTTGACCACATCCTCCTGTACGCCGCCGAAGGCTTCGGCCCGCAGGAGCTGAGCGCGCTGGATGCCTGGCGCAAGACGCGCGGGCCGAGCAGCATCGAGTTGAATGTGGTCTGGCTGGGGACGGAAGACAAACTGCCCGCCGACCGCGTCTGGCGCTCGGCCACGCCCTTCATCCCCACGCGCCATTACAAGACGCGCGGCGCGAAGAAGGACAGCGACAAGTTCCCGCGCTGGAAGTTACCTGAGATGAACCTGCGCGAGGAACTGGCGCGGCGCGGTTTGCCCGAACCGGTGCGCGTGAATGAAGTGCGCGAATTGGAATTGGAGGGCCGCCCGCTGGCATGGCGGCACTTCCGTCAGCAGCGCGTGCTCGGCGAGGGACGGCGCGGCGCAGATTTTGGCAAAGGCTTTGAAATTGAGTTCGGCGAGCCTGTTAGCGGCCCCATTGCCCTCGGCTACGCCTGCCACTTCGGCCTCGGCCTGTTCGTGCCGGTTCAGACCTGACAGGTTTCCAAAACATGTCAGGTCTCTCTGCCGATGACTGTCCCCTCCCCCGCCCGCCTGCCCCCCGAATTGGGGGGCGACCTCCCGGACTGTGTGCCGGCGCGCATGGTGAACGAGTTCGCCTACTGCCCGCGCCTGGCCTACCTGGAATGGGTGCAGGGCGACTTCGAGGACAACGCCGACACCGCCGACGGGCGCTATAAACATCGCGTGGTGGACCGGGAGGGCGGCGCGCTCCCCTCTCCCGGCGGAAAGGGGGATGGGGGTGAGGGCGAGCCGGAGTCCATCCACGCCCGTTCGGTGTGGCTCTCGGCGGAGGAGGAGGGGCTGACGGCGCGCATTGACCTGATCGAGGGGGAAGGCGAGATGGTGACCCCGGTGGATTACAAGCGCGGCGCGGCCCCCGACCTGCCGGAGGGCGCGTGGGAGCCGGATCGGGTGCAACTGTGCGCGCAGGGGCTGGTGCTGCGCGCCAACGGCTACCACTGCGAGCGCGGGGTGATCTACTACATCGAAAGCAAGACGCGGGTGACGGTGGAGTTCGACGAGGCGCTCATCGCCCGCACGCGCGAGCTGGCGCGCGGCCTGCGCGAGATGGGCGCGAGCGGGCGCATCCCGCCGCCGCTGGAAGACAGCCCCAAGTGCCCGCGCTGTTCCCTGGTGGGCATCTGCCTGCCGGATGAGACGCGCCTGCTGGCAGCCGCTCAGGCCGACGGCGTTTCCGAGACCGCGCCGGCCTCGGAAGAGGAGGACCGCGTGCGCCGCCTGATGCCGGCGCGCGACGACGCCCTGCCGATGTACGTGCAGGAGCAGGGCGCGCGGGTGGGCAAAAGCGGCGAGTCGCTGGAAGCCTGGCTCAAGGACAAGCGCCTGGGCGAGAGCCGGTTGTTCGAGACCTCGCAGGTCGCCCTCTTCGGCAGCGTGCAGATCAGCACCCAGGCGCTGAGCGAGGCCATGGATCGCGGCATCCCGGTGCTGTTCTTTTCGATGGGCGGCTGGTTCAAGGGGCTGGCGCACGGGATGATGCACAAGAACGTGGAACTGCGGCTGGCGCAGTACCGCGCCGCGCTGGACCCGGCCCAGAGCCTGAAGTTCGCCGCCGCCTGGGTGGCGGCCAAAATCCGCAACTGCCGCACCCTGCTCATGCGCAATCACCCCGACCCGCCGGCGGAGATCGTGGAGAGCCTCAACCGGCTGGCGCGCGAGGCGGGCCGGGTGGAGAGCCAGGCCTCGCTGCTGGGCGTGGAGGCGCTGGCGGCCAAACAGTACTTTTCGGTGTTCGCTGGGATGCTCAAGCGCAAGCCGGAGGGCGGGGAGTGGCGGTTCGATTTCAACGGGCGCAACCGCCGCCCGCCGCGCGACCCGGTGAACGCGCTGCTCTCCTACGGGTATGCGCTGCTGGCGAAGGAGCTGACAGTGACGGCGCTGGCGGTGGGCTTCGACCCGTTTCTGGGGTTCTACCATCAGCCGCGCTATGGCCGCCCCTCGCTGGCGCTTGATCTGATGGAGGAGTTCCGCCCGCTCATCGCCGATTCGGTGGCGCTGAACGTGATCAACAACGGCATCCTGACGCCCGCGGACTTCATCCGGCGCGGCCCGGCCTGCATGCTCACGCCGGAGGGGCGCAAGAAGTATCTGCGCGCCTACGAGGCGCGGCTGGACGCGCTCATCACGCACCCGATCTTTGGATACCGCATCAGTTACCGGCGGGTGCTGGAGGTGCAGACGCGCCTGCTGGGCCGGGCGCTGACGGGCGAGATCCCGGAGTACCCGGCCTTTGTGACGAGGTAGCCGTGCGCCTGCTGTATGTGGTCACCTACGACATCCGCGACGACAAGCGCTGGCGGCGCGTGTTCAAACTCATGCGCGGCTACGGCGACCATTTGCAGTATTCGGTGTTCCGGTGCGAGTTGAACGACCGGGAGCGGGTCGAGTTGATGGAGAAGCTGACGCAGGCCATCAAGCACGACGAAGATCAGGTGCTGCTGTTCCCGCTCGGCCCGGCGGGGGGCCAGCGCGAGGTGAACGTACATGCGCTGGGCATGGCTTACCGGCCGACGGTGCATGAGGCAGTGATCGTGTAACGCGCCGCCCGGGCGCCTGCCCCGGGGCTAGCACCTTAACAACTTTTTTGTAACTGCTCAGCCCGGCAGCATCCTGAGCGGAGCGGCGCACGCCCTTCGACTTCGCTCCGCTCAGGCCGCGCCCTGAGCTACATCCTGAGCGAAGCCGAAGGATTGCCGAAGGGGTGCGCGCCGCGCAGTCGAAGGATACGGCTGAGTAGTCATCTTTTTTTGGGGATTTCGAGCCGCGAGCGCGGAGGTGGCGGCGCCGCCAAGCTCCACCGCTCGCAACCTGGACTCTTAATGAAGGGAAGTCGAAGAATACACCATCCAAACACCGAGGAGGAAGCCGATGAAGCCGCAAAGACTGCCGTTCTCGCAAACTGCGCTAAAATACCCATGGATTACAGGCCCAGAAACGGGCGTGGTTTCCACGCTTGAAAGAGCGTGGCCCCATTGAAGCGGAGTCAGTGTCGTGACTGCACGGCGCTATGCGCTGTTTCCACGCTTGAAAGAGCGTGGCCCCATTGAAGCCTAGACCATCGCCCGAAACTCCGGTCGTCCAAAAATAGTTTCCACGCTTGAAAGAGCGTGGCCCCATTGAAGCCGCTGCAGACAGCGTTTCAGGCGGCCGGGCTTCGCCTCGGGTTTCCACGCTTGAAAGAGCGTGGCCCCATTGAAGCCTGGCGGAATGTGTTGTTGGGCTAGGCCTTACTAAGTTTCCACGCTTGAAAGAGCGTGGCCCCATTGAAGCGGCGCGTACGCGGGCGAAGCCAGTCAGCTATCGTCCGTTTCCACGCTTGAAAGAGCGTGGCCCCATTGAAGCGCGAGCAAGGCCATTGAGGGCAATGCCCAATTCGAAGTTTCCACGCTTGAAAGAGCGTGGCCCCATTGAAGCCTGAGGACGGCGGTCAAATCGTCTGCGCCGGGCAAGTTTCCACGCTTGAAAGAGCGTGGCCCCATTGAAGCGGGTCAATGGGCGACGGCCTGTCGCGCCGCGCCTTGTTTCC
>JBBIQY010000009.1:0-58293 GCA_037442085.1 Anaerolineae bacterium
CTCCCAAGAGAAGTTGCCGCTCTACCTAGGCTTCTTCGAGTTCGTCCACAATGTCCGGCGGCGCGGGAAGGCTTTGCTCTCATCCTTACTCGCTCTATTGTTAGCTCCTTGAAACCAGTTAAGAGCGTGCACAATTTGCGTGTCCGCCATCGCAAACGTGCGCTTCGGCGATGATGCCAAAAACCCTATTTCTTATAACGTCTAGTGATTCAGTTTTTCTCCCTTCCCTTGTCGTATCGAGCCGTCAGCATGAAGAAATCGCCCATCGAGTTGAGCAGCGGCCAGCGCGTCACGCGCGCGTCCACCTGCGTCAGCCAGCGGAACAGGCGCGGGAAACGACGCGGGAAACCTTCCATGAAGGCAGGCGGGCTGAACAACGAGAGAGATTGGAGATCGGAAATCGAGAAAGAGGGGCCTAAAGCCCGAAGAACTTCGGAAAGTGGAAAGTAGAAAGTCGAGAAGTATGCGCCTGCGACGTGCGCGCGGGCGTGGCGCCGGAGGCGGCGGAAGGCGACCGCGAAGCGGCCGCGCAGCGCCTGCGCCAGCTCCCACGGGCAGAACGGCGGCATAATCACCCAGACCACGTAACCGCCCGGCCTGAGCACCAGCGGCAGCTTCTCCGCCACGGGCCGCAGATCGGGGAGGCAGTTGAGACCGCCGAAGTTGGAGAAGACTGCATCGAACGGAGCGCCCGTCACGCGCTCCAGCTCGGTGAACGACAACTGCTGCACGCTGAGCACGTCGTGCAGGCCGCGCGTCTCGATCTTGCGCCGGATCTCCGCAACCATGCCATCGGCCAGATCGGTAGCGTGAACGCACAAGCCGCGCTCGGCGAAGTAGGCAGCGTCGTCGCCGGTGCCGGCGTTGAGTTCCAGGAGCCTGCCAGCCCTCCCCTCAGCCCGCTCCCAAACAGGGAGGGAGAGCACCTGCGTCCGCACAACGCTGCGCGTCCAGCGGATGGCCGGGTGCTCCGCGCCGTAGGCGTCGTACACCAGCGCTTTGCGCGAGAAGCCCAGGTTGATGGCATCGGAGTCGAACATTGGACGAAGGCCGGCGGGCGGGCCTCAGGTATCACGCGCCACAAAGGTCATCAGCGCCAAGCGCGCGCGCAGCCAGTGTGACGTCTCCAGCAACATCCACGGCCAGCGTTCCCAACGCCGCGTCCGTCGCCACTTCGCCAGCCGGTGCTCGGCGTGGATCAGGCGGTGCAGCGTGCGGTAGAACGGCGCAGGGAACGGGCCGCGATAGAGCAACGCCAGGTCGTTCGAGTCCTCCCAGTTCTGCTTCACGCCCAGCTCCAACTTCACGCGTTCATAGAACTTCGTGCCGGGCAAGGGATAAGAAACCGAGATGCCGATGTCGTCGGGCGCGCACTCGCGCACCATCCGGCGTGTGAGCGTGATATCGGCCCAAGTCTCGCCGGGGTAGCCGAACTGCAGGAAGAACCCGACGGCGATGCCGTGGCGATGCAACAGGGCGGCGGCGCGGCGGATATCGTCCACCGTCTGGCCCTTGTCCATCGCATCCAGCACTTTCTGCGAGCCGGACTCCGCCCCGATCCAGACCGTGTGACAGCCGGCGGCGGCCAGCGCGGCGGCGGTCTTTTCGGTGACGAGATCGGCGCGCTGCAGGCACTTGAACGGCGTGACCACGTCGGCCTCGCGCACCAGCCGGGCGAAGCGTTCCAGCCAGCCGGGCTTGAGGCCGAGGATGTCATCCATGAACCAGAGATGGTCGGGCGCGAAGTTCTGCTTCAGATAAACCAGCTCGGCCACGACGTTCTCCGGCGAGCGCGCGTTGTAGCGTTGGCCCCAGATGGGTTTGGCGCACCAGTTACAGTGATAGGGACAGCCGCGTGTGGTCACCACGTTGAGCGAGAAATAGCCATGCCGTTCACGCCACACGCGCCGATAGCGCTCAAGGTCCACCAAATCCCAGGCGGGGAACGGCAGATCATCCAGGTGCTTGAGTTCGGGGCGACGGGGGTTGAGCATGACGGCGGAGGGTGGGCTGCCAGCCCGCCACGCCAACCCCAGAATATCCGTGAGCGGCCGCGCCGAGCGTCCCGTCAACGTGTCAAGCAATTCACCCAGCGTGGCTTCGCCCTCACCCATCAGCACAAAGTCCGCGCCGCGCTCCAGATACAGGCCGGCGTGATCGGTCGCGTCGGCCCCGGCCACGATCACGGTGCTGCCGCGCGCTTTCGCCAACTCGATCATGACGAAGGCGGCCTGGCGCATCCGCAATAGGCACATCTTGCTCAAGTAATTGAAGTTGTCCTCGTACAGAACGGCAAAGCGCGGCTGATGGCGGTCGAGGGCGGCGGCCCACTCTTGCTCGCTCTCGGCCAGCATCGCATCGAACAGCGCGACGGTGTGGCCGCGCGCGCGCACATAACTGGCCGCATACAGCGTGCCAAGCGGCGGGTATGGCTGCTTTGCCGCCCACAGCTTCGGGTCGAAGCGTAGAAAGTAAGACTGGCCGAAGAGAACGTCCATGTCCTTCACCCTTCCTCCACCCGATAAAGCTCCAGCCTGCTCTGATACTCCGCCAGCACACGCGCGCCATGGTCGTTGAAGTGGCCCTTGACATGGTCGGCGTCGAGCTGGGCGGCGGCAGAGCGCGCGGCCTGACGAGCGAACTTGCGCTGTTTGCGTCCCCGTTCCCAGCGTTCCAGCCAATCGCCCAGTCCGTTCGCCAGGACATGTTCCCCCAACTTCTGTGCCATGGCCCATCTCCCGTCTGCCGGCCCCCGCTCCTTGACCTCGAGGTTTGGCAAAAACTCCAACACCCACTCGTTTGCCGCCAGTATGGCAGCGTGCAGCGTATAGCCGGAGAGCGGCACCATCTGCGCCAGTTCATGGGCGATGTAGAGGTTGCGCGGCGACTGTTCCAGCGCCGTGGCCGAGAGCACGTAGTTGGGGCACAGCGCCACACCAAAGCGCCGCGCGACGTGCACCAGTCCGATGCACAGGATGCGCGCCAGCCAGACACGGCCCGGCGCAGTCAACACCAGGAAGTCAATATCATCATCGTCCGTCGCCGTGTTGTTCATAGCCAGCGCGCCGGTCACCGCCGCCATCCGCACAAAGGGCAGCGCCGACAGGGCCGCCCCCCAGCGCCGGGCGTGCCACCACAGCACGCG
Source organism: Anaerolineae bacterium (assembly GCA_037442085.1). Taxonomy (GTDB): domain Bacteria; phylum Chloroflexota; class Anaerolineae; order Anaerolineales; family UBA6663; genus JANWXR01. The sequence goes on from JBBIQY010000009.1 coordinate 3,146, forward strand.
CGCGCGCCTTTCCCGCTCGGTGCGCAAGGCGGCTAATTCCGAGCGGTTTCCAAGGCTATAAAAGCCGGCATGGTGCGTGAAGATTCCGGCGTGCACAGCCGCCGCCAGGGCCGCCCGGACTTCCCACACCGTCGCCTTCACACCGATCAGGTAGCGCCAGGCCTCCACAAGCGTCAACGGATAATCGAAGAGGTCGGCGTACAGCAGCGTGTGCTGGAGAGCGCGGTGCAATGCCGGGCTGGGTGTTGCGCCGCGCAGCGTGGCGCCATTGAGGTAAGCCATCGGTATCAAAGTGTTCGCCGGTCGGGGCGCTCGCTGGTAACATTACCATAGTCGCCTGAAAGGGAGATGGAAGCACGCACTCCTTAGTTGGAGGGACGAGGGGAGGGTCGAATTTCGCAGACGAATGAAGATTTTTCCCGCGGCGCGCATCTAATGAAATGAATGGAATAGACTAAACAGCGTGGAGACCGCGCAGTTAATTGAACGGTGCCGGGCGGGGGACACCCTCGCCATCGAGGCCCTCGTCCGTGCGCACGGACCGGCCGTGTATCGGCTCGCGCTCTCCCTCCTCGACGATTCGGCAGAGGCGGACGAGGCGGCGCAGGATGTGTTCGTCGCCGCGCTGCGGGCGCTGAAAGCGTACCGCGGCGAGGCGGCGCTCACGACCTGGCTGTACGCCATCACGCTGAACGTCTGCCGCGCTCGCTTGCGCCAACGCCGGACGTGGGGCCGGTTGCTGGGTGCGCTCCGCGCGCTTTTCAGACCAGGAGGCACTGCGCCCGCCGATCCGGAAGCCGTCGTTATCCAGCATGAAGCCGACGCCGAGCTATGGGACGCCGTCGCCGCCCTCGACGAGAAGCATCGCCTGCCCGTGATCTTGCGCTACGCTCAGGGATTTTCCACCGCCGAGATCGCCCAGCTGCTGGGGATCAGCGAGGGCACCGTGCACTCGCGGCTCTTCACTGCGCGCGAACGGCTGCGAGCGCGGTTGAAGGAGCGGGCGGAACTTATGTGCGCCGAAGGGCAGGAGGAGTTGCTCCGATGAGGTTACGCATACTGCCGCGCCGTCGTTAGCCGATGATTTCGATCAGCGGACATGACCATGACACACGCCCAAGCCTCGCAACTTCTGCACGCCGCCGCCGACGGACTGCTCGGCCAGAGCGAGCGCGCTGCGCTCGATGCGCACCTCGCCGAGTGCGCCGAATGCCGCACACTCGCTGCCGAACTCGACGCCCTGCAACTCGATCTCTCCCATGCCCTCCGTGCGCGTTGGGAGACGCACCCTCTGCCCGCCGACTTCCCGCGTAAAGTGCTGAACCGCGCTCGGCGATCCAACCTGCGGCAGCCGATTCTCCGAGTGGCTGGAGCACTTGTGGGCGGCGTCGCGCTCGTGGCGCTCGCCTCTTTCTTCAGCGTCTTTCTCGGGGAGCTGAGCAGGGGGCCGGGCGTGCAACTGACCGAGGCCATCCCCACTGCCACCACCCCTATCGGCCTCCCAACCGGACTCATCGCCTTTGTGTCCACGCGCGACGGCAACGCCGAAATCTATGTGATGAACGCGGACGGCAGCGATCAGCGCAATCTGACCAATAGCCCCGCCGCGGATATGGCCCCAGCCTGGTCGCCGGACGGCACCCGCCTCGCGTTTATCTCCGACCGCACGGGACGGCAGGAGGTTTACGTGATGAACGCCGACGGCTCCGACATTACCCAACTGACGGATAGCCCCGGGGACCCATCGTTGCTGCCGCCGCTGTCATGGTCGCCGGATGGGACGCGTCTCGTCGCTGCGCTGCGTCCCCAGGAAGACCGGCAGGGAGGCAGTGAGATTTACGTCATCAACGCGGACGGGTCGGGGGCCACCTCCGCGACGAGTGATCGCTTTGACGACTTTGATCCAAAGTGGTCGCCCGATGGGCAGCACATCGCGTTCATCTCTCTGCGATACACCCCCACTGTTCTACTTTCTATCAGCCCTGCCAGGACACAGCCGGCGGTCCTCGGCCTGGAGGCAGTACGCAACGTGGCATCACACGCCTGGTCTCCCGACGGACGTCGTCTGGCTTATTTCTCGACCGCCATCCAGCGCTTCGGCGCCTATCGAGACGAACTACGAATTGTCAATGCCGACGGCTCGGGCGAAAAGACGATCCTGATCTTCGACAGGCCACAGCGCCCTGCCTATGATGATCTCGCCTGGTCACCGGACGGAACCCGGCTGATCTTTGCCTCGGCTCACGAGAGCATACCGGAAGGCGTTCAGTCCCTCTACCTACTTTGGACCGATGGCTCCGGCCTCACGCGCCTGACCAACCGCCCGGCCAACCACGCCGAGCCGCGCTGGGCGCCGGATGGTAAATGGATCGCATTCACCTCGGATCGAGAAGCGTCGCCGGGCATTTACATCATGAACGTCACCGAGGCAATGCAGTCGCCGGAGTCATTGATGCCCATCCGGCTGACGAGCACGGGGAAGGATCATGACCCGCAGTGGCAGCCCACCCTCGCGCCGCCCACGGAACGGGCCGCCCTGCCTTCCCCCGTTCCCACGCCCACAGGGCCGCCCGTCATCCGCCTCCTCGGCGTGCATCAGGTGCAGGGCGGCGAAACCGTGCGCTGCATCGCCTCGGCCTATGGGGTCTCGGCGTCGGCGATTGCGGATCTCAATCAGCTCGGCAATCCGCCGCAACTGCGCCGGGGGCCGTTGCTCATCCCGGACGTAAAAGACGAGCCTGGCGCGGGAGGCCGAATGTGCTCGCCGCAGTTCGCCTCGCCGCATTCGCTTGCGCCCGTAGTCACGGTTCCCGCGCCGATCCCCCTCCTTTTCGCTCCGGCAGAGGACAGTCTCTCGGCTCGACCCAACTTCGCCAGAGCAGCAGGCTGTGAGTGGCTGGGGATTGGGGGACAGGCTTTCGCCCGCAATGGCACGCCGCTCGCGGGTCTGGTCGTCCACCTGGAGGGCGGCGGACGGAGCTGGGACGCGCTCACGGGCAGCAAATCCGAATACGGCCCCGGCGGCTATGAGATCCGAGTGGACGAACACTTCGCCATCACGCCGGGCATCTTTCGGGTTCAACTCCGAGACAGGCGTGGCCAGCCGCTCTCGGATTGGATTGCGGTGGAGACCTTCGCGGATTGTTCGAGGGGTCTGCTGCTGGTGAATTTTGCCCAGAAGTGAGAAAGCCCCGGGGCAACGCACGACCACTGAACTACGGAAAGGACGAACCCTTGCCCAGAAGTCGGATTTACAACCGCGCTCCTTACAAATCGCGCCTCGCGTCGGTAATGCTTGCGCTCGCCCTCGCCGGGTGCCGGGCCATCACCCCCGAAGCGCCCACGCCCACCGCCGGCCACGGCGCCGCCAGCCCGGACGCGCCGCTGATCGTGCAATCCACTGAAACCCCGACCACAGCGCCGCCTACCCCTACGACGCCGCCGGCCACGGCCTCGCCAACCCCGTCGCTCACCACGCCGCATCCCATCCTCGGCGACGTGCGCGTGCGCCGGGCCATCGCACACTGCACCGATCGCGCAGACCTCATTCGCTCGGTCTATCCCTGGCTCGAAGACCCCACCCTGCTCGAATTGGACTCTTTCATCCCGCCCGAGCATTGGGCATATCCCCAGGACCATGCGACACTCGTGCGTTACCCGTTCGACCCCGAGAAAGGTCGGGCGTTGCTCGAGGAAGCGGGCTGGAGGCTGGCCGCAGGCGCAACCTATCGAACGAATGCGGCCGGCGAAGAACTGGCGCTCGCACTGACCACGACCGAGGCGCAATTTCGCAAGACTTGGACGGCCGCTTTTGAGACGCAGATGAGGGCCTGCGGGATGCGGATCGTTCGTCGGCACACCCCTGCCGAGTGGTTCTTCGGAGATACGACCGGCCTGGCGCGTCGCGACTTCGAGCTGGCCGCCTTCGGCTGGATGAGCGAGGCGGATCCCGGCGGGCGCAACCTGTACGCCTGCGATCGGGTTCCTGCGCCCGAGAACGGCTGGCGCGGACAAAACTATGCGGGATGGTGCAATCCCGCTGCCGATCAGGCCATCCGCACGGCCAGCGGCAGCCTGGACCCGCAAACCCGGCGCCAGGCATATCACATCGTGCAGGCAGAATTCACGCGCGATCTGCCCAGCCTCCCGCTCTTCCGCCGGGTCGGCGACATGCTGGCCAGCCACCCCGCCCTGCAACACGCCACCCTCGACGTAAGCCAGGAGCTCTACACCTGGAACGCGGCGCAGTGGGTCATTCCCGGCAAAGAGACCCTCGTCATCGGCGAAAAATCAGAGCCGGCCTCGCTGCTTTCCCTGGAGCCTGCTTTTATCACCCAGGCACTGCGCGCCTTGATCGCCGGGCTGGATTACACCAGCCTGAACTATGGCTATCAGCCGGTGACGCTCAAACGACTGCCAACCCTCGACAACGGCGCGGCGACGAACAACATCGCCGAAGTCAAAGAGGGAGAGCACATCGTGGATGCGGAGGGAAACGCCGTGGCACTCACGCCCGGAGTCCGCCTCCGCGACGCCGAGGGAAACGAGGTGGACTTCAAGGGCGGCACAGCGCAGATGAAACAGCTCGTGGTGAGGTACGAGTTTGTGGACGGCCTGAGCTGGTCGGATGGCGTGGCCGTGTCAAAGGCCGATTACGAACTGGCCTATCGCTTTCTGTGTGATCCGGCCACGCTGGAGACGCTGAAGAGCTGGTCGGCCAACCTACCAGCAGTCTGTGACAAAGCCGCGCGCGTGGAATTCGTCGGCGACACCGCTTACGTCGTAACCTGGAAGCCGGGCTATCAAGATCCGCGTTACTTCCTGCCGCCCATTGATCGGCAGCCCGCCCACCAGGTGCTCAGCGATGGGCGGCGGCTGGCCGAGGTGCCCGCTTCGCAATGGGGAGATTACGCCGAGGCCTCGCAGCGCCCGCTCGGCGTGGGGCCGTATGTGTTGAAGGAGTGGACGTACGGGCGGCGCATGGTCTTCGCCGCCAACCCTTTCTACTTTCAAGGCCCACCCGCCACACCCAACCTCGTCGTGCGCTTCTTCATGACGCCGGATGCAGCTGTGGAGGCGTTGATCGCCGGCGAGGTGGACCTGCTGAGCCCGGGCGCGGTGCTCCCGGAGCAGGCGGAGGCGCTCCTCGCCGCGCAGGCCGCCGGACAGGCGCGTGTGTCTTTCCTCCCCGGCAGACTCTGGGAGCATCTCACCTTCGCATTGTTCATGAAGTGAAGACGACGATCCCCGCGCGGCAAACAAGCCGCCACGGGCTATAATTCGCACTGGCTGCTAGCGATTTCCACAAGGAGAGCCAGTGTGCCCAATGTAAATCTCAAGCGCATCGCCATCAGCACCGGCGGCGGTGATGCGCCCGGCCTGAACGCCGTCATCCGCGCCGCCACCCTGGCGGCCCTCAACCGGAGCTGGGAGGTCGTCGGCATCCGCGATGGCTTCAACGGGCTAATGTTCCCGGAGCGTTACCCGCAAGGCGGGTTGGTCCCCCTCACCCGCGACGCCGTGCGCGGCATCACTCACCTGGGCGGCACCATCATCGGCACCACCAACCGCGGCAATCCGCTGCGCTTCCCTGTCAAGATGCCCAACGGCGAGGTGCGTGAGGTGGATCGCTCCGATGAACTGCTGCAGAAGTTCGGGCTGCACGAGATTGACGCGCTCATCACCATCGGCGGCGACGGCTCGCTCACCATCGCCAACGCCCTACACCAGAAGGGCCTGCGCGTCATCGGCGTGCCGAAGACGATTGACAACGATCTGGACCAGACCGTCATCACCTTCGGCTTCGACACGGCCGTGGCCTTCGCGGTGGATTGCCTGGACCGGCTGCACACCACCGCCGCCTCCCACGGGCGCGTGATGATCGTGGAAGTGATGGGCCGCTACGCCGGCTGGATTGCGCTGGAGGCCGGCATCTCCGGCTCCGCTGACGCGATCCTCATCCCGGAGATTCCCTACGACCTGCGGACGGTGGCGGACAAGATCAGAGAACGCGAGCGAAACGGCGCGCACTTCTCCATCGTGGTCGTCGCCGAAGGCGCCAGGCCGAAGGGCGGCTCGGCCTCCGTGCTGGAGCGTGAGGCCGGCCGGGCCGAGCGGCTGGGCGGCGTGGGTGAGAAGGTGGAGAAAGAACTCGCTGCACTGACCGGCAAGGAGACGCGGCTGGTCGTGTTGGGCCACCTGTTGCGCGGCGGTTCACCCACCCGCTTCGACCGGCTGATCGCGCTGCGTTTCGGCGCGGCGGCGGTGCGCGCCCTGGCAGAAGGCCAGGACGGCGTGATGGTGGCCCTCGACCCGCCGACCGTCAAATATGTGCCGCTGGCCGCCGCCACCCACCGCATGAAGTCCGTGCCGCTGGACGGCGACACGGTGCTGACGGCACGCGACCTGGGAATCTGCCTGGGAGATTGAGTAACCGCTATGCAAACACCACATCCCTCCCGTTCCGCACTGCTCGAAACCCTCCAGTCCAACCTGTTGTGGACGGCCGGCCTGGCCCTGAGTCTGATCGGGCTAATCAACGCCGCCTACCTTTCCTGGACGCGCCTGTCCAACACCACCATCTATTGCGGACCCGGCAGCAACGCCTGCGATGCCGTCTCCAATTCGGTCTATGGTTACGTGCTGGGGATCCCCGTCGCGTATCTGGGCCTGCTCACCTATCTGGCGCTCGGCGGCCTGCTGTTGCTGGAGCAGCGCGTCGAGTTCTTCAAGACGAATGGCCCGCTGGCCGTCTTCGGGCTGGCGCTCTTCGGCACGCTGTTCTCCGGCTACCTGCAATATGCGTCCCTCTTCCGGCTGCGCGAGGTCTGCCCCTACTGCGTGCTCAACGCGGTGACCATCGCAACGCTGCTCGTCTTCGCCATCCTGCGCCTGCGTCAGGCCTGGCAGAGCGACGACGGCCGTTGAGGCCCGCGCGCCAGCGGCGCGCAGTCGAAGGACGCGGGCATCATCCCGCCAAAGTCGGTAGAGCCTAAAAAACTCATAAAAAGCGATCCCCCGCTCCTAACGGTTAACTGCCGATCTGATAGAGTTCGGCTGGTTGTACAGCCACCGTTTTACCTGAAAACAGAAGATCATCGCAGCCCCAAGCCTGTACCCGAGGCTGTTGCGACGCGCCATCCCAGGCAAAGCGCGCCGGAGGGTGATCGTCTGTCACATCCCGATTGGGAGAGAAGGAGACTCACTATGGACAATGCTTTGACGATTCAAGAGTTCCATGCATGGCTTAAGGCCGAGACGCAGGAGGAGAACACCTTTCCCACCGCACTGCGCGACCTGCTCCAACTGGCGGACCCCGAGGAGATGCGGAAGATCCTGGGCGGCGAGCGAGCCAACGCGGGCTGGAAGGCCTGGGAAAATTAGATTCGGAAGCGTGCCTTCTAACTTCCTGCAGGGTCGCCTGTCAGGAAGTTTCTTTTTTTCGCTCTTGATGGATTTCAAGGAGGTAGAGTAACTGCTTAGCCCGGCAGCATCCTGAGCGGAGCGGCGCACGCCCTTCGACTTCGCTCCGCTCAGGCCGCGCCCTGAGCTACATCCTGAGCGAAGCCGAAGGATTGCCGAAGGGGTACGCGCCGCGCAGTCGAAGGATACGGCTGAGTAGTTACGAGGTAGACAATAACCAGCGCGAATCTGCCGGGGATTTCGTGGCAAATTATGATTACCTCCTTGAAACAGCTACTGAGCGTCTTTCTTAATAACCATGATCCTCCCGACTGACGCCATCGAAGCCCCGATCGCGGCGCTGCCCGAGATCGCGGCCTGGCCCGACCTGCTCCAGCTTCTGCGCCGCCGCATCGCGAAGGCGGGTGTGCTCCGCCACGACTGGCAGTTGCCGGCCCTGGCCCGCGAGGCGGTCGGCGGCCGAGGCCCCGACCCCGCCCCGGCCGCGGCCGCCATCGCCTGTATGCAGATCAGCATCCAGCTCGCGGACGACATCCTGGACGACGATCCGCGCGGCGAACACCTCCGCCTGGGCGTGGGCAAAACGGCCAACCTGGCGCTGGCGCTGCAGGCCGCCGCCTTTCGCCTCCTCACGAGCGCCGATCTCCCGCCCGACGACTGCCGGCGCGCCTGCGACACGGTCGCCTGGTTGGCCCTGGAGACGGCGCGCGGCCAGCATCTGGACGTCAGCAACTTAACGGGGGAGGACAACTATTGGGCCGTCGTGCGGGCAAAGAGCACGCCCTTCTACGGCGGCGCCATCGAGCTGGGCGGTATATTCGGGGGCGCCCCGCCCGAGACGGCGCTGGCCCTGCGCGATCTCGGCCAGACGATGGGCGAGATCATCCAGATCAAGGACGACCTCGAAGACGCGCTCCGGACGCCGGCCAACCCGGACTGGCAGCAGGGCCGCAACAACCTAGCCATCCTGTATGCGCGCACCGCCCCACACCCGGAGCGTGAGCGCTTCCTGGAGCTGGCCGACCAGACACAGCAGCCGGAGAGCCTGCGCCAGGCCCAGAGCCTGCTGGTCACCAGCGGGGCGGCCAGCTACTGCATCTATCAGATCGTCCAACGCGTCCAGTCCATGAAGTCCCGGCTGGCCGGCCTGGCGCTGCCCAATCCCACCTTCCTGATCGAGTGGATTGCCCGCCAAGAGCAGTTGGTGAATGACCTGCTGCAAACGCGCCCGGTGGTTGCTTCCTGACGCGCACCCTGCTATGCTCACGGTGTGACGCGCCGGACTCAGTATCGCGCCTATGGAGCGCTCGTGGCAGCAGTGCTGCTGGTTGGTGCCTTCTATGCCTACCGGTTTTTGCAAACGGTGCCCTCCCTCGGGTTCGATTTTGACAACAACTGGCGGGTCACCGCCCTCAGTCCCTGCCCTCTCGGCCAGCCTGATTGTGCGGACGACAATCTACGGCTCGGCGACCGACTTCTGCGGATCGGCGACCTGAGCTATGAGGCCTACCTGGCCGATCGGCGCCTGGAACTGATGGGGGACTACGGGCCGGGCGATGTGATTACGATCACCCTGGAACGTGACGGCGCGCTGAACACGATCGGGTTGCGCCTCAGACAGGCCACGCTCAAGGAGCAAGTTCGCTCGCTCATCGGATTCCTTCCCGCTCTCGTGTTCTGGCTGGCCGGGGTCGGGGCCTGGTCCATGCTCAGGCCCTGGGACCTGCGCTGGCATGTCTTCATCTGGTTCAATTTGCTGACGGCGCTATGGCTGATTACTGGCCCAATCGGATTTTACCGCATTAGCTATGCAGCGATCGTCTACCGCACTGCTTCACCGCTTCTCGCAGTAGTGCTGCTGCACTTTCACCTGGTGATGCCGACACCCCTGTTCGATCCGCCGCGCCGGATGGTGTGGGCGCTCTACGGCCTGGCAGGGGTCTTCGCAGCAGCCGAGCTGGTACAAGCCAGTGTGCTGCCCCCCTTTACGGTGGTTGCGGCGGCCGTCGTGTCGAGCCTGATCATTTTGATCTACCGGCTCTTTCGGCGCCACAGCGAGGGCAGGGTCGCCGCCCGCTTCATGCTGGCCGGCATCAGCCTGGCCTTTGGCCCCGGCGTCCTCGTCGGCCTGCCCACCCTGCAAGGCTCGGGCACCCCCTCTACCATCGCAACCTACATCACGCTCATGGCCACGCTGATGTTGCCTCTGACGTACACCTACGCCATCTTCAAGCGCAACCTCGGCGGGCTGGAGGCGCGCTTCAACCGCTTCATCATCTGGTATGCGTTCCTCGTGCTGTACGCCGCCGCCGGCCTGACGGTCACCCAACTGGCCCTGGCCTGGCTGGCGCCCGGGGTGCAGTTCAACACACTGGATCTGTGGATCCTGGGCGCGCTGTTGACTGTCGCCTTCCTGACCTGGCCCTACTTCAACCGCTGGCTCAGCCGCCTGGCCCTGGGTGTCTCCTACAACCCCAGCGAGATCGAGCGCCTGGTCGCGACGGAACTCCCCAGCGTCTCACGCTCCGAGCAGATCGAGCAGATGCTGGCCCACCGCGTCCTGCCCAGCTTGTCCATTCGGCAGTCGGCTCTGTACACGACATTTGAGGGGAAGGTGCAGCCCGTCTGTCTCACAGGCTTCGACGACGATGCCTCGCCGGTGGTCTCGATCCGCCAGATCGAATCGTGGTTGGCGGGCGGCGATCGCTACCGCCCGCCTCAGACCGACCTGCCCGGTCAGCCGGACTGGCTGCGCCTGATTTTGCCGCTCACCCATCAGGGGCAGCGTATCGGTGTGTGGGCTTTTGGGCGGCGCGACCCGGATGACTTCTACACCGAGGGCGACATCCGCCTGCTGAAGCAGATCTCCAGCCAACTGGCCCTGGCGCTGGAAAACGCGCATTTGTATCGGGAGTTGAAGGAGAGCGAAACGGCCCTGGCTGCCGAACGCGCCAGCCTGGCCGAGCGGGTGGCCGAAAAGACGGCGGAGCTGCGCGCCAAGAATGACGCGCTGGCACGCGCGCTCTCGGCCAGGGACGCCTTCTTCGCCAGTATGAGCCATGAGCTGCGCACGCCGCTCAACGCCATTCTCGGGCTGTCGGAGGCGTTGCAGGACGGCGTCTACGGCCCGGTGACGGAGCCGCAGGTGCGCCATCTCGCCAGCATCGAGGCCAGCGGTCACCATTTGCTAAGCCTGATCAACGACATTCTGGATGCGGCCAAACTCCAACACGGCACACTGATCCTCAATGTCAGCGAGATCGCGGTGGAGAACCTATGCCGCGACAGCCTGCAGTTCGTGGAGGAACGCGCCCGCCGCAAGGGCTTGCAATTGCAATTGGACGTTGATAGCCAAGTCAAATATGTGTGCGCCGACCCGCGCCGCCTGAGGCAAATCCTGATCAACCTGTTGAACAACGCGGTCAAGTTCACGCCCGAAGGCGGCCAGGCCGGCCTGACAGTGACCGGCCACGCCGAGACGAACACCCTGCACTTCACGGTCTGGGATACGGGCATCGGTATCAGCCAGGAAGACCAGGCCCGGCTGTTTCAGCCGTTCGTGCAATTGGACTCCGGCCTCGATCGCCGCTTCGAGGGCACCGGCCTGGGGCTGGCGCTGGTGCAGCAGCTCGTCCAGCTTCACGGCGGCCAGGTCACCGTGGCCAGCGAAGTCGGCCAGGGCAGCCGCTTCACCGTCATTCTGCCGTGGCAGCCCCCCGCCCTCACGCAACAGCCGGCCCCTCACAATGGCGCAATCCCCGGCTGACCCCGAGCGTGCGCGCCAGCCGCTGATCCTGGTGGTGGACGACAACGACGGCAACCGTGAAATGGTGGCCGACTACCTGCGCGCGAAAGGGTATGGCGTGGAGGCCGTCAGCAGCGGCGCCGAGGCGCTCGATTCCCTGGCCGTCAGGCGGCTGCCGGCCGTAATTGTGCTGGACATCCAGATGCCGGGCTTGAACGGCCTGGAAGTCATCCGACAGATTCGCGCCGAGCCGGGATCGGCAAGCATCCCCATCATCGCGCTGACGGCGCTGGCCATGCCCGGTGATCAGGAACGCATCCTGCAGGCCGGCGCCGACATCTATCTGAGCAAGCCGGTGCGCCTGAGCCATCTGGCGCAAACCATCCGGGCCTTCGTTCGTCGCAACGACGCGTGACAGGCCGCGCGGCGCAGCGCTCAAGAGGTGGGTCTGACCAAAATCAAAACCCGGCGCTTGCTACGCGCTTTGAGTTTCCAGCCTCTTCTTGTACAGTATTAGCGTGTGGCCGGGAGATTGGGAGAGGCGCCCAATCTCCGAACCTCGATCTTCAAAGCCGGATTTCTGCGCCGCCATGTTGCGCGAGTTCTTCCTTTTCCTCTCCCATTCCCCTTCCGCTCAAGCCTTCATCACCGGCTTTCCGCCGGCCCGCCAGATGGCCGCCCGTTTCGTGGCCGGTGAGACGGTCGGCGACGCCATCCGCGCCATCCAGGCCCTCAATGCCAAAGGCATCACCGCCACGACGGACTTTCTCGGAGAGAGTGTAACGAACCGCGAGGAGGCCAGCCGCGCCGCCGACCAGTACCTATGCACGCTGGATGAGCTGACCAAGAGCGGCTGCCGCTCGCACGTCTCGCTCAAGCTGACGCAACTGGGGCTGGACCTGGACTACGACTTCTGCCTGCAGAACGTGCGGCGCGTCGTGGAACGGGCGCAGGCCCTCGGTAACTTCGTGTGTGTGGATATGGAAGGCACGCCCCACACCGATCGGACGCTCCGCCTTGTCAGCGAACTGCACCGCGACTTCGACGCCATCGGCACGGTGCTGCAAGCCTATCTCTACCGCAGCGAGAAAGACCTGATTGCGCTGGCCGACGCGGGCGTCCGCATCCGCCTGTGCAAAGGGGCATACAAGGAGCCGCCGGACAAAGCCTTCCCGCACAAGGTGGAGGTGGACGCAAACTTCGTCAAGCTGTCGCAATTGTTGCTGGAGCGTAGCGGGCGCCCGAACGAAGCCCGGGTTGGAGAAGCACGGAGCGCCGCCGGTACTCCGGCGCGTGCGCTCGGCCCGGGTGATGCCTCCGGTAAAGTTCCGGCTCCGGCCGCCCTGGCGACCCACGACGAGAAGATGATCGCTGCCGCCAAAGCCTACGCCGCCGAGAAACGCATCCCCCGCGAGCATTTCGAGTTTCAAATGCTGTACGGCGTGCGGCGCGAATTGCAGGAGCAGCTCGTGAAGGAGGGCTTTGCCGTGCGCGCCTACGTGCCGTACGGCACGCACTGGTACCCCTACTTCATGCGCCGTCTGGCGGAACGCCCGGCCAACGTGTGGTTCTTTATCTCCAACTACTTCAAGCGCTGATCAAGGAGCAACGGATGGAACTGATGACGGATATGGCTAGAGCGGACCGTTCCTCATTCACAAACAGGCGCCTGCTTGCCCTGCTGGCGGCGCTTGCCCTGACCTTCTGTTTGACGACCACAGCCCATGCCCAGGGACAGGTGCATGTCGTCCAGCCGGGCGAGAACCTGTTTCGCATCGGCCTGCGCTATGGCGTTACCGTCAATGACCTGATGCGCGCCAACGGCCTGACCAGCATCTATATCTATGCCGGGCAGACGCTGGTGATCCCCAGCCGCCCGGTTGCGGCCGCGCCGGCGGCCCCCGCCGAGGCCGCTCCACCCCAGCCGGCCGCGAACGCTGCACCCGGCGAGCCGGTCTACCACCTCGTCCAGCGCGGCGAGACGCTGTTCACCATCGGCCTGCGCTACAACCTGCCCTGGACGCGAATCGCTTTGGCCAACGGCCTTGCCGGGGATCGGGTGTATGCCGGTCAACGATTGTTGATCCCGCTGGCTGACCCCGCCGCTCCGCGGACCGCTCCGGCAGCGGAGTCCAATCCGCCGCCGGCCGAGGCGCCCCCCACGGACGCGTCACCGGCCGCCGGCGGCAACCTGACCCACACCGTCCGGCGCGGCGAGACGCTGTTCACCATCGGCCTGCGTTACAACCTGCGCTGGACGACGATCATGGCGGCCAATAACCTGCCGAACGAGCGCATCTACGTTGGTCAGCAGCTCATCATCCCGGCCAACGCCGCGGCCATCGAGGCCGCGCAGGCTGCCGCGGCGACACCCATCATCCAGAAGCCGGTGGCCGGCTACTCCGGCAAATACTTCCTGGTGGATCTATCCGAGCAGCGGTTGTACGCCTTCGAGGGCGAGACCCTGGTGCGCTGGACGGCGGTCTCTACCGGACGCTGGCGGACTCCCACGGTGACCGGGACGTACCAGATTTACGCCAAGTACGTTTCCACGCGGATGCGCGGCCCCGGCTACGACTTACCCAACGTGCCGTACACGATGTACTTCTACAAAGGCTACGGCCTGCACGGCACTTACTGGCACAACAATTTCGGCACGCCGATGAGCCACGGCTGCGTCAACATGCCCACGCCCGAGGCAGAGTGGGCCTTCAACTGGGCGCCGCTGGGGACGACCGTCATCGTGCAACCCTGATCGCCGTCGGCGGACCGCAGACGGGTCGGCACAGGCCGCCGATATTTTGTCGCGATCTGCGCCGCTGCCTCGTATGAACCTCTTCAACCGCACCGCCCTTGTCACCGGCGCCGCTCACCGCGTCGGCAAAGCCATTGCGCTGGAGCTGGCGGCGGCGGGCGCGCGAGTGATCCTGCATTACAACTCATCCGAGGCCGCCGCCCGCGAAACCCTGACGGAACTCCACGGGCTGGGCGCGCGCGCACTGGCGTTGCGGGCCGACCTGAAGCAGCCCGCGGAGATTGATGGCCTGTTCGACCGCCTGGCCGCCGAATGCGGTGCGCTCGACGTGCTGGTGAACTCTGCCTCGATCATGGAGACGGGTGATGCAGCCACCCTGTCGCTCGACGCCTGGAATCGCTCGTTGGCCGTGAACCTGACCGCGCCGTTCTTGTGCGCGCAACGCGCCGCGCGTCTGATGCGCAGCCGGGGCGAAGGCGTCATCGTCAACATCACCGACGGCAGCGCGCTGCGACCGTGGGCGCAGTACCCCGCCCACTCCGTCAGCAAGGCCGGGCTGGTGATGCTGACGCAAGTGCTGGCCAAGGCGCTGGCGCCGACCATCCGCGTCAACGCCGTCTGCCCCGGCCCGGTGCTGAAACCGCCGGACTGGGACGAGGCGCGCTGGACGCGCGTCGGGCAGAACACGCTTCTCAAACGCACGGGTTCGGGCTATGATGTGGCCCACGCCGTTCGCTTCCTCATCGAAAACGATTTCGTCACCGGCGAAACGCTGGTTGTGGACGGCGGCGAACGCCTCCGATGAGGTCGTCCCCGGCCGGCGCAACCCAGCTCCGCCGCACGAGATAGCCGCCCCATGTCCGATCGCCGAGAAACGCTGCTCAAGCGCCTGACGGAAGAAGGTCGCAAGACCGTCGCCTTCTACGGCGCGCTGAGCGAGGCCCAGCTCCAACAGCCCGTCTACGCCGACGGGCCGCAGTGGCGCGTGCATGACCTGCTGGCCCATCTCGTCCTGACGGAGCGCACCTTCCACCACTACAATCGCGACGTGCTGGACGGCGGGCCGGGCGTCCCCACCGACTTCGATATTGATGGGTTCAACGCCGAGCACACCGCCGCCGGCCGCGCCGTCGCGGCGGCCACACTGCTCCAGCAATTCGAGTCCGCCCGCGCCCAAACGCTCGCCCTCGTCGCCGCTATGACCGAGGCCGACCTCGAGCGGCAGGCCTATCATCCGTTCCTCGGCCAGACCACGCTGGAGCAAATCCTCAAGCTGCTATACCGCCATAGCATGTTGCACGAACGGGATGCGCGCAAAGCGTTGGAAGCGGCGGGTGACAAGAAGCAGGCGGAAAGCAACACGTAGAAAGCAACTCACTCATCCTTTTTCTTTCACTCAAAGGAGTGCCTGTGACCCGCAAAGAGTCCATTCGCCAGCAAATCCTGGCCGACCATGCCGAAAGCCTGGCCGTGCTCAAGCGCCTGACGCCCAAACAATGGGCTGCGCCGGTCCCGTCCGACGAAGGCGCTCCATGGACGGCCCGCGATGTACTGGCTCACCTCGCCGTCTCCGAAGGCGGCCAGCTCGGCCAGGTCACCCGTCTGCTGGCCGGCGAGCAAACGGTGCCGCCCGATTTCGACCTCAACCGCTTCAATCGCGGCTCGGTCAAAAAGCGCGCTGACAAATCGGTGGACGAGTTGCTGGCCGAGATCGAAAGCGCGCACGCGCAGGTGCTGGCGGCGCTGGACGCAGTGGCCGAAGCCGATCTGGACAAGACGGGCCGGCACGCGCGCGGCGACATCATCACGGTTGCGGAGTTCTTCACACGCATCACCGCCCATCGCCGCGAGCACGCCCACCAACTCAAGCAGGCGCTGGGTGTCCACTAAGCTCTACGCTCTGCTGCGGCTCTCGCGCCCGTTGTTCCTGTTCAATGGCCTCGGCCAGTTCGCGCTGGGCGCGCTGATCGCCCGCTACGAGGGCTACCGGCTCGACGTGGCGCCGTTCCTGCTCGGCCAGTTGTGTTTGATGGCCCTGCAGCTCATGTCCATCTATCTCAATGAATACTGGGACGAGGACGCCGACCGCCGCAACAACTTCCGCACCTGGTTCTCGGGCGGCAGCGGCGTCCTGCCGGAAGGCGCGTTGACGCGCGCGACGGTTTTTGCTGCCGCGCTGGCGGCGTTGGCGATCGGCGTCGCCTCCGGGATCGCGCTGCTGACCCAGCAGGCCAACAAGCCGGCGCTGTGGATCATACTCGTGCTCATCTTTCTCGGGCTGTTCTTCCAGAGCAACCGGCCGATTGCCCTGGTCGCCTCCGGCTATGGCGAGTTCACGACCGCGATCGTTTTTGCCGGGTTGATGCCGGCCTTTGGCCACCTGGTCTTCGCCGACCAGGCCAGCCGGCTGGTCCTGCTCGCCACCACCCCGCTGGTCGTGTTGCACGCGGCGATGCTCATCGCCTTCAGCCTGCCGGACGTGGAGAGCGACGCGCAGGCCGAAAAACGCACGCTGGCCGTTCGCGTCGGCCAGGACACCGCCGCCTCGATCCACAACGCCCTGCTCGTCCTGGCGCTGCTGCTCGCCGCCAGCAACTCCTTCCTCGGGCTACCCGGTCAGGTCGCCGTTTCTATGGCCTTCATCGCGCCGCTGGCCGTCTTGCAAATCATCACTCTGCGCCGCTTCCGCGCCGGTCAGCCGGCCTCCTTCTCGCAGTTGACGCTGCTGGCCGCCCTGATCTACGGCCTGAGCGTTTATCTCACAGCCTTCAGCTTCTGGGTGCTGAGCACAAACGCGCTGCGTTTGCCGTAATTCGGAGAGGCGCATGTTCACCGAGATCGTTCGTCGGCCGGGCTGGGACGCGCGCCCCGTCAGCGTGCTTGGCCTGGGCGTTGACCTGGACGCCGAGCGGCTCGCGCCCGTCCTGTGCCGCTTCCGGGAGCGGGGCGGCAACCTGATTGATTGCCAGGGCCACGAGGCCATGCTCCGGGACATGCTCAGCGCCGCCGAACTCTCAAGCCTGATCTTCCTGGCGCAGGGCGGCGCACTCCCCGCCGATTGCCGCTCGCTGCTGCGCGCCGGCGTGCTCCAACCGGAGGACATCGTCGGCGCGCGCCCGGTCGAAGCCGGGCTGGGAGAAGCGCAGCGCGGCGCATACTCACTCGCACCCGTGTTCCTGCGCCAACAACTCAACCAGAGCCTGAGCCGGCTGGCGCCGGGCCGGCCGACGCTGTTCTGGCTGGAGGGCGCAGACGAGATCCTGCAGGCGACGAGCGAGACCGATCTGCGTTTCCGTTTGCGCGAAGCGTTCGCTGCGCTCGAGGTCGCGGTCGCCCAAAGACAACTCGACGCTTACGGCCTGGCGCTGACCCGCGCCGATTTCCCGACCAGCCTCGCCATCGAGACCGCGCTGGATGTGCTGGGCGACCTGCATCACCTCCGCGCCTTCAAACTCCCGAACGGCGAGGTATGCTTGCTCGACGGCAAGCTGATCTCGAAGATTGTGTTGGCCTCTCAGTTCGAAAGGGAACCGGTGAGAATGGGTGCGAGTGAGGGTCGTCATGTCGTGCCTCTCTCCCTCGCTCACCCGCTCACCCGTTCAGCCACTCAGCAAAAGATGTCCGAGTTCTTCACCGTCCTCCCCCCTCACGAAGCACTTGCCAAGCTGTTCGCCCATCTGCCGCCGCACGTCGAACCGGAAACCGTCGCCCTTGCCGACGCGCTCGATCGGGTGACCGCGGCCCCTTTGCACGCGCCCGTCTCTGTCCCCGCCTTCCCGCGCTCAATCATGGACGGCTATGCCGTGCGAGCGGCGGATACCTTCGGCGCGAGCCAGACATTGCCGATGTACCTCACCCTGATCGGCGAAGTGCCGATGGGCCGCGAGCCGGATTTGGACCTGCGGCCCGGAACCTGCGCCCTGGTGCACACCGGCAGCATGTTGCCGCGGGGCGCGGACGCCGTGGTGATGGTGGAGCTGACGCAAAAATCGCGCGAGGACGAAATCGAAGTGCTCAAGGCCGTGGCGCCGGGCGAGAACATCCTGCGCGTCGGCGACGACATCCTCGAAGGCGCGGAGATGCTGCCCGCCGGCCACGTGCTGCGCGCACAGGATTTGGGCGGGCTGGCCGCCCTCGGCTTCACCACGGTGACGGTGGCGCGTCGGCCGCGCGTGGCGCTGCTGGCGACCGGCGACGAGGTGGTGCCGCCGGAGGTCGAGCCGGCGCCCGGCCAGGTGCGCGACGTGAACACCTATGCCGTCGCCGGGCAGGTGCAGCGCGCCGGCGGCCTGCCGGTGCGCATCGCCGAGCGTAGCGGCATCGCGCCGGACGATTACGCGACGCTGCTGCGGATGGCCCGCGCCGCGCTCGACAACGCCGATATGCTCGTGCTTTCGGCGGGCAGTTCGGTCAGCGTGCGCGACATGACCGCCGACGTGATCAACGCGCTGGGCGCACCGGGCGTGCTGGTGCACGGTGTGGCGCTCAAGCCCGGCAAGCCGGCGATCCTGGCGGTCTGCGGCGCGGCCGGGCAGCGCGGCAAACCCGTCATTGGCCTGCCCGGCAACCCGGTGAGCGCCATGGTGGTGGCGGATTTGTTCGTCGTGCCGACAATCTATCGCCTGCAAGGGGCCACAGCCCCGGCCCGGCGCGCGGTGCGGGCGAAGCTAACGCACAATCTGGCCTCGCAGGCAGGCCGCCTCGACTACACCCCCGCGCGCCTGATCACCCGCGAGGGCGAGCTGTTAGCCGAGCCGATCTTCGGCAAGTCGAATCAAATCTTCACCCTGGTCTTCGCCGATGGCATGATTGTGACGCCCGCCGACTCCAACGGCCTGCAGGTCGGCGAAAGGGTGGAAGTCAGACTCTTTTGAACCGTCACGCTTTGGTTATACCCGACACACCAGACCCTTCAAATACTCCCCCTCCGGAAAACCGAGCGCCACCGGGTGATCGGCGGACTGGGTCATCCGGCGCAGGATTTGCGCCTCTCGCCCGGCGTCTACTGCCGCGTCGGCCACGATCTTCTGAAACAGCGCCGGCGCAATGGCCCCCGAGCATGAGAATGTAAACAGCAGGCCGCCGGGCCGCAGCAGCTTGAAGGCCAGCAGGTTGATGTCCTTATAGCCGCGCGCCGCCCGCGCCACCTGGCTCTGGCTTTCTGCAAACTTGGGCGGGTCGAGCACGATCAGGTCGAACTGCCGATGCGCATCGCGGTATTGGCGCAGCATGACGAAGACATCACCGACCTGATTTGCGAACCGGTCGGCGCCGAAGTCGTTGAGTTCCAGGTTACGCCGCGCAAGCTCCAGGGCAGGTGCAGACGAATCAAGGTTGGTGACATGCGCGGCCCCGCCCTTGAGCGCCAGCACCCCAAAGCCGCCGGTATAGGCGAAGCAATTCAACACCTCGCGCCCGGCGGCGTGCGCGGCCAGCAGCGCACGGTTGTCGCGCTGGTCGAGGTAGAAGCCGGTCTTGTGCCCGCCCTGCACATCCACCAGGAAGCGGCAGCCGCTCTCTTCGATCTCCACCAGCGTGGGCGGCGCCGCCCTGCGCTGTGCAAAGGCGGCCAGCGGGCCGGTGACGAGCGGCAATCCTTCCTTCTCGCGCACTTCCACATCCGAGCGCTCGTAAATACCCGCCTGTGGAACCAGCTCACCCAACGCGGCCACGATCTCGCGCTTCCACCGCTCCACGCCGGCGGAGAGGAACTGGCACACCAGCCAGTCCGCGTAACGATCCACGACCAGGCCGGGGAGGAAATCGGACTCGGCGTTGACCAGACGAAGGGCCGGGAGCAAAGTGTGGTAATGGGAGAAGGCATTGCGGACGGCAAGAGCGTGGGCGAGGCGGTTACGGAAGAAGCCGGGCGTGATCGTTTCGTCTTCGGCGAAGGTCCAGACGCGGGCGCGAATCTGCGAGTGCGGCGAGTAGGCGGCGCGCGCCAGCCAGCGGCCGTTGGCGGCGCGCACCTCTATCGTGTCGCCGGGCTGCGGGTCGCCCTCAACGCGCGCGACGGCGCCGGAGAAAATCCACGGGTGGCGGCGCAACAGGGATTTCTCACGGCCCGGCTTCAGGATGAGCGTGGGTGAGGGCATCGCGTGGCCCGCTGTTGTAACGCCAAATGTCAAACCTTCAAACCCCGGAAACCCTGCGGTCGTCAGATGATCCCCACTTTTTTACCGGCGGCAGCGAAGACCTCGAGCGCACAATCAATCTCGTCGCGGGTATGTGCCGCGGTGACGGTAGCGCGGACGCGCGCCAGGCCCTCGGGCACGGCGGGCGAGATGACCGGCAAGGCAAACACGCCGCGTTGCTGGCACTCGTGCACCATCCGATAGGCGCGCTGGTCGCTGCCGCAGATCAGCGGCACGATGGCGGTCTCGGTGTTGAGGATGTCGAAGCCCAGCGCGCGCAACCGGTCACGGAAGTAACGAGCGTTGGCCTGCACACGCGCTACACGCTCCGGCTCGGCGGCGATCACCTCCAACGCGGCCTTGGCGGCGGCGGCCTGCGGCGGCGGCAGCGCAGCAGAGAAGATGAACGGGCGCGCCGCGTGGCGAAATATCTGGATGAGGTCGGCGCTGCCGGCCAGGTAACCGCCGACCGAAGGGATGGCCTTGCTCAACGTCCCCATCTTCACGTCAATCACGCCGCTCAGGCCGAAGTGCTCCTCGATACCGCGCCCGGTGGCGCCGAGCACACCGATCGAATGGGCTTCATCCACCATCAGCCAGGCGTCGTAAGCGCGGCACAGCTCGACGAGCCCGGGCAGCGGCGCAATATCGCCGTCCATGCTGAAGACGGCATCCACCACCACCAGCCGGGTGGCCGCCGGCGCGGCCCGGTGCAGGCAGCTTTCGAGATCGGCCAGGTCGTTATGGCGGAAGCGCACGAAGTCCGCGCCGGAGAGCTGGCAACCGTCCACCAGGCTGGCGTGGTTGAGCTTGTCGCTCAGCACCACATCGTGCCGGCCCACCAGCGCCGTGATGGCGGCCAGGTTCGTGGCGTAGCCGCTGGAAAACGTCAAGGCGTCGGCACGTCCGGCGAAGGCAGCGACCGCCGCTTCCAGCTCGTGGTGCAGAGGGAGCGTGCCCGCCAGCAGGCGCACGCCGTGTGTCCCCGTCCCGTACTGCGCGGCGGCGGCCTGCGCGGCGGCGCTCAAGCGCGGGTGGCCGAGCAGGCCCAGGTAACTGTAGGAGGCGAACAGCAACATCTCCCGCCCGCGCACGCGCACCCGCGTCGGCGAGAGGAGGGCTTCAATCGGTTCGTTGAAGAAGTACAGGCCCTCGGCCCGCGTTCGGCCCACCCGCTCGCGCCAGTATTCGATCTTGGCGGTGATGCGGTCAGTCATGTGATCTCCGTAAGGCAGGCTGAGCAGGAATTGTATCAAGCCGGGCGAAGGGACATATTTGGGCGACGGCGAGGCCGTTGCCTTAGATTTTGTCGTGGATGTTTGATCCGGATCCGGCGAGGGCAATGCCTTCGCACCATCAGCCGCCCAGCGCGCGCAGTTGCGCCTCGTCGAGGATAGGGATGTTCAGGCTCTGCGCCTTGGCCAGCTTGGAGCCGGGCGATGCGCCGAGCACCAGGTAACTCGTCTTCTTGCTGACGCTGTCGGTGACCTTGCCGCCGCGCGCCTCGATGTAGGCCCTGGCCTCGTCGCGGCCCAGCGTCGGCAGCGTGCCGGTGATGACGAACGTCAGCCCGGCAAAGGGGCCGGCGCCGGCTTCCGCCCGGCGCACCTCGGCGGTCGGCCAGACGCCGGCCTGCTCGAGCTTCTTCAACACCAGCCGATTGCTCCGACGCGCGAACCAGTCCACCACCGTCTGCGAGACGTTCGGACCGATACCCTCGACGGCCTGCAGGTCCTCGACCGAGGCCGCCATCAAGGCGTCGAGCGAGCCGAAGTGCGCGGCCAGGTCGCGGGCCGTCACTTCGCCCACGCCGGGAATGCCCAGCGCCGAGATCAGCACGTTCAGCGGGCGGGCGCGCGCGGCGGCGATCGCGTCCAGCAGCTTCTGCGCCCTCTTCTCGGCGAAACCCTCCAGCTCCAACAACTGCTCCTTCGTCAGCGAGAAAATGTCGGCCACGTCCTTGACCAGGCCCGCCGCCACCACCTGCGCCGCCACCTTCTCACCGAACGTCTCGATATCCAGCACGGCGGCGAAGTGCTCGACGCTGCGTGTGAGCTGGGCCGGGCAGGCGCTGTTGAGGCAGTACAGCGCCACCTCGCCTTCCAGCCGCTCGACGGCTTCGCCACATGCGGGGCACTGCGCCGGAGGCGTGTACACACGCTCCACGCCGGTGCGCGCCTCGACCAGCGGGCCGATGACGTACGGGATCACGTCGCCCGAGCGCTTGACCATCACCCGGTCGCCGAGGCGGATGTCTTTCTCGACGATGTAATCGAAATTATGCAGCGTGGCCTGCTTGACGATGACGCCGCCCACTTCCACCGGCTCCAAAACGGCATAGGGTGTGAGCACCCCCGTGCGGCCCACATTCACGCCGATGGCGTTGAGCGTGGTAGTGACCTCGCGCGCCGGGAACTTGAAGGCGATCGCGCCGCGCGGGTCCTTGCCGACGAAGCCCAGGTCGGCGGCCAACTGCAGATCGTCTAGTTTGATGACCATGCCGTCGGCCTCGAACGGCAGCGTGTCGCGTTTGGCCGCCCATTGTTCGCAATAGGCCAGAGCCTCTTCGAGCGACTCGAAGCGGCGCCCCGCCTGCGCCACCGGGAAGCCCAGCGTGCGCAAGTAGTCAAGGGTCTCCCATTGCGTGTGCAGCGTGACGCCCTCGGCGGCCACGATCTGGTAGCACAGCAGCGAGATCGGGCGCTCGGCGGTCAGGCGCGAGTCGAGTTGGCGCAGCGCGCCGGAGGCGGTGTTGCGCGGGTTCTGGTAGGTGCGCTCGCCCCGCGCCGCCAGGGCCGCGTTCATCTGCTCGAAATCCTTGGTGAAGATAACGGCCTCGCCGCGCACGACGAGCTTGGACGGCGGCTGGATGACCGCCGCGCGCCGTTTGCGATCCGTCATCGGGACGGGGATGCGCAGTGGCAACGTTCGCACCGTGCGTAGATTGGGTGTGATGTCCTCGCCCACCTCGCCGTCGCCGCGCGTCGCACCGCGCACGAACAGGCCGTTCTCATAGTGCAGCACCACGGTGAGGCCGTCAATTTTTGGCTCGACGACGCAGGCGGCGCGCTCGACGCGGTCGTCCAGCCGGGTCAGCCGCTCGAACCAGGCGCGCACTTCGTCGGCGTTGAAGGCGTTGCTCAGGCTAAGGATGGGCGCGGGATGCCGCACCTTGACGAACTTTTCGGAGACGTAGCCGCCGACGCGCTGGGTGGGCGAATCCGGCGTGAGCAGTTCGGGGTGCTCGGCTTCCAGATGTTGCAGTTCGCGGAAGAGCGCGTCGTACTCCGCGTCGGAGATGATGGGCGCGGCGAGGACGTGATAGCGGTAGATGTGCTCGTCGAGTTCACGCCGCAGCTCGGCGGCGCGCTCCGCCGGGGATTTCGCTTTCGGCTTGGGCATACGGAGGATTATAGCCGCTCAGCCGCGCCCGTTCACGACGATCTGCGCCAGGTCGGCGCCGTTCTCGACCAGGTAAGCCGGCAGGCCGACGCCCCACAGCGCGTTCACGAGGCCGGCGTTGTTCTCCTTGCCGCCGAAGGAGGCCGGGTTGATGACGAAGCTGAGGACGTTGACGCCGCGCCGTCGCAGCGCCTGTGCGTACCCGATCCAGCTGATGTCGCTGCCGGCGGTGGTGAGGAAGACGGTGACGCCGCGCGGCAGGTGATCGGCCTCCAGCCGGAATTGATCCACCAGCCGCAGCCGGCCCAGCGCACGGAACACGGCCAGCGTTTCGAGTATCTTCAGCAGTTGGCGTTCGCCGCGATCCGGCTGCACCACTTCGCGCGTCTCCCCATAAGCGACCAGCCCCACCGCCCGGTCGCGTCGCAGAAAGTGCTGGGCCAGCGAGGCCGCCGTGCTGACGAGGTATTCCTCGGTGTGGGGCGGCAGGCGCGCTCTCCCATCGCCACTCAAAGGGCCGGGGGCAGACCGGCGATACCATGGTTCCTCCTCCCCCGGATCGAGCGCGGCCAGCGCCTGCCCGGCCTGCGTCGCGCGGTCGCCGTCCACCATCACCCACACATCGGCCAGCGGGTCCAGCTCGAACTCTTTTACCATCAACCGGTCGCGCCGGGCCGTGCTGCGCCAGTGGATGCGGTTGTACGAATCCCCGGCGGCGTAATCGCGCACCCCGGCGGCATTGGGCGTAACGTAGTGGGTGCGACGGCGCAGGGCCTCGCCGCCGGGCATCGCGCCCAACGGCAGCATGAAATCCGGCAGGGTAGTGGTGGCCGGGAAGATGACGACCTGGTTGGTGGCCGGGATGTGGCGCGTGACCTGGAAGAGGCCGAACGGGTCGCCGGAGGTCAGCGTCAGCGGGCCGAGGCGAAACCGCCCGCGCTGGCGGGCGCGGGTCCGCGCCACCCAGATCCGCTCCTGCTTCCCGCCCAGGCCGATGATGACGCGGCTGGGGCGATGGCCGGGCAGGTCAGACTGATCACGGACTTCGAGCCAGAGCTTGGGGAGCGCGCCCAGGTTGCGCACGGCCAGCCGCTCCTCGACCACGTCGCCCACCTGGGCGCGCAGGGTGCGCGTCTGTCGCGTCACGCGCAGGCGGCCCAGGCTCGTCCACGTCCATACGCCGGCGATGATCACCAGCGTCACCCACAGGAAGAGCAGCGTGTAGAACAGGCCGCGCCCGGTGATGAGCGCGCTGGCCAGCGAGGCCAGCAGCAGGATCAGGACAATGAGGCGGCGGGTTTGCATTGGGGGGACGGGTCGCCGCTCACCGTTTGAGTTGCGTCGCGCCGGGGACGGGCACGGCGTTGAGCACATCTTTGACGATGGCGCGCGAGTCCACGTTGCGGATGCGGGCCGCCGGGCCGATGATGATCCGGTGCGAGAGAGCGGGTTCGGCCAGCGCCTTCACGTCGTCGGGCAGGATGTAATCACGGCCCTGAATGGCGGCGCGCGCCTGCGCGGTGCGGAAGAGCGCCAGGCTGCCGCGCGGGCTGGCCCCCAGGTAAACGTCGGCGTGCCGGCGCGTCTGGGCGGTGATCTCCACGATATAGGCTTTGACCGGCGGCGCGACATAGACGCTGCGCACGGCGATTTGCGCCGCCAGCAGCTCCTCCACCTGCACCACCTGCTCCAGGCTGTCCACCGGATGGGCGAACTGCTGCCGATCCATGATGGCGATCTCGTCCGAGGTGGACGGATAGCCGAGTGAGAGCCGCAGCAGGAAGCGGTCGAGCTGAGCCTCGGGCAGCGGGAAGGTGCCCTCGTATTCGATGGGGTTTTGCGTCGCCAGCACCATGAACGGCTGCGGCAGCTTGTGCGTCACACCGTCCACCGTCACCTGCTTCTCCTCCATCGCCTCCAGCAGGGCGGCCTGCGTCTTGGGCGTGGCGCGGTTGATCTCGTCGGCCAGCACCACCTGCGCCATGATCGGGCCGGGGCGGAACTCGAACGCGCGCGTCTGCTGGTTGAAAATAGAAACGCCCGTCACGTCGCTGGGCAACATGTCGGGCGTGAACTGCAAGCGGTTGAACGAGGTGCCCAGCGAACGCGCCAGCGCCTTGGCCAGCGTGGTCTTGCCGACGCCGGGCACGTCTTCGATGAGAAGATGGCCCTGACACAACAAGCCGATCAATGTCATTTCCACCTCGGCGGCTTTGCCGACGATGACTTTCTCGACATTGGCCTGCAGGCGCTGCGCCAAGGATTGAACGTTGACGGAGGCGACGGTTGCTCCTGCTTTGAGCGCCGTGTGATCGGTGGCAAAGGTCATAAAATACTCCATGATTCGGGCGTCGCCAGGACATGACCCGACGGATCTGGCCGGTTTATATCTCCGAGAGACTACCCCGGCGGGACAACCAAGGTTCGCTCCGGCCCAGCGCTTGGCAGACGAGGACGACCAGCCAGAGGGCGCTTCCAGCTCCACTCAGCCACAGGCCCAGTTGAAACGAGAACGGCGCGTAGTGAAATTCTACCGTATGCCGCCCCGTCGGCACGAATATGGCCCGGAACGCATAATTGCCATAGCGCAGAATCGCGGGGCGGCCGTCCACGTAAGCGCTCCAGCCGGGATAGGCGGTGTCGGCAAGCAGCAGCCAATTATCCTGATCAAGCTGAAGGGAAACTGAGAAACGATTGGGGTCAGACTGAGAAGTCGGAACGGGCACCGATGCAGCCTGGAAGCCGGGATCGTCCGCCTCGAGAAGAATCGTCTGCGCCGGATCGAAGGCCGGGTCAGCCAGGGCGGAAAGTGCAGCCTCGGCGTCTGCCACCTCCCGAGCGCCGCTGGCCGGCACCAGCCAGACGCGCCGTGACTCGCCGGGCACGCGGTAGAAGGCCACCGCGTCGGCGCGTGTGATCACCTCCCATGGCAGCGGCGTACTGCTGGCCACCACGCCCACATTCATCAGGTTGAGCAGCTTCACCGACTGCGTGGCGCTGACCACGTCGGTGAAGGCCTTGTAGCGCGCGCTCACCAACGGATCGAAATTGTTGGCCGAGGCCAGCCCCTCGATCAGCGCGACGTTGGGCATTTGCACCGCTCGCGCGCCGGTCGCCATTCGCACCGGGTCGCCATAGCTGAAGAACGAGAAGTACGGGTCGAACATCACCCGCTGACGCTCCGCAGGGAAGTAAAACAGCCGCCGGCCATCGAGCGCCCGGGCCAGTGCGGCCCCGGTCGGCGTGGGCGCGCGATACAGGTCGGCGGGCGCGCCCGGGTTGAGGCCGGCGTTCGCGTACAGCAGATCGCCGGCGAGGGCGACGGCCACCAGCAGCGCCCAGCGCACTTCGGGTAGCCTGGCCCTGATCAACGAAAGCGCACCGAAGACAATCAGGTGGACGCCCATCACCAGCACAGCTTGCGCCACCGTCCGCAGTTGGCGGCTGACCTCGGTCACGGGCGGCACGAGCACGAGCGCAGCCAGCGCAGTGAACATGATCGAAACCGCGCCTGCCGTGCCCAGACGCGTCCAGTACATCGCGCGACCTGTCGGCGCCCCCCACCTGTCCGCCCCCCACCCGCCCAGCAGCGAGAGCGCAAACACGAACCAGATCATCATCCGCGTCGGCGCCTGGAACATATCGAAAGTCGGAACGTTGGCGTACAGCCACGGGAAGACGGGCGTGTTGCGGCCCAGGGCGAGCAGCAGGGTGAGAGGAAGGAGAAGGGCGAGAAAGAGAGGGAGGGTGGGGAAGGGAGAGTTTTGATTTTGGATTTCCGATCGCGGATGGCGGCGCAGCTGGACGATGACGCCGAGGGCCAGCAGGAATGGAATGACGCCCACATACACGGCATCTTCGAGGTAGTTGCCGTAGCCATAGAAGCGGCCGCGGGCTGGGTTGCCGAGCAGGTCGGGCGCGAGCAGGGTGAGCAGGCGCCACGGCGAGAACGAGTACGTCATGACGAACTCATACTCGGCGGCATCGGCGCGCGGCGATTGCTGGAGATACTCGAAGGTGGGGAGAAGTTGAACCGAGGCGATGAGGCAGGCCAGGAAGTAGGAGAAAGGAAGAAGGAGGAGTGCCCAACGCCAGGCACGCGGACGAGAGGTGAGCAAACGCCAGAGCGACCAGGCGGCGGCAAGCAGCCACGTGTACCATGTCGTCTGCGCATGGCCGGCGAGGAGCTGGAGGGCAAGGTAGAGGCTGAGGAGAAGCGCGCGTGAGATTGGAGATTGGGGAGTGACGACTCGGGATTGGAGATTTGAGATTTGAGAGTGTGACCGCAACAGTTCGTCCGCGGCCCAAATGATCCAGGGCAACCAGGCGAGGGCGGCATTGATGCTGTAGAAGCTGGCGCGCGCCACGACGTATTGCCCCATCCCGAACGCCAGCCCGGCGACGGCCTGCCCCAGCAGCCCGTAACCCAGTGAGCGGGCCAGCGTCACCATACCAACGCCTGTCCAGACGATGTGCAGCACGAGCAGCCAGTTGAGCGAGAGATCGAGCGGGACGAACAGCGAGAGCCAGTTCGGTGGATAGAACAGCGCGGACTGGTAGTTGGCGATGAGCGGCGCGCCGTTGCCCAGCCATGGGTTCCACAACGGCAGGTGGCCGGCGCGAACGGCTTCCAGCGCGAAGTGCCGCCAGGGGTAAAACTGTAACAGCGGCGTGCCCCAGTAAAACATCTGCGCGCCCACGAGAAAAGGTGCAAACAGCAGAGCCGGGGCCAAGCCGCTGATGAGATATGGCCAGTGGCGCGAGACGCATGTCCGGATCATGGTCGGTTGTCGCGCTCCTCCCCCTGGGAACCGCCCAGCACTTCGTACACCGCATACGCGCCGGACTGGAAGGCCAGGCGCAGATCGCCGGTCGTCCCGGGATCGAAATCGCCCAGCGCGCGCTCGGGCGGGCCCCAAAGCACGTAGGTGATGTGGCCCTCGCTCAGCAATTGTAAACGCTCGGCTTGCGGCGTGGCCGCCTGGTAGAAGCGCACCACCCGCGCCAGCTTCTCCTCGGCGCGCACAGTTTCCGGGCCGTGGCCGATGTAGGCGGTGAGCGGCGTATGCGCGGGCAGCGCGTTGCCGGTCTCGAAGGCGCTCAGGCCGACGGAGTCCGGCGGAGCGTTGGCCCGCAGCCAGTCGAAGACGACGACCTGATCGGCGGGCAAGAAGATGGGCGGGCGCAACTGCTGCGCCCCGCCCCACGCGCCCGCCAGCAGCACCGCGGTCGAGGGCAGCAACACGGCGAATGTGACGGGGGTGAGCACGCGCTGCCAGCGGGCCGGGGCGGCGGTCAGGCCGAGCACCGCCACAGCGACCGGAGCCACATAGAAGCCTTCAATGAAACGACGTTGCGTGGCGATCGGCGCGTACACCATCAGCGGAACCAGCAGCGCCCAGACGAGGACGAAGCGCGCCAGCCGGGGCTGCTGGCGCCGGAGCACGCGCCAGCCCGGCACAGCCAGCGCCAGCAGCACACCGTAGCCGGCCAGGTAGTGGAGCGGGTGCGCAGAGACCAGCACATTCTGTGCGCTCCAGACGCGCATCACCGGGTCGAGCGTGAAGGCGGCCGCCGTGTATGCCACCACCGGCGCAGATATCAGGACGATCACCAGCACCGGCCACGCCGCCGTCCACAATCGCGCTTTCCAATTTCTCTCTCGCCTGCTTTCCCTGACCATCCCGACCACCGCATCCATCCCAATTACCGCCCAGGCCGCCAGCACGTACAGCGGCTGGATGAGTGAAACGCCGAACAGCGCCAGCCCTGCCCGGGCGGGCCGGCCGCGCAAATACGCCAGCAGGCCGAGCAAGAGCAGGCAGCGCGCGGCGACGAGGTGCGGCAGCGCAAACAACATCAAGAAGGAGAAGGCCTCGGGCGAGTAGAATTCCACCGGCAGGCCGACGCCGAACGGCGCGATGAGCCAGCCCAGCCCGCCGCCGAGCGCAACGAGGATGAGGGCCAGGAAGCGCTGGGAGGATTGGGCGAGGAAGTGAGAGAGAAAATAGAAAGCCGTGAGCAAGAGTAAGAAGCCGAAGACGACGCGGGCGGCGTGGTAGGCGAAGACCTGCGCGCCATGCTCCGGCCCGGCCAGCGTGTTGGCCGCGGCCAGCTTGCCAAGCACCAGGTAAAAGCTGTACACGAACACGCCGGCCTGCGGCTCGGACGAGTACGGCAGACGGAACAGCCAGGCGCCGCGCGCGCCCTGCCCCATCTTGGCGAGGTACGAATTGCCGTCGTCCACGGCGACGAGGAAGCCGGAGAAGCGCCACTCGTCTGTTTGGGCGCGATATGCAACGAGGTATGGCGCGACAGTCAGCGCCATCACCAGCGCGGCCACGAGCGCCGCCCAACGCCACTCGCGCGGCGCCACTCGCGCCGTTATCGGCGCCGCCATATCACCATCAGCGCGATCAAGCCCAGCGTCGTCAACGCCAGGCCTGCAAATACTGCGGGCGGGCGATACTCGAACACGACCTCCTGCACGCCCGGCTCAAGCGCCACGCTACGCAACAATCCTTCGGCCGGCTCGATGGTCAGGGCGACTCCGTTCGCGCGTGCCTCCCAGCCGGTATCAGCCACTTCGCTCAGGATCAGCCGGCCCGGCCCCTCGGCGCGCACCGTGATGCGGTTCGGAGTCCAGTCGAGCATTTCAGCGCGCGCGCCATCCTCCTGCCACACGCGCGGCCTGAACTCCCGGTTCGCGTACACGCGCGTCGCGCCGAAGCGTTGTACGAGGGAGAGGCCGGGCGCGTCCAGGTCGAACTCGGCGACGACGTATTTGACATTGAGCAGACCGAGCAGGCGCGCATCGGGCAGCGCACCCATGTTGGCCGTTGCATAATCGTCCGAGGCGAACGGCGGCAGGGTGACGGTGTAGCCGGTGCGGGGCACGCCGCTGGCG
Organism: Anaerolineae bacterium; assembly: GCA_037442085.1. Taxonomy (GTDB): domain Bacteria; phylum Chloroflexota; class Anaerolineae; order Anaerolineales; family UBA6663; genus JANWXR01. The sequence continues at coordinate 33,514 of JBBIQY010000009.1, forward strand.
CGTTCGAGAAAGCGGGCAGCACGGGCGAGGTGCAGCGGGTTGACGCCATCCACGTGGTGCAGGCCGTCGTCCAGCGGGAGGCTGTAGGAAGGCGAGTACACGCGGAAGAGGCCGGGCTGCGTGGCGATCCAGGCCGAGGCCGGGCTTTGCGCCGGGCGCGGACGCGCATCCACCAGCGTCACGTTTACGCGCCACAGGTCGAGCGCCGTGAGTGCGCTCAGGGCAAAGGCGGCGAGGCGCGCGGGCGGAAGCCAGCGGCGCAGCGTGGGCCGGGCGCGCAGTTGCGGCAGGATAACCTCGGTCAGCAACGGCAGGCCATGCGCGGCCAGCACTGCCACACCGAGCGCGACGAGGAACCACGCCCGCGAGGGCACGCGCAGCAGGCTCAGCCCCGGCACAACGCCGAACAGCAGCGGGAATACCACAAAGTTCGAGCCGAGCGAAAACGCGGCGGCGGCCAGCGTCGCCGCAATCCAAAACCACACACGGCGCGCAGCCAGCACAGCGGCCAGCACAGCCAACAAGAGCGGCGCGATGCCCAGGAATGTCATCCACTCGTGATAGCCGCGCAACGGTGGGATCACAAGACCGAGCAGGTAGCGATACGGCAACGAATCCGTCGCGGCCTCGGCCAGGGTCAACGCGCTGCGATCCGTGCGCGCGACGAAGTCGAGGAGCGGCAGAGCGAGCACAGCGCTCAGCGTCAGAGAACTCACACTAAATCCGAAAGCGACGGCTAGGATGTGCCCACGGGGCCGAGCCGCAAGCCAGTACGTCACCCCCAACACCAGCGCATAAAACGCCCAGCGTGGGTCGGCCAGAAAAATCACCGCCAGCGCCGCGCCCGCTGTTGCGCCGGCCTTCAGTCCGCCGCGCGCATTGGCCGCGAACGCAGAGCGCTCGGCGTTCAGCGCCATCGGCAGCAACAGCCACGGCGTCCAGGCCACGGCAAACACCAGCGAGACGTGCCCGGCGCCGAGGTGCGCAATCAGCTTGGGTGTGCCCGCAAAGGCCAGCCCACCGAAGAAGGCCGGCGCAGTCGCCAGGCCGGCCGCTTTCAGGAATCGAAACAGACCATAGCCGGCCCAGGCCAGGTGCAGCGCCAGCAGCAGGTTGAAGCCGAACGGCAGCGGCAGAATCAAGAGCAGCCAGTTAGGCGGATACCACATCCCGGCCAGCGGATCGGCGGCGAAGGGCTGCCCGCCGAAGAGCTGAGCGTTCCAGAGTGGCCATTGCCCATAACGCGCCAGCGACTCACGCCAGTATTCGACGTTGGGCAAATGCGAGAGCAGTAGATCGGTATAGGCCGAGTTGGGCGGAAACGGGACACAGTTGGGACAGGCCATCAGCCACGGAAGGAAGAGGAGAGCGAGGAGGAAGAAGGCGGAAGGCAGCAGAAGGCAAGACGCGACGCCCGACAGCCGACGCCCGACACCATCCTCTTGCCCCTGGTCTCTGTCTCCGTCCATATTCATCGGCATTCCTTACTTTCCGAGAACCGTGACGGAGTCTTGTTGGAAGATGATGCGCCAGCCGGGTGGAAGGGCGGGCAGCGGCCCGAACACGGCCTCGCGTGGGCCGAAGAAAATCGCGTCCACCCGGCGCTCGCGCAGGAAGCGCGCGGCCTCGCTGCGCCCGGCGAAGAAATCGGTGACGGCCTGCTTCTCGGCCTCGGCGTTGACGGTCTCGAACGGATGGCCGTAGAGCACGCGCGCATCGCTCCGGGCCGGGATGAAAGCGCCGGTCTCCGGCGCTGCCAGGACTAGCGCGCCGGCAGGCAGCGCGGCGATGGCCGCGGCTTCGGCGCGGGTGAGAAAGATGGTTGGGCTGCGAGCGAGCGCCGCGCCGATCATGCCCGTCCACACCAGCGCATTGCTCAATGGGGCAAGCACCGCCACCACCAGCAGCGCCGCCCTCCGCCAGCGCCCCGCCGGGCCGGGCACGAGCACGCCGCGAAACGCCAGGGTGGCCAGCAGGCAGATAGGCATCCACAGGCCGAGAGACAGCCGTCGTTGCAGCGCAATCGGCGCATACAGCAAGACGACCCCAATGATCAACCACTTCAGGGGCAGACGGCATCTCGGCTCCGTCTGCCGCCATATCTGCACAACGCCTACCGCCGCCAGGGCCAGCGGCAGCCCGCCCCAGACCAACGCCTCGGGCAGGGCGGGCGAGGGGGTGAGGTTTTGCGCGTTCCACAGGCGCAAGGTGGGATGGGTCTGCGCGATCCAAAGTTGATACCCCATCCACGGGGCGGCCGCCAGCGCAACGACCAGCGCGGGCGCCCAACTGCCCAAGTCGAGGCGGCGGCGACTCAGAGCCTGCCACAGCGGCCCGCTCGCCAGCAGCGCGCCCGCCGGCAGAAGGGCCATCGGTTGGATGTTCGCCAGCGCCGTCGTCGCCAGCGCCGTCCACAGCAACCGGCGTCGGAGCGGCGCAGCGCTCAGCAGCGTCCACTCCAGGAGCAACAACAGCAACGCCCAGGCGAGCGGGAAGTGCGCATTGCTTAGCAGTGTGAGGAACGGGAGGGACTCCGCCACCCACAAATCCATAGTGAAGCCGCCGCCCAGCGCAGCCAGCCAGCCCAGGCCAGAGCCCAGAAAGAACAGGGCCCAGGCCGCCAGCCGCGCGCGGGCCGACTCGAAGAAGTGGGCGATGAAGCGATAGGCCACAAAAAGCAAGAGTGCACCGGTGAGCAACCGGGCGGCGTGATAAACGACCTCGACCGGGGCGCCCAGCCCACGCGCCAGGTGGCCCAAGGAGAGGTAGTAAGTGAAGAGAAAAACGCCCGGACCCGGCTCCGCCGTGTAAGGCAGCGTGAACAGCCACTCCCCGCGCCAACCCTGCCGCATCTTGGCCAGGTAGGAGAAGCCATCCACGAGCGCGAACAGGATGCCGCCGAAGACTTGCGGCCCGGCCAGATACGCCAGCGCATAGGGCGCGTTGACGACGACGAGCAGCACCGCGCCCAGCGCAGCGACCCGCCGCCATTCCGCGCGCGAGATGGAAACGGCCGACACGCGCGGTATTCTAGCCGAAGGCGGGCAGATCAACGCACGAATTGAAGGATTGTGCGCTGATGCTCCAGCAGCTCAAGGCGGCAGGCTATCTCTATCACTTCGACTGGGGCTGCAAAGCGGGGGTGCATTGTGGCCGGGCCATCGTCGAGGCGGAGAACGAAGCACCGGCGCGGCGGGCTGTGCCGCCGCTGGCCTGAATCATATCCATGAGGCCGGTCTGCACCGAAAAGTCGGGCGGTCATGCAGTGCGACGAATGGGTTGCAGCTTCAGGTAAGTCAGCGAGCGCCACAGCCATTCGGCGGGGCCGGAGTAGAAGCGCTTCATCCACCAGTGGCTGAGGGGGATTTGTAGGAGATAGATGAGGACGGTCAGGCCGATGCCCGCCGCCGCGCCCATCTTGCCGAACAGTCCCAGGCCGTAGCCGTAGAAAATCAGCGTGCAGACGACGGATTGGATCAGGTAGTTGGTGAGCGCCATTTGCCCAACCGGGGCCAGCACGCCAATTCGCTTTCCCCAGGCAGGTCGGAGCGCCAGCAGGCAAAATGCCGAGACGTAGGCCAGCATCAGGAACGGCGCGCCAATCGTCTGCGCCGTTGTTGCCAGGAAGAGCGGCCAGGTCGGTTCAATGCGTGACATTGAGAGAATCAACGTCGCATACAGGGCGTTGCCGCTCAGGCCAATCAGCAATCCCCAGACCAGCAGTTTGCGAAAGAGGCTCAGGTTGGCTTCCAGGCTCCTGAAAAGTTCACGCTTACCAAAATAGATGCCGAGCAGGAACATGGCCAGCACATTGAAGCCCATCACAAAGTAAGCCGTAAAGCCCATACTGAAATAATCGTAAACGCGCTGGGCCGTGATCTCAGCAAAACTCCCTGTCGCGTAGACACGGTAGGCACGTGCCAGGTCAGCGTTATATCCGGCGATGACCTCTGCGAAAGCCTGTTCGATTTGCGCCGCGCCCTCGGGGAAGGAACGACCCAACGCGACCAGCGCCGTCGCCCCGGCGCTGAACAAGAGCGGCAAGGCGATGAGGCTGACAATCCAAATGAGCAAGGTGCGCGGTTTTGCCTTGCGGAAGAGGATCAGCAGGAAACCCAGCAAGGCGTACAGGATGAGGATATCGCCCATCCAAATAAAAAAGGCATGCACGACGCCGATGAGCAACAAGACGAAAAGCCGCCGCAGGTAGAGCGGGGCGAACCGCCCGCCGCGCCCCTCCACACGTTCCATTAGAAGCGTCAGCCCCAAGCCGAAGAGCATGGAGAACAAAGCATAAAATTTGCCCTCGCCCAGGAAGCGGATCAGCCATTCCGCCGTTTGGTCGAACCAGGGCGCGGCCGGGTCTACGGGGAAGAGGATGGCCTGGATCGGGCGGCTGAAAATCGCCATGTTGACGAATAAAATTCCAAACAGCGCAAACCCACGCAAAATATCTACAATTGGGATGCGTTCGGCCTGCTGGACAGGCAGCATCGGGATTGATGAGGTGTCAGCAGCGTCCATGGATTCCTCCGTTTGCTCGTTTACTTTACGTTCTTGTGGATCGAAAAGTCTCGGTCGCCGTGAGGCAAGCGTGGCAGGTTAAAATATAGACCACACAGGCCCCACACTGGGGAACCTGTGTGGTCTTCAGTCGGGGCGGGCGGATTTGAACCGCCGACCTCTCAGTCCCGAACCGAGTGCTCTAGCCAAGCTGAGCCACGCCCCGCTCTTTCACCGGATAGCCGGCACCGTGCGGCATTATAGCACAAGAACTCTGGCCTCGATAACGTTGAGCGATGTAGTCCGCATTCTCAGCCCGGCTTGCCTGTACGTCACTGGCTCATATCTTGAGAGCGCAATCTGCCAGGTGGCCTCTGGCGCCAGCCGACTGACGTATAATACGCGGATGTCGGTTCGGCTACCCGAACTTCACTCCCGCTGCATCTCGGAGGTTTTGAGTGGCTAAGAAGTCTGGCAGGAAGGTCCGCGTCGCCATCATCGGCGTGGGCAATTGCGCCTCATCGCTCGTCCAGGGCGTCGAGTTTTACAAGCACGCAAAAGAGGGCGATCACGTCCCCGGTTTGATGCACGTCAATCTGGGCGGTTATCACATCCGCGATATCGAGTTCTCGGCCGCCTTCGATGTGGTTCAGGGCAAAGTCGGCCTGGATCTGAGCGAAGCGATTTTTGCCCACCCAAACAACACGCTCAAGTTTACGGACGTGCCGCCGCTGAGCGTGCCGGTGGAGCGCGGTATGACGCATGACGGGATCGGCAAATACCTGGGTCAACTGGTGAAGAAGGCGCCCGGCCCGACGGCGGACATCGTCCGCATCCTGCGCGAGTCCAAGACGGACGTGGTCGTCAGCTACCTGCCGGTCGGCTCGGAAATGGCGACCAAGTGGTACGTGGAGCAGGTGCTGGAGGCCGGCTGCGCCTTTGTCAATTGTGTCCCCGTCTTCATTGCCTCGCAGCCCTATTGGCAGAAGCGCTTCGCCGAGCGCGGCCTGCCCATCATCGGCGACGACATCAAGAGCCAGGTCGGCGCGACCATCACCCACCGCGTGCTCACCAACCTATTCCGCGACCGGGGGGTGCGGCTGGAGCGCACCTATCAACTCAACTTCGGCGGCAACACCGACTTCTTCAACATGCTCGAGCGCGAACGGCTCGAATCGAAGAAAATCTCCAAGACCAACGCGGTCACCTCGCAGCTCGATTTCGAGATTGGTGAGCAGAACGTGCACGTCGGCCCGTCGGATTACGTGCCCTGGCTATCCGACCGCAAGTGGTGCTACATCCGCATGGAGGGGACGACCTTCGGCAACGCGCCGCTCAACCTCGAACTGAAACTCGAAGTGTGGGACAGCCCCAACTCCGCCGGCGTGGTGATTGACGCCGTGCGCTGCGCCAAGCTGGCGCTGGATCGCGGCCTGGCCGGCCCCATCCAAGGCCCGTCGGCTTACTTCATGAAAACGCCGCCCGAGCAGTACACCGATGACACCGCCCGCCGCAAGACGGAAGAGTTCATCGCCGGGAAATAGCCGAATCGCCCATCGCCTGTCTGCCATCTGTCAGCCGCCAATGGAAATCGAGAAGCCGAAACCTCGGGTCGTTTCTTTTACCGACTGGGTGCGCACCCGGCTGAGGGGTGTGATCGAGCCGGCCGCCGAAGCCTGCCTACGGATCGGCCTGACGCCGAACCTGATGACAGCGCTCGGCCTGCTGCTCAACGCCGTCGGCGCCATGCTCGTCGCTCTGGGCCAGGTCTCGTGGGGCGGCGTGCTCATCCTGATCGGCGGCCCGTTCGACGGCCTGGACGGCGCGATGGCGCGCCGCCTTGGACAGCCGACCCGGTTCGGCGCGTTTGTGGACTCGGTCACGGACCGCTGGAGCGAAATGCTGATCTTCATGGGCCTGCTCTATTACTACGTCACCGGCCCCGACCCGTTGGCCTGGTTGTATGCGCTGCTCGTCTTTCTGGCGACGATGGGCAGCGTCATGGTGTCGTACACCAAAGCACGTGCCGAGGCGCTCGGCTTCGATTGCAACGTCGGCGTGTTGACGCGCATGGAGCGCTATCTGGTGATGGCCCCGGCGCTGGTCTTCAACGTGCCCTGGCTGGCGCTGTGGATCGTGGCCATTCTGGCCAACGTGACGGCGCTGCAGCGGGCCTGGCATGTCCGCCGGCAGGCGCGCGCCAAACCTCTTGAGAAGTAGGTGACAGCAATGTCTTTTGAGCCACGCGGCCTTCAACTCGGACCCCTGTTCTTCAGCTATTATGGGCTGATCCTGATGGGCGGCGCCTTTGTCGCCGCCTACCTGGCGACGCGCGAGGCCAAACGGCGTGGCCATGATCCCGAATTGGTGTGGGATGGCCTCCTCTGGGTGCTGATCGGCGGCATCGTGGGCGCGCGCCTGTGGCACGTCCTCACGCCCACGCCCAGCATGGTCGCTGAAGGCTATACCACAGCGTATTATCTCGACCTCACCAACTTCGTACCCGTCCTCCGAATCACCTGGCCCGCGCCGTTCACCCTCAGCCTGCCGGCGATCCTAGCGACCGGCCAGGGCGGCCTCGGCATACCGGGAGCCGTGATCGGCGGCCTGGTGGGGCTGTATGGATTTGCCCGCCGGAAGAAGCTCAACTTTCTGGAGTGGACGGACATTGCGGCGCCGGCGCTGCCGCTCGGGCAGGCCATTGGGCGCTGGGGCAACTTCATCAACCAGGAACTGTACGGCGCGCCGACCACCCTGCCCTGGGGCCTGAAGATTGACAACCCCCTGCCACCCTACACGCCCGATCAGCGCTTTCATCCGCTCTTCCTGTACGAGTCGCTCGTCAACCTGCTGATCTGCGGCGGCCTGCTCTATCTCGCACGGCGGCGCGCGGCCTGGCTCAAACCCGGCGACCTGATGCTGATCTATGCCATTGCTTACCCCACCCTGCGCTTCTTCCTGGATTTCATCCGGCTGGACAATGCGCAGTTCTTCGGGCTCAATACCAACCAGGCATTCATGCTGGTGGTAGCGGTAAGCGCCGCGCTGGCGCTGATCACGCGCCACCGTCGTCCGCGCCGCTATGAACTCAAGGCGCAACGTGACGCACGCCCTCTCTCGCCGGCGACAGACTCTTCCGCCGCGCCGGAGTCGCCCGCAGGCGAGGGCGAGCCAAACCCTGAGCCGCGCGAATAGCCGAAAGCTGATCGCAATCGGCGGCCAAGGGCCAACTTTCCCACCCCGTCCGATCCGCGGCCCGGCTCTATAATCCAGGCATGATCGAAGCCCACGAACTGGTCAAGCAGTTCGACACGTTCACAGCGGTAAGTGGTCTCTCGTTCACCGTGCGGCCCGGTGAGGTGTTGGCCCTGCTCGGCCCAAACGGCGCGGGCAAGACAACCACGGTGCGCCTGTTGCATGCCATCCTGAAGCCGACCTCCGGCTGGGCGCGCGTCGCGGGTTACGACGTGGTGCGCCAGGCCGCGGACGTGCGCCGCAGCGTCGGCGTGCTTACGGAGCATCACGGCCTGTACTTCCGCATGAGGGCCGAGGAATATCTGGCCTTCTTCGGCGAGCTGTACGGCTTGCCAAGCGCCGTCTGCCAGGCTCGGACGGCGTACTGGCTGGATCGCTTCAGCATGCGTGAGGCGGCCAACAAGCGGCTGGGCGAATACTCCAAAGGCATGCGCCAGAAGCTGGCGCTGATCCGCGCCCTGCTGCACGACCCGCCCGTCCTGCTCCTCGACGAGCCAACCTCGGCGATGGACCCACAGTCCGCCTGGCTGGTGCGCGACTCCATCGCTCAGTTGCGCTCCGACAACCGCGCCATCATTCTCTGCACGCACAACCTGACCGAGGCCGAGCAGCTTGCCGACCAGATCGCCATCATCCGGCGCGGCACGATCATCGCGCGCGGCTCGCCGGCCCAACTCAAGCGCGACCTGCTCGGCCCGGCCCTGCTTGAGCTGCGCACGGCGGCCCCGCTCAACGGTCTGGCCCAGTGTCTGTCCGACCTGGTTGAAGTGGTGGCCGTCGGCGAGGACTGGCTCCGGTACCGCACGCCCGAACCGACGGCGCACAACCCGCTGATCGTGCAACGTCTGGCGGAACGTCGCGTGCCCGTTATCACCCTGGCCGAGGTGCCGCGCAGCCTGGAAGACGTGTACCTTCAAGTCGTCGCGCAATAGTGCGCGCAATCATGAGCACCGAGTCATGATCCTATCCCGCGCCCTGATCGTCACGCGCCGCGAAGTGCGCGATCAGCTGCGCGACTGGCGCATCATCCTGCCGCTGGTCGTGCTGACGCTGTTCTTCCCGCTGCTGATGAACTTTACCGCCGACCAATTGCTCGACTTCGTAGAGCGGTACGGCGCGACCATCCTCGGCGAACGGCTGGTGCCGTTTCTGCTGATGGTGGTCGGCTTCTTCCCCATTTCCGTCTCGCTGGTCATTGCGCTGGAGAGCTTCGTCGGCGAGAAGGAGCGGCACAGCCTGGAGCCGCTGCTCGCCTCGCCGCTCACCGATGCCGAGTTGTACCTCGGCAAAATCCTGGCCTCGACCCTCCCGCCGCTGCTATCCTCCTACCTCGGCATCTTCGTCTACTTGGCCGGGCTGGCCCTCACCGTGGGCTGGCTAGCCGAGCCGGTAATGCTCGTTCAGATCCTGGCGTTGACGACCGTTCAGGCGCTGGTGATGGTTGCCGGAGCCGTGGTGGTCTCCTCGCAGGCCACCTCGGTGCGCGCGGCCAACCTGCTGGCCTCGTTCATCATCATCCCCTTCGCCCTGCTCATCCAGGCGGAGAGCGTCATCATGCTCTGGGGCCAGTATGAAGCCTTGTGGTGGATTCTGCTGGCTCTCCTGATCGTCCTGTCCATTCTGCTGCGGATGGGCATACGGCTCTTCAACCGCGAGGAACTGCTGGGCCGCGACCTGGACGAGATCAATCTGAAGGCAGCCGCGCGCACGTTTGCGCACGGTTTCCTGGGCAGGGGTCGGGGCGCGGGGGTATTGGGCTGGTACTGGCGAGAGGTATTCCCGACGGTGGGCCGGCTGCGCGCACCGATGGCGGCGCTGGGCCTGGCGCTGTCCAGCGCCTTGCTCCTGGGCTACAGCCAGGCGGCCCAGTATCCGAGCCTGTTCGCTTCCGGCGAGTTCCGGCTAGTCGAAGACGCCGGCGAGCAACTGGCCCGGTTTGGCTTCTTTTCGCCGACCGGTGCGACCTGGGTGTTCTTCACCAACCTGCGTGCCCTTGGCCTCGCCTCGCTGCTCGGCGCGTTCTCGTGGGGCGTGCTTGCCATCGTCCTGTTGATGACGCCGCTGGCACTCACCGGTTTTTTCGCCGGGCAGATGGCGCTGGTCGGCGTCTCGCCGCTGCTGTTCTTCGCCGCCTTCATTCTGCCGCACGGCATCGCCGAAATTCCGGCGGCCGTGCTTTCCGGCGGCGCGATCCTCCGCCTAGGCGCAAGTCTCATCGCCCCACCCCCGGACAAGACCCTGAGCGAGGGCTGGCTGCTGGCGCTGGCGGATTGGGCGAAAGTGTCGCTGGGGCTGGTCATCCCATTGTTAGCGTTAGCTGCGCTACTCGAGTCGTTCGTGACGCCACGAGTGGTGCTGGCGGTGTTCGGTGGATAGATGGTAGAATCGCGGTCAAGATGATGACTGCCGCAACAATCCGGAGGCTTCAGCGATGACCGCGCACCGGCCTCGACAATCACGCTCCTCGGATGACCCCTCTTTGGTTGAAGTCTTGTTCACAGGCGCATACTCCATCAGCACGGGCTGGTTAGCAGGCCGTCGCTCACATGCCTGGCGACCTCCCACTGATATTTACGAGACCGAGACGGCCATCGTCGTACAGGTGGAGGTGGCCGGGATGCGGCGCGAGAATTTCTCGATTGAATTGCAGGACCGCCGGCTGGTGATCGCAGGGTTACGCCCGCACGATCGTTCCACGCCCAGGTCTTACCACCAGATAGAAGTGAACTTTGGGGAGTTCCGCGTTGATGTCGAATTGCCAGCCGCCGTGGCCACTGCCGAGATCCAGGCAGAGTATGAAGACGGCTTCCTGCGCGTCACCCTACCCAAGCTTCAGCCCCACCGCCTGGATATCCGCTAACGTCCGGCCCCTGGGGTGGCCCGCACACGCCGGCGCGTCGCGCTTCCTGAACTGAATGACTGCAATCAAATCACTGCTGACTTTCCCCTCGCCACGTTTCCTGCCTGACGAACCGGAGCTGGACATTGACCCGACGGAGATGATCGCGCTGCTGACGCAGTTACCCAATATCGAGACACACTCGGGTGACGGTGCAACGGAGACCTCCACGGCCACCACTGAGCCGACGATCCCGGAGACGCTCGCTATCCTCCCGTTGCGCGGAGTCGTGGTCTACCCACTGACCGCCGTCCCGCTTACCGTGGGCCAGCCGCGTTCGGTGCGGCTGGTGGATGACGCCGTCGTTGGCCAACGCGTGATTGGCCTGATCGCTTCCAAGAACCCCGAGCTTGAAACGCCCGGCCCCGCCGACCTTTGGCGCGTGGGCACGGCGGCGGTGGTGCATCGCCTGTTTCGCGCGCCGGATGGCACCATCCGCCTGCTGGTGCAGGGCCTGGCGCGCTTTCGCGTAGCGGAATTCGTGGAGCAGGAGCCGTACCTCAAGGCCCGCATCAGCCTGATCCCGGAGAGCACCGAAGACAACCTGGAAGTCGAGGCGCTCGTCCGCAGCGTGCGCGATCAGTTCCAGCGCGTGGCTGAGCTGGTGCCCTCCATGCCAGGTGAGCTGGTCGGCGCGGTACTCAACATCGAAGACCCGCGCCAGCTGGTCTACACCATCGCCACCTACCAGCGCATGGAGCTGGCCGAGGCCCAAGACCTGCTGGAGCTCGACTCGGTGACGGTCAAGCTCAAGCGATTGCTGGCGCTGCTGAGCAAGGAACTGGACGTGTTAGAGCTGGGCAAGAAGATCCAATCCGAAGCCCAGAGCAACATGGAGAAGGTCCAGCGCGAGTACTTCCTGCGCGAGCAACTCAAGGCCATCCAGCGTGAACTGGGCGAGCGGGACGAGCAGGCCGTCGAAGTGGAAGAATTCCGGCAGAAGATCGAAGCCGCCCAGATGCCCGAGGAGGCGCTGAAGGAAGCTCACCGCGAACTGGATCGGCTCGCGAAACTTCCCACTGCCGCCGCCGAGTACGGCGTCATCCGCACCTACCTGGATTGGCTGACCAGCCTGCCGTGGGCGAAGACTACCACCGACAACCTCGACATCGCACACGCGCGCGTGGTCCTGGATGAGGATCACTACGGCCTACCAGACGTGAAGAACCGCATCCTGGAATTTCTGGCCGTCCGCAAACGCCGCCAGGAGCTGAAGGCTGAGTCATCCGCTCAATCCGAGTCGTCGGCTCAATCCGTAGATCACATCCGGCGCGAGCGCGAGGGCGTGATCCTGTGCTTCGTCGGACCGCCGGGCGTGGGCAAGACCTCGCTCGGCCAGAGCATCGCCCGGGCGATGGGGCGCAAGTTCATGCGCCTGGCGCTGGGCGGGGTGCGCGACGAAGCCGAGATTCGCGGCTTCCGGCGCACCTACATCGGCTCGATGCCGGGCCGCATTATCCAGAGCCTGCGGCGCGTGGAGAGCAAGAACCCGATCTTCATGCTGGACGAAGTGGATAAGCTGGGCAGCGACTTTCGCGGCGACCCGGCCTCGGCCCTGCTGGAGGTGCTCGACCCGGAACAGAACCGCGAGTTCCGTGACCATTACCTGGACGTGCCCTTCGACCTGTCGCAGGTGCTGTTCATCACCACGGCCAACACGCTGGAGACCATCCCCAGCCCGCTGCGCGACCGGATGGAGATTATCACCCTCTCCGGTTACACCGAACGCGAAAAGGTCGAGATCGCCAAGCATTATCTGATCCCGCGCCAGATCAAGGAGAACGGCCTGCGCCCCGGCGAGATCTCCTTCAACGATAAAGCCATCCAGGCCATCATCCGCAACTACACACGCGAAGCCGGCGTGCGCAACCTGGAACGCTGCCTCGGCGCAATTTGCCGCAAAGTGGTCATGCGCATCGCCGTCAACGAAGCCGCCAAAGTGCGCCTGACGCACCACGACGTGGTGGATTACCTGGGCAAGCCCGAATACTTCTACACCGAGGAAGTGGCGGAGCGCACCGCCCAACCCGGCGTCGCCACGGCGCTGTCCTATACGCCGGTCGGCGGCGATATCCTGTTTGTCGAAGCGACGCTGATGCCCGGCAACAAAGGCTTCCAGCTTACCGGCCAACTGGGCGAGGTCATGCAGGAGTCGGCCCGCGCCGCGCTCAGCTACGTGCGCGCCAACGCCAGCGCCCTCGGCCTGCCCACCGACTTCTTCGACAAGCACGACCTGCACCTGCACGTCCCGGCGGGCGCCACGCCCAAAGACGGCCCCAGCGCCGGCGTAACCATGGCGACCGCGCTGACCTCGCTCATCTCCAACCGCCCGGTGCGCAAGGACGTGGGCATGACGGGCGAGATCACTTTGAGCGGCCAGGTGTTGCCGATCGGCGGCGTCAAGGAGAAAGTGCTGGCCGCCCATCGCGCCGGCCTCAAGATCGTCATCCTGCCCCGCCGCAACGAGAAAGACCTGGAGGAGGTGCCGGAGGACGTGCGGCGCGAGATCAAGTTCGTGCTGGTGGACAAGGTGGAAGACGTGCTCAACGCCGCTTTGGAGCCGCCCGCCCCAAAACGGGCCGGACCGAAGCGCCAGCCCGCCTCGGCCAGGTCCGGCAAACCGCTCCGCCGCCGTCGCACGCCGGCCATTAAGCGAAAATAGCCCCGCCGCGCCGACGGAGAGTTATCGGCAAAGTCGGATTATGCCTAAAACAATAATGATTGTGGACGACGATCGGACGATCACCGGGTTGTTGCAGATGCTGCTCGAACTGGATGGCTTCAGCGTCAACGTGGTGGCCCGCGGCGATCGCGTCATCCCCGAAGCGCAGACGTGCAAGCCGGACGTGATCCTGATGGACGTCCATCTGGCAGACGCCGATGGCCTGGAGCTTCTGCGCCTGCTGCGGCAGGATGAGGCGCTCAAGAACCTGCCGGTGATCATGACCTCCGGCATGGATCTGGAGGAGCAGTGTCAGGCGGCGGGCGCCGATCACTTCCTGCTCAAACCTTACCCGCCCGATCAGCTTGCCCAACTCTTGCAGCGCGTCCTGGCCTGATCTTTGTGAAACCCTATGCCCCCTAAAAGCAAACGCGCCCGAAGCTGGCGCGTAATGGACTTGCATCTTCATACCCCCGCTTCCAGCGATTATCAAGAACCCCAAGTTACTTACCTCGATATTCTCCAGCGCGCCGAAGCGCGCGGACTGGATATCATCGCCATCACCGACCACAACACCGTCGCCGGCATCCGCCGCTTCAGAGATGAGATCCGCGAACTGGAATTCCTCGAGCGCCTAGGCCGCATCCTGCCGGACGAGCAGCGTCGCCTGGCAGAGTATCGCCGGCTGACGCAGAAGATCCTCATCCTGCCCGGCTTCGAGTTCACGGCCACGTTCGGCTTTCACATCCTCGGGATCTTTCCACCGGACACGCCGAGCCGCGAGCTGGAACATCTGCTGCTCACGCTCCACGTGCCGCGTGACCAGATTGACCTCGGCTCGGCCCAGGTCGGCGCGACCGCCGACGTGTTGACCGCCTACCGGCTGATCACCGAGGCCGGCGGCCTCGCCATCGCCGCGCACGCCAACTCCGCCAACGGCGTCGCCATGCGCGGCCTCGCCTTCGGCGGGCAGACGCGCATCGCTTATACGCAGGACCCGCATCTGGCCGCGCTCGAGGTCACCGACCTGGATCGCAAGGGGCGCGGCACAACGAAAGGCTTCTTCAACGGCTCCAAGCCCGAATATCCGCGCCGGATGCACTGCATTCAGGGGTCGGACGCGCACCGCCTGCGTCGTGACCCGGCCAATCCCAAGAACCTGGGCGTGGGCGAGCGCGCCACGGACGTGCTCCTCGACGAAGTCAGTTTCGAGTCCTTGAAGGAGCTGTTCGCCAGCAACGACTTTGCGCGCACGCGACCGCACAGCGCCACCGCCGACACGGAGTTCGACTATGTGCAGCAGGCGCGCGAGGAAGGCGCCAACATCGTGCAGGCTTTCCACGAGAGCGCGCAGGTGCGCGGCGGCAAACAGTACGCCGTCATCGCCGACGTGTGTGCCTTCGCCAACACCAACGGCGGCACGGTCTACATCGGCGTTTCCGCCGACCCGAAACAGGCCCCGCAGGGCGTGCCGGATGCCAGACAAACCGTCGAGGAACTGCGCGCCGCCATTGACCAGATGATCACGCCCCACATCGAGTGCACGGTGGACACGCTGGAGACTCAGGGAAAGACGGTCATCCGCGTCCTCACGCCGCGCGGCGACGACCCGCCCTACGCAGTCGAGGATTACAAGATTTATGTGCGTGACGAGGCCGAGACCTCGCAGGCCGTGCGCGACGAGATCGTGCAGTTGGTGCTGCGCGGCCAGGCAGGACGCGGAGCGGCGATCGGCCTGAGCCAGCCGGCCGGCCCGGCGGCTGCGCCCGTCATCAACTTGCCGGCGCCCGAACCGCTCGCCGCGGCGAGTGCACTCGCCGGAGCCTCAGGCGAAGCGGCCCGGGGGGCAATGGCGGTCAGCCCGCCAGCGACTGTCGAAGGCGGGGCGCTCGTGCCGTCCCCCGCCGATGCGCCGCGCACCGGCGTAGAAATCGTCGCCACCGAAGAGCGCAACGGCCGCAAGTATCATACGATGCGCGACCTGCGCAACGGCAACGTCGTCAAAAACGTGACCAAGGCCAGCGCCCGCAAGCTCTGGCACTATGCCATCGCCGAGCATGAAGGCGGCCGGCTCGACCCGGCCCGCCTGAACTGGCAGGGCGACCGGGCGCTGGTGAAGAAGACGACCAGGGGCGGCGTTACCCGCTACGACCTGGCGCAGCGCATCAACGGGCACGTGCACATCTACTACGGCGTCACCGAAGACGGCGTGCATGGACCCTGGAAGCAAATCGTCGGCGGCGAAGAAGACTGAATCTGAAGGTCCATCTGCTCGCCCTTGCTGCTGCACACCGAAGTGATGGCGGTTTGCAAGACGCACGAGGGGGGTGCGACGGCGATGCACCGCCCCACCCAAACCCTTCAACCCTAAACGATCCGAGCAACGACGAATGGGCGCCTGGCTTCGCCGGCATCGTCACGACTGGATTGCGCTGGCGGCGCTGGCGGGCCTCGCGCTCCTGTTCTTTTGGCCGGTGACGTTCAACGCGGCCTGGATACCACGCGGCGGCGGCGACCTGGCCTCCTTCCTCTGGCCGACGTATTCATATGCGGCGCGCGCGCTGTGGAGCGGGCGCCTGCCGCTGTGGAATGAGACGCTGTATGCCGGGATGCCCTTCGCTGCCGACAACCAGAGCGGCCTGTTCTACCCCGTCAACCTGCTTGCGTTCCTGCTGGCGCCATCGTTCCCATACCGCGCCATCGAATCGCTGGTGGTCGCTCACTTTTGGCTCGCCGGCGCTTCCATGTACGGTTTGATGCGCGTTCTGCAGACGACGCCGAGCAGCAGGGGAGCAGAGGCGCAAGGGAGAACTGCCCCATCCCGTCTCCTTCGGCTTTCCGCCTTGTTCTCTGCCGTGGCCTTCATGTTCTCCGAAGTCCTGGTCACGCACATCGGCAACCTGAACATCGTCGCGGTCACGGCCTGGCTGCCGCTGGCGCTGGCCGGTCTGCACGTGAGCCTCACCCGCCCAAGCGTAAACTGGGCGCTGGCCACGGGCGCGGTGCTGGGGGTCGCTGCACTGGCCGGTCACGCGCAGATGATGCTCATGAGCTTTGGGGCGGTCGGGCTGTTTGGCCTGTACCATATCACGGCCCACCTCTACCGGGAACGAAGCGCCCACCACGCATTGCACCTCACCGGCCTTGTTGCGCTCGCCATCATCACCGCCTTGGGTCTGAGCGCACTGGCGCTGCTGCCGGCGCTGGAATTGACGCCATATACGGCGCGTGCGCGGCTGACGTACAGCGAAGCGGCGCTATACTCCCTGCCCTGGCCAGGGCTGGCCGGCCTGATCTCGCCGCTGCTCTTCGGGCGCGGCGCGGCGGACTTCTGGGGGCCGTGGCCGCGTGTGGAGCTGGGCTACCTGGGCGTCTTGTCACTCGTTTTCGCGGTGTTTGCCTTCACCAGAAGGTCAAAGATGAGTGTCGCAGGGATTGACGCCCGTCAGTCCTTCAGCGCTAGGTGGTTCTGGCTTCTCCTCGCTCTCATCGGCCTGCTCATCGCCCTCGGCGAACATACACCGGCACACCGCCTGCTCTACGAGTTCGTTCCGGGCTTTGCGCAGTTGCGCGTGCCGGCGCGGTTTGTATTGCTGACAGACCTGGGGCTGGCGGTGCTGGCCGGGTACGGATTTCAGAGGGTCTTCGACCCGGAAGACACGGCGCACACGCAGAGAGCGCGAGGGCTGATCGGCATCGGCGTATTGGCGAACCTGACCCTGATTGTGGCGTCTCTCGCCGTCGCGCCAGGCGAGCGTCTCACGAACCTGGCTGCGGCTTTGGCAGTGACCTCGGCGCTGCTGCTCGTCGCCTACCTGCTCGTCATCCGCCATGTTCGCCACCCCTTTGCTCCGGCCGTAGCCATCGTCGTCCTCGCCACCGACCTGCTCCTCCACGGCGCGTTTGTCGAGGTTGATTTCACCGACCCGACGCGCGGTTTTCAGCACCCGGTCGCCGTGGCATATCTGAAAAGCCAGCCCGGCCCGACGCGCATTGACTCGACCACGGGCGCCTGGGCGCCGGATGCAGCGGCCCGGCACGGGCTGGAGGACATCGGCGGGATCAGCAACCCGCTGGGGCTGGCGGCCTATCAAACGTACGTCGGCGCCATGGGGCCGCGCGGCGCGCCGCTCTACGACTTCCTCAGCGCGCAGTGGATTGTGGCGGCCAAAGACCAGCCGCCCGCCGCCGATCCCGACATCGTTCCTGTCTTCAATGAAGACCCCGGCGTGGACATCTGGCTGAACACCGCCGCCCAGCCGCGCCTCAGCCTGAAGTATTCGGCCCTGGCTGTGCCGAGCGGCGAGGCCGCTTTTGCCGCAATTCAGGCGCCAGGTTTCGATCCGGCACAGCAGGTGGTCGTCGAAACTTCCGAGCTCTTGCCCCTGCCCGCTATGCCACCCGAGAGTGCCAATCTCTACTACTTGAGCTACTCACCCGAAGCGTATCGCCTCGTGGCGACGACGCCGGCCCCGGCCTATCTCGTCCTGAGCGAGGTCTGGTATCCGGGCTGGCGTGCCTGGGTGAACGGCACAGAAGTGGATGTGCTGCGCGCCAACTTCGCCTTCCGCGCCGTGCCGCTGGCCGCGCCGGGCGAGCACCTCGTCGAGATGCGCTTCGAGCCGTGGACGTGGCAGTTCGGCGCCGGGGTGAGCACGCTGACCGCGATGTGTTGCGCAGTGCGAGGTGGGTATTGGCTACACAAGAGACGAGGCGCGCAACACACAACACGACCCACGCCATGAGTCGTCGCCTGGAACTGACGCTGTTCAGCCTCATCCTGCTGCTGGCCGCCGCGCTGCGGATGGGCTGGCCGGAGATCACGGAGTTCAAGCGCGACGAGGCCGCGCTCTACTCCCTGGCGCTCGACGTGGCCGAGCTTAAGTCGTTGCCGCTGCGCGGCATCGGCTCATCGGTCGGCCTGCCGAACACGCCGCTCAGCGTTTATGTGTTCGCGCTGCCGCTGTTCGTTTGGCAAAGCCCGCTGGCAGCAACGCTGTGGGTGGGCGCGCTGAATACGGCCTCGGTGGCGCTGACGTACTGGATGGCGCGGCGCTATTGGGGCATTCGAACCGCGCTAATCGCGGCGCTGCTGTATGCCGCCGCGCCGTGGGCGGTCATCTACTCACGAAAGATCTGGGCGCAGAATCTGCTGCCGCTGTTCGTGGTCGGCTACATCTTCACCGCGCTGCTCGCGCTCGTCGAAGGCAAACACCGCTGGCTGATCGCGCACTTCGGGCTGCTGGCCGTTGTTGCGCAACTCCACTACTCCGGCCTGGTCGGCATTCCGCTGACCGCTCTGTGGCTGATCGTCTTCCGCCACAGGGTGTCAGTCGAACGCCGGGCGTTCGCGCGCAGCCTGGCCGTGGGCATCGCGCTGGCCGTATTGTTGGCGCTTCCGTTCGGCTTATACCTCGCCGCCCATGCGAGCGGCGAGGCCGGCAAGCTGGTGAGAGTCCCCGATCTGGAAACGTCCGCGCAAGCGCTGGAGCTGGCGGCGCTGGTGGTGATGGGCACAGACATCCACGCGCTTGCCGGACCGCAAGCGTTCCGCGAGTACCTGGCAAGTCTCCCCGACTTCGCACCGCTATCCTGGCTGGGCGGAGCGCTCGTCGTCGCCGGCGTTGCCCTCCACCTCCGATTTTGGCGCTCATCGGTGCAGCCTCACAAACTACCTGCGAGACACTCCGCCCCCCTTGTCCTCATCCTCTGGCTCCTCCTCCCCGTCCTCGCCTTCCTCCCCGGATTCGTTCCGGTCTTTCCGCATTACTTCATCCTGCTCTTCCCTGCGCCGTATCTGCTGACCGGCCTCGCGCTCGACGCGGCGATGAGGCGCTTCGACGCGCGGCCCGTACGAGTGATCGGTTGGCTGATCCCCACTGCAATTGCGGCAGCGCAAGTCTGGGCGGTCGCCGCCTTGCTGAGCTTCGTTGGCTCTCGCGCTACGCCCAGCGGCTTCGGCACGCCGCTCGGCCTGCTGCTGCGCGTGGCCGACACCGTGCGCGCCGCGCCCGATGTAATCATCGTCAGTGCGGGCACGAATCCGAATCTGGATGAAACGCCGGCCATCTTTCACGCGCTGCTGCGCGATACGCCGCATCGCTTTGTGGATGGGCGCACGACCGCCGTCATCCCAGCCGGCGAGGCACGGGCCGTGCTCTGGCCGAGAACATTACCGGAGGCGCTGCTCGCCATCTACGATGATGCGGCTTCACAGGAAACGCTCACGCCGCTGCGGTGGGGCGAGGGCGAGGTTCGCACCCTCACCATTTCCGGTGCGGCCACCTTCTCACCCCCCTACCCCCGTCCGGCCCCGGCGCTACTGACAAACGGCGCAGAGATATTGGGCTGGGGTGGAGAACCTGGTCACTGGCAACTATGGTGGCGAGTGAGGGCCGGGAGCGACGAGGATACAACGCTGTTCGCCCACCTGCTGGACACAAGCGGCAACCGCGTGGCCCAGGCCGACGTGCCGACTTACCCCGCCGCCGGCTGGCGGACAGGCGATCTGGTCGTCAGTCTCTTCTCCCTGCCGGGCGCCGGAGCGATGATCCGCAGCGGCATGTATGGCTCACTCTCGCTGGCGCCGGTGGAGGTGCTGGACGTGGCCGGCAACCCGGCGGGACAATGGATCGAATTCGAGCTAGATCAATGAATAAAGAGATTTCCAACGTGACAAAGACCGTTGTGATTACGGGCTGTTCCTCGGGTTTTGGGCGGGCCACTGCCCTTCGGCTGGCGCAACGCGGCTGGCGCACGTTGGCCGTGGTACGCAAGGCCGGCGATGCAGAGAGCCTGCGCGCAGAGGCGGCGCAGAAGCAGGTCACGCTGGAACCGTTGGTCTACACCATCACCGACGATGCCCAGGTGGCGGAGCTGGGCCGGGCCGTCGCCGCATTGACGCCCCGCCTCGACGCACTGCTGAACAACGCCGGCACGGCCTACCCCGGCCCGCTCGAACTTCTGCCGCTGGCCGATTTGCGTGCACAACTAGAGATCAACGTCGTCGCGCACGTTGCGGTGACACAGGCGCTATTGCCGCTGCTCAGGGCGGCGCGCGGAACCATCATCAATGTCTCCAGCATGGGCGGCCGGATGGCGTTCCCGGTGACGGGCGCGTACCATGCCAGCAAGTTCGCGCTGGAGGCTTTGAGCGATTCGCTGCGGCTGGAGCTGGCGCCCTTCGGAGTGAAGGTGGTAGTCATCGAGCCGGGCGGCAGCCCAACGGCGATCTGGAAAGCCGGCGAGCAGCATGCGCGCGCGTTGTATGCCGGTGGCAAGGCAGAGGCCTATCGCGGGCTGATCACGCGGTACGCTGGGCTGGCCCGGGCTTCCGCGCGCGACGGCTTCCCGCCCGAACAGTTCGCGGCGCTGGTGGAACGAATCCTGTCCGAGCCGCGCCCGCGCGCCCGCTACTCGCTCCCGTTTCGGACGACGCTCAACCTACTGTTGCGCCGTTTTCTGCCGGATGCAGTTTGGGATCGGCTGATGCGGAAGCTTTTTCAGTGGTGAGCGCGCCGTCTCTCAACGGCACCCAGGCAGGAACGCGGCTCGCGGCCAGGGCCTGATAGACGGCGATGATCTTGTCGGCGATGAGTGGCCAGCAATAGCCGCGTGCGTACTCAACCGCCTGTCCGCCCAGCTTCGCGCGCAACAGGGGATCGGTGATGAGGGCGCAGATGCGTTCGGCCAGCGCCTCCGGGTTGCGGTCCGGCACATGGAATCCGGTCTCGCCATCCTTGATCAGAAAGGCCAGCCCGCCGACCTCGGAGGCGATCACGGGCGTGCCGCAGGCCATCGCCTCCAGCGCCACCATGCCAAAAGACTCATAGTGCGAGGGCATCACCACGGCGTCGGCGGCGGCGTAGTAATCGGGCAACGCGTCCTGATCTTGCTTACCGAGAAAAGTGACCATGCCCTCTAGGCCCAGCTCCTGACGCAACGCCTTGATCCGATCCATCTCCGCGTTGCGCGTCGCCGCATCATTGTCCGGGTCGCCGCCGATGATCGAGAGCGCCAACTGGTTGCACTGGCACACCCCTCGTTCTTTGAGCAGAGCCAGTGAGCGCAGCAACGTCTCCAGTCCTTTCAGCGGCTCGATGCGCCCGACGAACAGGAGCAGGATGCGGTCCGGGTCCACGCCGATGCGCTCTTTGGCTTCGTTGGCCGGGCGCGGATAAAACAGGTCCACATCCACGCCGGGCGGGATCACCGTGGCACGGCTGAGATCCGCACCATACAACCACTGCATCTGCGCTATCTCGGCCGGCGTCGCCGCAATCAGGCGGTCGGCCTGGGCCATCAGCTCGGTCTCCACCTGCACGCGCAACACGCCCTCGCGCTCGGCCTCGCTTTGCGCGATTCGGTTCTTCATGTGGCCAAGGGTATGAAACATCAGCACGAAGGGGATCTGCCAGGTCTCGCGCAGGCTGCGGGCGGCCACGCCCGAGAGCCAGTAATGGGCATGGATCACGTCATAGTGCAGGCCGTTGGCCCGCGCAAATTCGCGCACGCCGCCGACGAACTCGGGCACGTACTGATAGAGAATCTCTTTGGGCAACGGCACCTCCGGCCCGGACGGGATGTGGATGACGCGATTGCCGTAGCCCAACTCCTCCTTGACGTGCGGCTGATGCTCGTCCTGCGAGCGCGTAAAGACATCTACATGCAAACCGCGCCGCCCCAGCTCGCGCGTCAGGTCGCGCACGTAGACGTTCATGCCGCCGGTGTCTTTGCCGCCCAGCGTCGCCAACGGGCAGGTATGATAAGAAAGCATTGCGATACGCATCACCGGAAATTATATCCGCGCTGCAGGCGCAGAGTTCGATCCAGGCCAAATCCGGCCGAACGGCTGGCGCGGTATCAGCGTCGGCTTACCGGAAGGCCTCGAGGAAGGCGAGAGCATTCTGCCCAAGCGTATCGAGTCGGTAGCCGCCCTCCTGCACGATCAGCGTGGGCAAACCGAGGGCCGCAATCCGCTTGCCGATGGCGCGGACGCCGGCCGTCGTCACGGCGAAGCCGGCCAGCGAGGCGGGGTCGCCCTGCACAATATCCAATCCCAGCGAGACGATCAGATACTGCGGCGTGTAGCCACGGATGGCAGCCAGCGCCTGATCGAGCGCGGCCAGATAATCGGCGTCGCCCGTACCCTGCGGCAGCGGCAGGTTGAGGTTGAAGCCTGTGCCCGCGCCCGCGCCGCGCTCCTCCGACCCACCCCAGAAAAAAGGATATTCAATATCCGGGTGAGCGTGCAGAGAAACGAAGTAGACGCTTGGGTCGGAGTAAAAAATCTCCTGGGTGCCGTTCCCGTGGTGATAATCCACATCCAGAATTGCCACGCGCCCGCCTCCGCCTTGTTGCAGGTAACGGGCAGCGATGGCGGTGTTGTTCAGATAGCAGAAACCGCCGGCCTGATCGGCCAGGGCGTGATGGCCGGGCGGACGGCACAAGGCATAAGCGGCGCGATCGCCGGCCAGCACGGCGTCGGCGGCGCTGAGCGCACACTGGGCGCTCCAATAGGCGGCCTCCCAGGTCCCTTCGAGAAACGGCGTTTCGATGTCAAAGACGTAGTAGCCGATCTGGGCCCAGGGGTGCGGTGACCGGCGGCGCGCGCTGCGGGTCGCGAAAGTATCAGCCTGAAAGAATGGGATGACCTGGCGCATGGCCCGGCTGGTCGGATAGATGGTTTGCAAAAACTCGAGCAGGCCGGGTGTGTGAACGGCCTGCAACGGTCCCAATCCATAATCCCGCGGCTCGACCCATTCCACCCCGCCTTCGGCCAGCAGCGCCGCACGAATCGTCTCAACCCGGGCCGGAATCTCCGGATAAGGTTCGCCATGAAAACTGACGGGGTCGGTGGCGTGGCGGCGGTGATGCTCGGAAAACCAGACGCGCATAGGAGTGTGCTCCTATTCGACAAGTGTTCACTCCGAAAAGCCGGTAGGCCCAGAGCGGGATGGTGAGGCCGGCGCGGACAGTATACACTTGCCCACAGCTACCCGAGTGTGATGACCCGATGGAAACCGACGACATGATCCGTGTGCTTTTGGTTGACGATCAATCCGTCATTCGGCAGGCCGTAAGCTCCTGGCTCGGCACCGAGCCGGATATGAACATCATCGGCGAAGCGGAGGACGGCGAGGCGGCGTTACAACTGGCGGAGCAACTCCGACCCGATATCATCCTGATGGATATTGATATGCCCTGCCTGGATGGACTGGCGGCCACCAGCGCGTTGCACGCCGTAGCGCCGCAAAGCGCCGTCGTCATCCTCAGCCTGTACGACGACGAGTTTCTGCAAAGCCGCGCCCAACAGGCCGGCGCCGCTGCCTTTGTCTCCAAACACCAGGCGCTGGAGGAGTTGGCGACAGTGATCCGACAGGTGGCGCGAACGCTCCACGTTCAGCGTCCACCTTCGGACACGGCGCCCAGGGAAAGCCTGGCGCTCTAGCCGACAGCACGCCCGGGCCTGGCAGGTAAAAGCCTGCCAGGCTTTTTTGCTCCCAGCCAAGGGGCCGAGAGCCGGCCCGTTTGCTCTGCCGGCTGATTTCTAATATGATATCTTTCGTACTCCGGCGACGCTGAAGACCCTTTGCCGAGGAGACTCACATGCAACAATTTACTGGCGCCCGCCTCGGGTGGGTGGGGCGGCTTTGTCTGGCAGCGCTCCAGACGCTTACCGTGCTTGGGCTCTCACGCCCACTGCCCCCCGCCCAGGCCGCCGGCACGATTTCGGGCACCGTCTATCACGATTTCAATGCCAACGGACGGCGGGATACGGCGGCCACGCTGCCCAACGACGGCAGTGGCAGCATAGGAGCTGCCATAGATGTGGGCCTGGCAAATGTTACGGTGACGGCCTACGATGCCGCTGGCGTCCAACGCGGCAGCGCGACCACTTCGGCAACAGGCGCCTACACACTGAATGCCAGTGGCACCGGCCCCTATCGGATTGAATTCACGAACTTTCCACCCGGCTACGAACCTGGCGCCCAGGGGACGGACAACGGCTCGACGGTGCGTTTCGTGCCGGATGGTGATTCATCGAACATAGACCTCGGCCTGGTCTTACCGGCAGCCTACTGTCAGGACAACCCCCAACTTGCCACGTCCTGCTTTTCACTTGGTGATCAGATCACCGGCCCCAACAACACCCAGCCCGCACTCTACAGCTTCCCTTACTCGTCCGGCAGCAACAGCGCTACCAGCATCACCTCCTATGATCAGCCAACCGCCTCTGTTGTTTTGAGGGCCAATCAGATTGGCGTTACCTGGGGGCTGGGATATGCTAGGATCACGCAACGATTGTACGCTGCCGCCTACTTCAAAAAGCACGCCGGGTTTGGCCCTGGCGGGCCGGGCGCGATCTACGTCATCAATCCGGCCACCAACAGCGTCGTCAATACCTTCACCGTCCCCAACGCCACCCGCAACAGCCATGACACCAGCAACTATCTGACCG
>JBBIQY010000010.1:0-54091 GCA_037442085.1 Anaerolineae bacterium
TATCGTGCTTTGTCAGCGCGCGGGCTGCGGCGGCGTGGCCGGTTTTTGGATTGGCAGGCGGTATAGGTTGAGGCCGAGCGTGATGGTGAGCACGGTGAGCAAACCCGCCGTGCCCATGGCGATGTTCGGGCCGGCGTTGTCGAACAGGTAGCCGGAGAGCAGCGGGCCGATGATGTTGCCGAACGCCGCCGCCGACTGGTTCAGGCCGATGACGCGCCCGCGCTGCTGAGGCGGAGCAGTGTAGGTGAGCAGAGCGATGAGCGCCGGCAGGGCGACGCCGCCGCCGACGGCCAACAGCGGCACGACGATGAGGGCGGTGGCCAGGTGAGGCATGAGGCTCAGGAGGAGAAAGGACGCGCCGCGCGCCAGGTTGCCGAAGACGACGAGATGTTTCTCACCGAACCGCTTGACCAGCGGCCCCACCAGCCAGGCCTGCGTTGCCACGCCAAACAACCCGACGGCGGTCAGCACCAGGCCGATGATTTGTTGGACGGCAGCCTCCGAGTAACCGGCCAGCGCCGTGCGCTCGAACCATAGAGCGTAGATGGTCTGGAAAGCAAAGAAGGCCAGGTTGACGCCGAAGGAGATGAACAGCAGCAGCCCGAGCGAGGCCGACTTGAGCGCCTCCTGCGGCAGCCGGGCCAGTTCGACGAAGGGCGTCCACAGGTTGAGTTTGTGCTCGCGGTTGCGCTTCTCGACCGGCAACGATTCGGGCAGAAGGAAGACCGTCAACAGGATGGTGAGGAGCGAGAAACCCGCCGCAAAGAAGAACGGCACGCGCGGCCCGAACTGAGCCGCCAGCAGGCTGCCGAAGGCCGGCCCGAAGATGAAGCCGGAGCTGAAGCCGGCGTTGACGATCCCCAGCCCACGGGCGCGGTTCTTTTCATCGGTGATGTCGCTCAGGTACGCCTGCGCCACCGAGATGTTACCGCCGGTAAAACCGTCAATCAGCCGGGCGACGTAGATCAGCCCGATGGTCGTGGCCGAACCGGTAAGCAGCAACGCCGTCAGCGTACCGGCCTGGGAGGCGATGAGGATAGGCCGGCGGCCAAAGCGATCGGAGAGGCGGCCCAGCAACGGCCCGGCGAAGAGCTGTGCGGCAAAGAAGACGCTGGTCAGGCCGGTGATCCATTGCGCCGTTGCGCCCAGTTCGTTCTTGGCGAAGAGCGGCAGCACCGGGATGGTGATGCCCAGCCCGAGCACATCCACGAAGACGATCATGAAGATGGGGAAGAGCGGCGAACGGAAAAAGCGGAGCGGCGTCTGCATGGCGCGCGTCCCTAAAAACGGCGCAGGCGCCGTGTCCACGCCGCCAGCGCTTCGAGCAGCGCCCTGATCTCCTGCCGCACCGCTTCATCTTTCAAGTTACCGTCCGCATCGAATTTCTCCCAGCCGCGCATTACATGGATCTGCGGCCGATTGAGCGGGAGCATGTTGGTGAACACGGCAATCTGCCGCAGGTGCAGTTGTGCGCGCACCGTGCCGAAGACGCCGCCCGCGCCCATCAGCGCCAGCGGCTTGCCGTCGAGCGGTGAGTCCTGCGGCGGACGCGAGGCCCAGTCAAGGGCGTTCTTCAACACGCCCGGCAGGCTGTAGTTGTACTCGGGCGTGGCAATCAGCAGCGCATCCGCCGCTGCAAGGCGGGCCTTGAATTGCCGGACGGGATCGGGGAGCCGGTCGCCCTCTGCAGCCTCCTGGTTGAAGAGCGGGATAGCGGACAGGTCGTGAATCTCGAGCGTCAGGCCTTCTGGCAGGACCTGCGCCGCAGCCCGCAGCAGGCCTGAGTTCCACGAAGCCCGACGCAGGCTGCCGGAGAAGCCCAGCACATGAATAGGAGAGGGGGGTGTCATCAGGCGAAAGTCCTCCGAAGCCGCTCAGCGGGGCGGCAATAAGAAACGCAATGCTTCGGGCAGGCGTCGTGACCAGGCGGACTCGGTGTGGCGGGCGCCCTTCTCGGCGACGTACTTCAGATGCTGGCCCATCTGGTAGCCCTTTTGTCGCAGCAGGTCGCGCATCGGCTTGGCGCTGGTCTCGCGCGTGCCGTGATCAAGGTAAATCCGTCCGTCCACAAACGGACGTTCGCGCACGTAGTTGTAGATCTCGCCCTGCGCCAGCCACAGAGAGGGGCTGAGCGCGCCTACAAACCCGAAGATGTCCGGGCGGTGGAAGAACGCGTACAGGCTGATCAGTCCGCCCATCGAGGAGCCGAGGATGCCGGTGTGCCAGCGACCCGGCTGCGTGCGAAAGGTCGAATCGATCAGCGGTTTGACGGTGTCGGTGAGGAAGGCAACATACTGTTCGCCGCGCGCGGCCCAGCGCCCGAACGGGAACGGGTTGTACTCTGCGATTCGGTCGTTGCCCGCGTGGTGCAGCCCCACCACGATCGCTTCCCGACCCTCCTCCGCCAGCTTCTCCATGGTCTCATCCACCTCCCACTCGACGCCACCGTAGGCCGTGGCTGCGTCGAACAGGTTCTGCCCATCCTGCATGTACAGCACGGGGAAGAAGTCGCCGCTGTAGTGATACGAGGGCGGCAGGTAGACCAGCAGCGTGCGGCGGTTGTCGAGTTGTGGGCTGTAGAAATCGAGCGTGACCTGGATGTTGCCGCGGACTGTGTTGTGGCCGGGTCGAACTTGATAAGTATGCCAATGGGCGTAGGAAACCAGCATTCAGCGAGTCTGCTTCCCTCGACGGTTCAGTTCGGGAATCGCGGCAGGTAAACGCTCAGTTGATTCAGCATCCGGCCGAGCGCCGCCGAGAGGGTGATAGATTCGGCCTCCACGCGGGCGGACAGCACGCCGTGCCGCTCGGGCGGAACGTCCCGTTCATTTTACCGCGCCTTCTTGGTGCCGAGTAATCAAGGCGCTGTCTATTAGGCGCAGCTATCAGAACGTCAGGAGCATAGTGTTTTGGGATGGATCGCGGACGAGCACGCCGTCGGTGCGTTCTTCGAGCGCCGCGCCGGCAGCGCGCAGGCGGTCAACGGTTTGCGCCAGAGCTTCCGGGGTGGGCAGCTTGATCTCGAAATAGCGCAGGCCGACGGCATTGGGCGGCGGGGGCGGGGCGCCGACGCCGGCCCAGGTGTTGAAGCCGAGGTGGTGATGGTAGCCGCCCGCCGAGACGAACGAGGCGCCCGGCCCGTAGCGCGCCATCAGGTCGAAGCCGAGCGCGCCCACGTAAAACCGCTCTGCCTGGGCGATGTGAGCGACGTGCAGGTGAACGTGGCCGATCACGGTGGCTGGGTCCAGACGATCAGCCGGCTCGGGCCGTGCGCGCAGCTCGCTCAGCACGCCCTCGATGTCGAGCGGGTCGGTGGCCATGCGGAAGTTGCCCTGCGCGTCGAACCATTCGGCGCGCGGCCGGTCGCAATAGACCTCGATGCCGTTGCCGTCCGGGTCGGGCAGGTACAACGCCTCGCTCACCTTGTGGTCGGAGTAACCGTCCATCGGGACACGGGCCTCGGCCATGCGGCGCAGCGCGCGCGCCAACTCCAGCCGCGAGGGAACGAGGATGGCAAAGTGGTATAACCCGGTATGGCCGCGCAGGTGGGTACGCGCGCCCGGCTGTTCGCTCAGCACGAGTAGATCTTGGCCGCCACCTTCGCTCCGGCGAAGGGCGCCCAGGCGGGCCACGCCATCCGTGCGACTGTGAACGTGCAGGCCGATGACACGCTCGTAGAACGGCAGCGAGCGGTCCAGGTTGGAGACGATGAGATGCACAGCGCCGAGGCGGGTGTCGGGGTGGATGGAGGCAGAGGTCATTTGGGTTGAAGTCCGGTTCAGCCGCTTCGGCTCAAGCTGCTCTGATCATAACGCGAAATCGTGTGAACACGACACGGGGCGGCGCAATAGCCCGACTTTGGTTGAAACTACTGTTGCACCAGTGGGCGTGATGATTCTCCTTGTGTCAGGGCGTCATCGGTGGGCCGCGCAGCGCCCAGGCACAGGCGCTGCGCGTTGGAGTAGGCAAACCAGGCAGACTACGCAGCAGCAGCGGCAGCGGGCGCGGCCTCAGGCTGTTTAACGATCTCGGCTTCGATGGTGATCTTGACTTCGTCGCCGACCAGCCAGCCGCCGGTCTCCAGGGCCATGTTCCAGTTCAGGCCCCAGTCCTTGCGGTTGATTTTCGTGGTTGCGGTGAAACCGGCGCTCATGGTTCCCCACGGCGATTTGGCCTGACCGTTGTATTCCACGTCGAGCACGACGGGTTTGGTAACGCCGCGAATGGTCAGATCGCCGGTAACGCGGCCGGTGTTCTCACCGGTCTTTTCGATGCGGGTGCTCTTGAAGGTCAGGTATGGGAACTCGGCGGCGTTGAGGAAGTCAGGGGACTTGAGGTGGGCGTCCCGCTTCTCATCGCGTGTGTTGATGCTGTCGGCGGCGATCTGCACGTCCACCGTGCTGCGCGCCGGGTCAGCCTCGTTGAAGTCCACCACGCCGGTTATTGCACCGAACGTGCCGTTCACATTGGCGATCATCATGTGCCGCACAGTGAAATAGGCGCGGGTGTGGGAAGGGTCAATTGTCCAAGTCATTGTCAGGTCTCCTTGACAGTATTTCGAGTTCGAGGATTTCAACATCAAAGGATTTGGCTAAAAAAAAAGGGTTACATTGCTTACTCACCTCCGTTATCGGACGCGCCGGCGCCTTTACCTAGTTTTTTGCATAGCGCACCGAGCTGCTCTTGCTCAGCCGCCGTCAGCACGCTCATTTCCTCCACAATCGCCTGGACGTATGTTGGAAAGATGCGCTCGATCATCTTTTTGCCCTGCGGCGTCAGGTGTACGCGCACCAGTCGCCGGTCGGCCGCGTCGCGCTCGCGGCGCACCAGGCCCTGCTTCTCCAGGTTGTCAATCACCAGGGTAATATTGCCGCCGCTGCGCAGCAGCTTGGCGCCGATCTCGCCCGGGCACAGCGGGCCGAGGTGGTGCAAGGCCTCCATTACGGCGAATTGTCCGTGCGTCAGTTCGCTGGCGGTCTGGCGGTTGAACAGCCGCTGCATCACCGAATCGCTGGCGCGCGTCAGCTTGATGAAGGTATTGAGCGCGCGGATCTCCTTGGCGTTGCCTTTGTAATGGGTCGGCATATTGTTTCAGTTCAAATAATTCGATGCCGAAATAATATCGGGTAGGCTGCCTTGTGTCCAGCTAGCCGGATGGATAGGTCAACCGCGGGTTTTGTGCCTTCTGGAGTGGGTTAGAACCTATCTGGGCCTGGCAAAGGCAATGCCTTCGCCAGGCCCGAATCAACCCGTAAAGGCGAAGTTTAGAGATCGGCTCTTACGGGATGAGCAACAGCTTGCCCGCCGTGGCGCGGCTTTCCAGATCGCGGTGCGCCTGGGCGGCTTCGGACAGCGGATAGCTGCGGTCAATGCGCAGCTTCAGCCTGCCGGACACGACATGGTCGAACACCTGGCCGGCGGCGGCCAGCAACGCCTCGCGCGCGGCCACGTAGTGAAAGAGGCTGGGGCGCGTCACGTAGAGCGAGCCTTTGCCGCCGAGTGAGTTCGGATCGAGCATGGGGGCCGGGCCGCTGGCCGCACCGTACAGCACCATCATGCCGCGTTGACGCAGCACGTTCAGCCCCTTCTCGAATGTGGTCTTGCCGACTGAGTCGTAGACGACGTGCACGCCCTGTCCATCGGTCAGGCGTTTGGTCTCGGCCTCGAAGTCGGTCTGTGTGTACAGGATGACGTCGTCCGCGCCGGCCTGGCGCGCCAGTGCGGCCTTGGCTTCGGTGGAGACGGTAGCGATGACGCGCGCGCCGCATGCTTTGGCCAACTGCGTGAGCAACAGGCCGACCCCGCCGGCGGCGGCGTGTACCAGCGCCACGTGGCCGGGCCGAAGGTTGAAGGTCTCATGGGTCAGGATGTAAGCTGTCATGCCCTGGAGCAGGGCGGCGCTGGCGGCGCGTTCGTCCAGGCCGGCGGGCAGCGGTACGCAGCGGTCGGCGGGCGGCGCGGAATATTCGGCGTAGTGGCCTGGCCCGGTAAAAAAGGCGACGCGGTCGCCGGGCTTGAACTCGGTCACCCCCTCGCCCACGGCTTCCACGACCCCCGCCGCCTCGACGCCGGGCGTGAGGGGCAGCGGCATCTTGTACCAGCCGGTGCGGTGGTAGGTGTCAATGTAGTTTACGCCGATGGCGGCGTTCTTCACCAGCACCTGGCCGGGGCCGGGCTGTGGCCGGGGGCCGTCCTCATAGGTGAGTTTTTCCGGCCCACCAAACTCGTGGAGGCGGATCAGTTTCATGTTCACTCCTCGTCTTCTTCGGATTCGCGTTCCTTGAGCTCCGGCTCGGAACGGCGACGCGGCATCAGTCCCTCGCGCGTCAGCACGTACTCGACGCGCCCGCGGCGGAAGCGCATGCCGGGGCGAAACAAGCCCTCCTCCAGCGCGTGCATGATCTGTTTCTGAGAGAACTTGCGGCCTTCCAGCGAGAGGCCGTGCGTATCATAGGTCACGATATACAAATCTGCCATAGCCGAAATCCGACCGAGCTTCCTTAAGAATGTATCGCTAACCGCTCGAAGCGGCTAAAGGGCTGAACGGATGAGCGGCGCGATGTGGGCGTCCACGTCGGCGTCGGTGCGCGGCGGCGGCACGTCTCGATACAGCCGCCAGGTCTCGCCGTGCTCCACAGATCCGCCCGGCGCCAGCCGCGTCAGCGGGCCGAGCGTCTCCAGCTCCAGCATCTGGCCGTTCACGAACAGTTCGACGTTCGAGTTGCGATCGGGGTAGGCCGCCGTGGGGTCGTGGTTGAAGGTTTTGACGAACAGGTTGCCGTCGAGGGCATAGGCGGCCCAGCCTTGGCTGACGTGCGCGCCGATCTTTTGGTACGTTGTCTGGCCCGGGTCCTGGCGCAGCAGCACATAGCGCGTGCCCAGCGTCCAGCGCGGGTCGGTCAGGTCGGTGTAGGACCAGAGCGTAAGCTGGCCGACCGGCAACAGGGTCGCCGGCGAATGGGGCGCGCGTGGGGGCAGGGGGAGAATGGCGACGCCGCCGGCGGCCATGGCGCTCAATGCCCAGGGCGCGAGTTCAACTTCCCACAGGCCGCGATTCTGCAGGCGGTGGATGACGGTGACGCATGCCTCCTCGGCCGCCAGTCGCAGCTCGATCTCTTTCTGGATGCCGGTCGCCGCTTCCACCGCCTGAGTCAGACGCAGGCCATCGGCGAGCGGGGTCGCCGTCACCGGGTCGTTGTCTGGCTGGTAGGTGCGGGGGTGGTGCTCGGGCGCATGCCACAGCCGGTGGCCCCCATACTGCACAAAGTGCGCGCCGCCGCTGCGCCCGTGCGTCGCTGGGAACTCGGCGAAGAGGTTGCGCCCACCGAGGAAGGCGCAGCGCAACACGCGCGGCCCCACGTCGCGGGTAACGATCAATTCAAGCAGGTTGTTCGACAGGCGGTAACAGTTGGGCCAGCCGAAGGCGGCCAGCGTTTGCAGTTGGACCATGCGCTCCATTCCCAGAGGTCGGCCCATGATTGTATGCCGATCAAGGTTGAGCGCAAGCAGAGCGACTGCGATTACACCTCGAGAAAGGTCCCATCCGCTGCGCGCCGAGCGACGCGCACGGCCACGATTGCATCGCGGTTGAGCGGGCCATAGATGTGCGGGAACACGTGCCGCTTCAGTCGGTCTGTGCTTTGAGTGCGCCGCTGAGCACCGACAAGCTTCGGCGCTTCGTATTTCACCGGCGCGGTCACCTTCGCAGGGTCAATCACCAGCACCAGGTAGTCGCCGGGCGTCTGGCGGTAAAGGGTGTTCGCCACCTGCAGCAGCACCTCCGGCTCGGCGGTGCAGTGGATGAAACCCTCGGCCACCAGCGACTCTGGCCGCCACGGCTCACCCTCGGCCAGCGCGTGATAGTCCTCGGCGCGGATGAGATGCAGGATCATGGTCACGCCGTCGCCCCGTCACGCTCGCGTCTCCGGCGCAGGCCGCGCTCCGCGAACCAGGCGCCCACGATGCTGACGAAGTACAGCCCAATCATCGGCAGCATGACGATCCCCATGTTGATCGGGTCGGTCGTGGGTGTGATGGTGGCGGCGATGATGGCGATGGCGATGATCGCAACGCGCCATTGGGCGATGAGCTGTTGCGTCCGGAGCAGGCCGACCGAGGCCAGCGCGTAGATGATGAGCGGCATCTGAAAGGAGACGCCTACCCAGAACATGACGCTGGTGACCAAGTTGAAGTAGGACGACGGTGTCCAGGCGGTGCTGAAGCCGCCGAACTCTTCCAGAAACGGGATGGCAACCGGCAGCATGACGAAGTAGGTGAAGGCGACGCCAATGGCAAAGAGCAGGCTGGCCAGCGGGATGGCAAACAGCAGCCGGATGCGACTGCGCGGAAACAGACCCGGCGCGATGAACAGGTAAGCCTCGGTGACGATCCACGGCATCGCCAACACGGTGGCCGCCAGCAGCGAGACGCGCATGACGACGCCGAGGCCCTCCGCCGGCTCGCGCGTGGTCAGGATGCTGATGCTGGCCGTGCCGACCTCCAGCAGGCGATTGAAGTTTTCCGTGGCGCTGCGTGTGGGGATCTCCAGATAGACCTGCAGCGCGCCCTGGCCCAGTGGCGCGGCCAGAAAGGCCATGATGGTCGTGATCTGCCAGAAGGCCACGCCCGCCATCAACGCCAGCACGATCAACGAACGGAACAGGTGACCGCGCAGCGCCTGGATGTGCTCGCCAAAAGCGGCCAGGGTCTCGAAGAAAGACTCCTGGCTCTGAAATGACTCCGCCACCGTCTCCGTCAGCGGCGTGTCCTCCGGCATCTCAGTGAAGAAGTTGTAAACGGCCTGCCAGCGGCCCTTGACCCAGCGATAGGGCGCGGTCAGGAGGCGCCACAAGCCGAGCCACAGCGTTTTGAGCACACGCCAGGGTGCGGCGAAGACCCGGACAAGCGCACTCATGAGGGGTTGGCGTTCGATTTGGGAGAAGCTTCCGGCTGCGCCGCGGCTTCCGCCGGCAGCTCCTGCGTCCAGGCCTGGAAGGGCGAGTTAGGAGGCGAGGATTGAGCGACCGTCGAGACGGCGGGCGGCGCCGGTTTGGCCGGCGGCGGCATCAGCGGCCCGGACACGGCATTTTTGATGGTCTGTGCCTCCTGCCTCAGATCTTCTAATTGAGCCTCCTGCACGAGGCGCTGCGGCAGGTTGCGGATCTCTTGGGAGGCCCTCTGGACGTTCTGGAACCCTTCCGAGCGGGTGATGCGGCCCACAAAGCGGCCGATGTCGCGCGCCATCCGTGCCAGGTCCTGCGGGCCGAACAGCAACAGCAACAGGACGATGAAGAAAAGGATTTCCGGCGGGCCAACGCCCAGGATGTTTAGATCCATACCGTCTTGCTCAGGCCGCCTCGGTCTCTGCGGCGACTGCGCCCAGCACGCCGTTGACGAACCGCGCGGCGCTGTCCGAACCGTACTCCTTGGCCAGCTCCACCGCCTCGTTGATCGCCACTTTCAGCGGCGTCTCGCGCCCGATGGAGAACTCCCAGAGCGCCATCCGCAGGATGCTGCGATCCACCAGCGCCATCTGGTCGAGTGGCCACTCGGGCGCGTGTCGGGCGATCTCGGCATCCAGCTTCGGCGCATTCTCCAGGACGCCGGCGACCAGCGCCCGCAGAAACTTCTCGCCGTCGGCGGCAAGCGGCTTTTCGGCCAGCCGCTGCGCCAGCACTTCCTCAACCGGGTGGTTGGTACACTCGACCTCGTACAGCGTTTGCAGCGCCAGGGCGCGCGCCTTGCGTCGAGCCTTCATCGTGACCGGCCAGGGTCGGCCTTCAGGGCCTTTCCAGTCGCGGCGTGACCTCGGGAAACGCCACGTCCTCGATGTGCACGTTGACGGCCAGCACCTGCATGCCGACCAGGTCCTGAATCGCACGGGTGACCGCCGTCTGCACGGCGCGCCCCACCTCGCGGACGTTGGCATCGTGTCGAATGACCACGTGCAAATCCACCAGCACCGACTGGCCGCGCACATCCAGGCGCACGCCCTCGTTGATGCTGCGCTGGAAGAGCCGGTCTACGGCGATGGGGGCGGTGCTCATCCGGGCCACCCCCGGCACACTCAGGGCCGAGAGACGGGCGATGGTCACCAGAACCTCCGGCGCTATGGTCGTTTTGCCACGGCGCGGCAATGTTTCGTCCATGTTCACTTCCTTGTTGGCTCAACTCATCGCCAGCCCACCGTCCACGGTGAGCACCTGGCCGGTGATGTAGGCGGCTCGGTCGGAGGCGAGGAAGGCGACGGCATACGCAATCTCCTCCGGCTGGCCCCAGCGCGCTAACGGGATTTGTTTGAGCGTGGCTTCCTTGATTTCTGCCGGCAGGTCTTGAGTCAGCGCGGTGGGGACAAAGCCGGGCGCGACGGCGTTGACGGTGATCGCGCGGGTGGCCACTTCGCGCGCCAGCGCCCGCGTGAAGCCGATCAGGCCGGCCTTGCTGGCCGAGTAATTGGTTTGCCCGGCGTTGCCCATGATCCCGGCGACCGAGGCGATGTTGATGATGCGGCCCGCACGTTTGCGCAGCATGACGCGCACGGCGGCTTTGGAGCAGTTGAACGCGCTCTTGAGATTGGCGGCGATCACGGTGTCCCAATCCGCCTCGGACATAAGCATGATGAGCTGGTCGCGCGTGGTGCCGGCGTTGTTGACCAGGATGTCTACCGAGCCGAAGGCTTCGACGGTGGCCTTCACCAGGCCGTCGGCGGCTTTGAAGTCGGAGACATCTGCCTGGATGGCGCGCGCCTCGCCGCCCGCCGCCTGGATGGCTTGCACCGTCGCCTCCGCGCCAGCGGCGTCCCTGGCGTAGTTGACCACGACCCGCGCCCCGTTCTTCGCCAGCTCCAACGCAATGGCCTGCCCGATACCGCGTGACGCGCCGGTGACCAGCGCCGCCTTTCCCGAAAGAGACATGCGTGTACGCTCCGTTGTGGTGACGGAGAGATTATACCCTTTCCAGGAGGGGGGTCGGGCGTTGCCGTCGGCCGCCGCTTATTTCTGTTTCAGATTGTCAGGCGCCATCAACCCTTCAGCTTATCCAGCGCCAGCCTCACGCTTTCCCCCGGGCTGATCTTGATTTGCACATCGGCCAGTTTGCCGTTCTCGTCAATCACGAAGTGGCTGCGGATGACGCCCGTGTACTTTTTTCCCATAAAGCTCTTCTCACCCCAGACGCCGTACTTCTCGGCAACGGCGTGTGTTTCGTCGGAGAGCAGGGGGAAAGGCAGCTTCTGTTTGGCCTTGAACTTCTGGTGACTCTTTGCGCCGTCCGGGCTGACGCCGAGCACCACGGCGTTCGCCGCCTCGACCCGCGGGTACTCATTGCGGAAGCCGCAGGCCTGCGCGGTGCAGCCGGGCGTGTCGTCCTTCGGGTAGAAATATAAAATCACCTTGCGGCCTTTGAAGCTGGAGAGACTGACCGGGTTGCCGTTTTCGTCGGGCAGGGTGAAGTCGGGGGCTGTGTCGCCGATTTCGAGTGTCATGTGATGTGAACCTCCGTGCGGATTTAGCGAGAATTGGATCGCCGTCTTCGCGGGCCGGTCTCTACAATCGCTTCTGATAGACGCGGTGGGTTTTATAAAAGTCAATCCCCAGATCGCGCATCTCGCGCTGCATGTTGGCGTTTTCCACGCTGATCTGCACAATGTCGGCATGCTCGAAGCCGCCCTCGGCCACGCTCTTCGCCAATTCGCTGAACAGCACCGCCGTGCCGCCCGCGCCGCGATGCTCGGCGGCGATGCCCGCGCCGTTGATATTGATCCACTTGGTGCGTCGTAACTCCAGCCACAGGTCAAGCCAACCCAGGGGGAAGAGCCGCCCGTGCGTGCGCTGCAGCGCAGCGGAGATGTCCGGGTAGGCGAACAGGAAACCCACCAGCGCCTCACCCTTGAACACCAGCTTGATCAGGCGTGGGTCGGCGAACCAGAGCATCTGGTCGGCCAACGATTTCACTTCCGCTTCGGTCAACGGCAGGCCGCCGCCGACGGAGGTCAGTGAGCTGTTGTAGATTTCGCGCAGCCGCGGCAAGACGGCGCGCAGTTCGCGGCGGGAACGAAAGCGCGTGACGCGCAGGCCGCGCCGCTGCTGCACCAGCTCCGATAACCGGTGAATCCTTTCCGGCAGGCGAAAGGTGCGGGCGTTGAGGTAGCCGGAGACCAGCTCGCTCTGCGGCTCGAAACCGGCCGCCTCCACCAGCGCCGGATAGTAGGGCGGGTTGTAGGGCAGGCCGAAGGCGGGCCGGTGCTCAAAGCCCTTGACCAGCAGGCCGAAGCCGTCGAACGGGGTGAAGCCGCGCGGGCCGATGATCTTGTTCAGGCCACGCGCCCGCGCCCAGGCGGCCCCGGCCTCGAACATGGCGGTCGCGACCTCGCGGTTGTCTTCACACTCGAACAGATAGAAGAACGCAGTTTGTTCGTGGTTGAAGTCGTTATAGCGACGATTGTTCAGCATGGCCAGACGGCCCACGACGCGTTCACCCTCCAGCGCCAGTAAAAAAACTGCGTCCGAGTGTTGATAGTACGGATGGCGTCGGCGGTTCAACACGGCGCGCGCGTCTATCTCCAGCGGCGGCACCCACTGCGGGATGTTGGCATAGAGGCGAAACGGCAGGTCGAGAAACTGCCCGACCCGGTGGCGGTCGTTGGTGTCGAGCTCGACGATGGTCATGGGTATAACGCTTCGGCGCGGTCGCGTAGTTGCCGGTGCAACGCCGCAACATCTACAGGGACCCGGAGCGCGGCGCCGACGAAGAAAAGGGCACAGAGCAACCAGGCGCCGACGCAAATCTGCAGAATGGCCATGTGCAGGGAGGCTTGTACGGCGATCAGCCCGGCCACCAGCAGGCCCAGCGCGCCGGTCAGGAGGAAGACGCCGCGCCAGCCGATCGCCTCGCGCAGCAGCAGTGCCAGGGTTGTGCTGATCAGAAAACCGAGCGGCGCTGTCAACTGCAGGATCGCATACACCTTGCTGCGCATCTCCGGTCCGAAGTAGTCCGCCAGCAGGCTGTAGATGCCGGGGTAGGTCGAATCATCAATGCCGGTGGAGGCGCGGGCGGCGAGAAAGGCGGGGTAGGTGGGGGCCAGGGCGCTCAGCCAGGTGCTGCCGCCCCAGATGAACGAAGCCACTGCTAAGAGCCGGGCGCGGGCAAAGCGGTCGAAGAGATAGCCCCAGAGTGGAAAAAGCAGCACCGCCACCAGCAACGCACCGCTGAGGGCGGCGCCCATCTGCGCCTCATTCAGTCCGAACTCGGCCATGATGGGCGTGGTGAGCGGCCCGATCAGCAGCCGGTCAGATTGGTGCAACAGCAGAAAGACGAAGAAGATCGCAACGACGACCCAGCGACGCATAGAGTTGAAAGCGGCAATGCTCCAGCGAGTATAGCGGTGGGTGCACACCGTTGCAAATCTGGGCAAGGTGAATTGCCCCAGCGCTGCAATGATGCTACCATCGCGGCGATTTCAAACATGTGAGGCGCCGATGCTTGAAGTTTTCGCCGGAGTGATCTGCCTGATCTTTGCCGTCATGCTGACATTCGTCTGGCCGATACAGCGAAGCCGGCTAAGTAACCAGGTGTGGGACCTGTTTACATTTGGGCTGTGGCTGGCAGCCGCTTATCTGATTCGGCCTCTGGACCTTCTCGGCACGCTGGCGCTGGGTGTAGGGGCTGGCTTCATCGCGGTGTTGATCCGCGACTTCCGCCTGTGGGCGGTGCGCTTTCGTGATCGTAGCTATGGGCGGCGCCATCGCTATTACTGGTATGGCCGCACGCGCGATTGGTATCGCCGAGGCCGGCGCCGAATCTGGTAGCGAAGCGAAACTGCGTTAAAAAGCGCAGCGGCTTGCGTCGAGCCGCTGCTGCTTTTAGGCCCCACCATGCCGTGTGGGGTGGTGTTGACCTGCTTGCGCAGGCGGGTGCCGTCCGCCCCGGGTTTGCCTTGGCTGCCGCCTAACGCATTCCCGGCGCGAGCGCGGCTCCCTTTACTATTACGTGGTCAAACCCGCGCCCGACATCACGTACACGGCAGGGACGACTCAGACAATACCATGACTCGAAAGCTGCTGCAATGGCTCTTGGCCGAGCGCGTCGAATTTTTAAGCGTGCCCGCGTTTCGCAACCACGCCCGGCACCGGGTGGCGCGCGAGCTTTTCAGATGATCCAGCCGACAGCGACTGCGCCCCATAGGATCAGCGAACTACGCTCATCGCGCTCGGTGAACTTCTGGATCGGATTGGTAAGAAAAAGCCGACATGTGCGCCGTGAAGCTGTCAGACCACCCGAGGCTCCCACCGAAACCCTGCTTGTGCCATTGGCACAAGCAGGGTGAGCGAATCTCACCGCCCTGACCATAGGCCGGTATAGGTGTCTCATTTATAATCTGCCGACAATCGGGTATAACAACCCCATGTCTCAACCCACCACTGATTTTGTGACGATTGCCCTAATGCCGTCTGGCCGGCGTGGCCAGGTACGACGCGGGACCAATCTGTTGGACGCCGCCCGGCAGCTGGGTGTGGAGCTGGAGTCCATCTGCGCCGGACGGCAGACCTGCGGCAAGTGCCAGGTTATCGTCGAGGAAGGCCATTTTCCCAAGCACGCCCTGACCTCCGCCGCGGATCATCTTACCCCGGTAGATGGGCGCGAGGCTAAGTATCTGGCGAGTCACACGCTTGCGCCGGGCCGCCGTCTGGCCTGCGCCTGTGAGGTGATGGGTGACCTGTTGCTCGTCGTGCCGGAGGAGAGCCAGGCGCGCAAGCAAATCATTGCCAAGGCCGCCACCGAGCGCGTCATTGACGTTCAACCCGCCGTGCGCCAGGTTTACGTCGAGGTCGAGGCGGCCACGCTCGAATCGCACGGCAGCGATTGGGGCCGCCTGCAGCGCGCGCTGGCCGAGCAATGGCAGATCGCGGACGCGACGATTGATCCGCTCGCCCTGCCCGAGCTGCAACCGGCGCTGGCGCAGGGTAAGCATACGCTCACTGTTACACTCTGGCATGACCGGGAAGTGCTGCGCGTCCAGCCCGGCTATCGCGAGGGTGTGTACGGCCTGGCCGTGGATATCGGCTCGACGACCCTCGTCGTGCACTTGTGCGACTTGCGCACCGGCCGGGTGCTGGCGACCGAAGCCGCCATGAACCCACAGGTGCGCTTCGGCGAAGACCTGATGAGCCGCGTCAGCTACGTGATGCTGCACCCGGACGGCGTGGAGAAGATGCACCGCGCCGTCATCGCCGCGCTCAACGACCTGGCGCGACGGGCGGCGCAAGCCGCCGAGATCACGATCCAGGACATTTGCGATGTCGTGGTCGTCGGCAACCCGATGATGCATCACTTGTTCCTCGGCCTCAGCCCGGTGGAACTGGGCGGCGCGCCGTTCGCCCTGGCGGTGCATCAGCCACTAGATTTGAAGGCGCGCGAGGTGGGGCTAAAGCTCAACTCGAGTGCGCGCGTGCATATGTTGCCCTGCATCGCCGGCCATGTCGGCGCGGATAACGTCGCGGTGCAACTGGCCGAGGCCCCGCATACCCAGGACGACTTGATGCTGGTTGTGGACGTTGGCACTAACGCCGAGATCGTGCTGGGCGACCGGCGACAGGTGCTATGTTGCTCCAGCCCGACCGGCCCGGCCTTCGAGGGCGCGCAGATCACACACGGTCAACGCGCTGCCCCCGGCGCCATCGAACGGGTGCGCATTGACCCGCTTACACTGAAACCGCGCTTCAAGATCATCGGCCGGGAGGAATGGATCGAACCAGATGCGTCCCCTAACTCTCCCGACGAGGGCGGGGAGGGGGGTGAGGGCCTGAAGGCCACCGGGATTTGCGGCAGCGGCATCATCGAGGCGATTGCGGAGCTGTATCTGGCCGGCGTTATTGACCGTGACGGGCGCTTTAGCGAAAGTGCTGCTGGGCGTTCACCGCGCGTCCGTTTCCTCGGACGCACCGGCGAATACGTGTTGGCCGACGCCGCGCAAACGTCCAGCGGCAAACCGATCGTGGTGACGCAGGCGGATGTGCGCGCGATTCAGCTTGGCAAGGCGGCGTTGTACGCGGGCGTCAAGCTGCTGATGCAGGCTCGCGGCGTGGACAAGGTGGACCGGATCGTGCTGGCCGGCGCGTTCGGCAGTTACATTGACCCGAAACACGCCATGGTGCTGGGCCTGATCCCCGATTGTGAGTTGGAGAAAGTGACGGCGGTCGGCAACGCTGCCGGCGACGGTGCGCGCATCGCCCTGCTCAATCGGGCTGCCCGTCTCGAAGCGGCCCATATCGCCGCGAACGCCGTTCACGTTCAGACGGCGGTGGCGGCCACCTTCCAGGCCGAGTTCGTCGGCGCAATTGCCATTCCGCATGCCAGCGACGCCTTCCCGCACCTGGCCGATCTCCTGCCCAGGCTGACTGCCGAGAACGGAACCCTGACCCGGCGCAGCCAGCGCCGCCACGCGCGCACTCCGCAGGTGGCGTGAGATCATGCGGCGCGCGGCGGCTGCCGGCGTGTCCCACACTAGAACCCGGAGACTTTCTTGAAGATGAGTGAACTTGCAGACATTCCTACCGATGAACTGATCCAGAACATACAGGACGATTTGTATGACGGCATCGTCGAGGGCGTGGAGGCCGGCGTGCACGAGTTGTTGCGCCGCGAGATGACGCCCTACGACGTGATGACCAAGGCGCTGGTCGGCGGCATGGATATCGTCGGCGTGGACTTTCGCGACGGCATCCTGTTCGTGCCGGAAGTGCTGATGGCAGCCAAGGCGATGAAGGCCGGCATGGAGATTCTGCGCCCGCTGCTGGCCAACACCGGTGCGCAGCAGATCGGCACCATGATCATCGGCACGGTCAAAGGCGATATCCACGACATCGGCAAGAACCTGGTCGCGATGATGATGGAGGGCGCGGGCTTCAAGGTGATCAATCTCGGCATCAACTGTGACGCCGATAAATTCCTGGCAGCTTACAAGGAGCACCAGCCGGACCTTCTCGGTATGAGCGCGCTGCTCACGACCACTATGCCTTACATGGATGTGGTCATCAAGCGCTTCAAAGAAGAAGGCCTGCGCGACAAAGTCATCGTGCTCGTCGGCGGGGCGCCGCTCAACGCCGCTTTCGCTGAGGAGATCGAAGCCGATGCCTATTGCCGTGATGCTGCGGTGGCGGTCGAGACGGCCAAGAAGTTGATCGCCCTCAAGCGCGGTCTGCCGGTGGGCTGAGGCTTCCCGCTTTCGGGTGGCGACGGCGACCGCCGCAAGTTGAAATTCGTCAGGAGAACGTAAATGCCCGCCGACAAATGGCAACGCCTGCTCGAAACCAACCCCGGCCCGATCATGGCTGACGGCGCGATGGGCACGCAGCTCTTTGCCGCCGGCCTGCAGTTCGGCGATCCGCCGGAAACGTGGAACGTGTTGCATCCGGACATCGTGCGCGGCATCCAGCGCCGCTATATCGAGGCCGGAGCGCAGATCGTGTTGACCAACACCTTCGGCGGCACGCGCTTCCGGCTGGCGATGCACAACCTGCAAGGCAAGGTGGCCGATCTGAACCGCACCGCTGTCATCCTGCTGCGGGCGGAGGTCCAGGCCTCGGGCCGGTCGGTGCTGGTTGCCGGCGACATCGGCCCAAGCGGCGAGATCCTTGCCCCGCTTGGCACGCTCGACTATGCCGAAGCGGTGGATGGCTTTGCCGAGCAGGCAGCGGCGCTCATCGCCGGCGGCGTGGATGTGATCTGGATCGAGACCATGTCGGCGCTCGAGGAAGTGCAGGCAGCCATGGAGGGCACGCGGCGCGTCTCCGCCGATATCCCCATCATCACGACGCTCTCCTTCGATACGCATGGCCGGACGATGATGGGCGTCACGCCCGAGCAGGCGCTGCGCACGCTGACCGAGTGGGGTGCGGCGGCAGTGGGCGCGAACTGCGGCAATGGCACCGATGAGTTACTGGCCGCCATCCAACGCATGCAGGCGGCTAATCCGCAGGTGCCGCTGGTCGCCAAGTCGAACGCCGGGATGCCCGAGCTCGTGCAGGGCAAGGCCGTCTATCGTGCCACGCCGGAGGCGATGGGCCACTACGCCCGCGATGTGTATAAAGCCGGAGCGCGCGTCATCGGCGCGTGCTGCGGCAGCTCTCCGGAACACATCCGCGCCATGGCGGCGGCGCTGCATGATCCAACCGCATTGCAACAGCATCCGATCACGACAGCGCAGGCCGAATCCGCCTCGCACAACGGCGCCCCAGCGGTGGGCCGGGCGGCGCGACGCGCGGCGCGGCAGGCTCGAAATAAAGGGAACGCAGATTAGAGATTGGAGGCTGGAGATTGGTCAATCTCCAGCCTCCAACTCACGCCTATGACCACCGCTCTGATCGTCTGTGGTGCGTTGGCCCGTGAAGTGCTGGCGCTAAAAGACAAGTACGGCTGGGAGGCCGAGGTGCTGGGCGTGCCTGCGTTGCTGCACAATGAGCCGCACAAGCTGCCCGGTGCGGTGCGCGAGCGCATTCGCGAAGCGCGCGGACGTTTTGAGCGGCTGGTGGTGGTGTATGGCGATTGCGGCACCGGCGGCCTGCTCGACCGGATGCTGGAGCGCGAAGGCGTGGAACGGGTGCGTGGCCCACACTGCTACGAGATGTACGCCGATGGCACCTTCGACTCCTTGATGCAGGAGGCGCCCGGCACCTACTTTCTCACGGACTACCTGGTGCAGTCGTTCGAGCCCTTGGTTATTGAGGGACTGGGCCTGGATCGTTATCCGCAACTGCGCGACGAGTATTTCCGCAACTATACGCGCTGTGTCTACCTGGCGCAGACGGATAGCGCCGAGCTGCGCGCCAAGGCGCACTGGGCCGCACAGCAAATCGGCCTGCCGCTGGAAATCCGGCAGGTGGGCTATGGCGCCCTGGAGACCAGGCTCGTGGCGTTGATGAGCCAATCATTTTGACTGTCTATCGAATCATGGCCTCGTATCAGATTGTTTACTGGCGCGACATTCCGGCACAGGTCAAAGTCAAGGCTGGGCGGGTGCGCGCCGCGCGCCAACTCACGAACCGCTTTCAGGAAGCCATTGACGCCGCCGCCATGCGCGCCAAGCTGACCGGGACGGACGAGTACCTGGCCGAATGGCGTCATGGAGAGGCCCTGGAGCGCGCGGGTGAGCCGGAGGCCGTGGCCGAGGCAGTCGCCGCCGAACTGGAAACCGCCTATCCCGATAGCCGTCTCGAGGCCTTAGTCAACAACGAAGGCCGCGAGTAATTTTCGCGGCGAATGATTCGAATAAAAGCGAACGGCGATTCGCTCAATTTGCGCCATTCGCTGCTCTCTACCGATGTTGCGCTGGCTGCAAGATCACCCTCGCCTACTCGAGATCATTTACGACTCCACCATTGCGGCGCTGCGGCCGTTCCGCCGCTGGCTGAAGCCGGGCGGCGTGGTGGAGAAAGCCTTTATTCGCGCCGAGGCGATTGGCAAAGGCGCGATCTTCGACTGCCGGATGTGCGGGCAGTGCGTGCTGCACTCCACCGGCATGACCTGTCCGATGAATTGCCCCAAGAACCTGCGTAACGGCCCATGCGGCGGCGTGCGCGAGAACGGCCACTGCGAGATCAAGCCGGAGATGCGCTGTGTTTGGGTGCAAGCCTGGGAGCGCTCGCAAGCAATGCCGAAGTACGGCCGCGAGCTGCAACTGGTGCTGCCGCCCGTCAATCGCCGCCTTCAAGACACGTCCGCCTGGATCAACGACTTCACCGGCGTCGCGCAGCAGAATCCTGCCGGCTGGGTGGCCGTGAGCGACATCCAGTTTGTCAGTCAGTAGCTGCCCTCAAGACCCATGTCGGCCGTTCGACCTGTTGGCTTCAAATCCGGCTCCCGCCTCGAGCGCGTCCTGCGCTCCGGCCGCTTTGCCGTCACCGCCGAGCTTAACCCGCCGGACAGCGCCGACCCGCAGGCGGTGT
This sequence comes from Anaerolineae bacterium, assembly GCA_037442085.1. Taxonomy (GTDB): domain Bacteria; phylum Chloroflexota; class Anaerolineae; order Anaerolineales; family UBA6663; genus JANWXR01. The sequence goes on from JBBIQY010000010.1 coordinate 19,941, forward strand.
ACGACCGCGCCCTGGTGCTCTCCACGGTGGCCGACGCCATCAACGCCACGGACGCCTCGGGCGCCAATTGCCACATGTCCAGCGTTGGCATCTGCGCGCTGCTCACCCGCGCCGGTTACGAGCCGGTGTATCAGATTTCATGCCGTGACCGCAACCGCATCGCCATCCAGGGTGACCTGCTGGGCGCAGCGGCGATGGGAGTGAAAAACGTGCTCTGCCTCACCGGCGACGGGGTGCAGGCCGGCGACCAGCCCGAGGCCAAACCGGTTTTTGATCTCGACTCACTGACGTTACTCCGCACCGTGCGTATTATGCGCGACCATGGCCAGTTCCTCAGCGGGCGCAAGCTGGACTCGCCGCCGCGCGTCTTCGTCGGCGCGGCTGAAAATCCGTTCGCGCCACCCTATGACTTTCGCCCGCTACGGCTGAAGAAGAAGTGGGAGGCGGGCGCGGAGTTCATCCAGACCCAATACTGCTTCGACGTGCCGCGCCTGCGCGAGTTTATGCAGCGGGTGCGCGACCTCGGCCTGCACGAGAAGCTGTTTATTCTCGTTGGCGTCGGCCCATTGCGCTCGGCCAAGACGGCGGAGTGGATGCGAGCCCATGTGCCCGGCGTGCATATCCCGGATGCAGTGATTAATCGGCTGAGGGGCGCACAGAAACAGTTGCTCGAGGGCAAGCGGCTATGTGTCGAAATTATCCAGCAGGTGCGTGAGATACCGGGCGTGGCCGGCGTGCACGTCATGGCCTACCGGCAGGAGGAACTCGTGGCAGAGATCATCGAAGAGGCCGGGCTGCTGCCGCGCCACCCGCGCCCCGAGCCGGAAGCGCCGCGGGTTCTTCCCGTGTGAATTTCGAGTTTGACGCCTGACCTGCGGCGGGATCACGGGCGCCGGCCTGCGTTTCGAACCTGCCGGCGCAACCTCCTGACATCTGTTACTTGACACCGTTCACCAATCACCCCACACTCTCCAATATGGAAACCGTTATCACTTCTCCGACCCAAACCGTCCGAATCGGTCCGGGCCGCCCGTTCGCCATTATTGGCGAGCGCATCAACCCCACAGGCCGTAAGCTGCTGGCTGCCGAGATGGCGGCGTGGAACTTCGAGCGCGTGCGTAAGGATGCGCTGGCACAGGTGCAGGCCGGCGCGCACATGCTGGATGTGAACGCCGGCATTCCGCTGGCCGACGAGCCGGCCATCCTGGCGGAGGCGATCCGCGTTGTACAGTCCGTCACCGACGTGCCGCTGTGCATCGACTCGTCCATCGTCAAGGCGCTCGAGGCGGGGCTGGCCGCTTACCGGGGCAAGCCGCTGCTCAATTCGGTCACCGGCGAGGAGGAACGGCTGGAGGCCGTGCTGCCGCTGGTGGCGCAATACAAGTGCGCCGTCATCGGCATCTCCAATGATGAGACCGGCATCAGCGAAGATCCAAACGTGCGCTTTGCGGTGGCAAAGAAAATCGTCGAGCGCGCGGAGTCGTTCGGCATCCCGCGCGAGGATGTGCTGATTGACCCGCTGGCCATGCCGATCGGCGCGATGCGATCGGCAGGGAACTCGCTGTTCACCATTGTGCGCCGCTGCCGCGAGGAGCTGGGCGTGAACACCTGCTGCGGAGCGAGCAATATCAGCTTCGGCTTGCCGGGCCGCCCGGCACTCAACGGCATCTTCCTGGCGATGGCAATCGCCGCCGGCATGACCTGTGCCATCACCAACCCCATCGAGCCCGAGATCAAGCAGGCCATCCTGGCTGCGGATGTGATGATGGGCCATGACGAAAACTGTGCGGAGTGGCTGAAGTTCATTCGTTCCGCACCGGGCGCTGACGTGAAAGCGCCAGCTGCGCCGGCGGCGGTTGGCGCCGGCGGCGAAGCGCGCGACGTGTCCGCCGAACGCGCCGCCCGCGAAGCCCGTCGTGCTGCGCGCCGCTCGGCCTCATCCAACTGAAACACTCTGGCCGGGAGCAGCGCCGCAGCCTGGTTCGGCGGCGCTGTGTCTCCCCGGCCTAACTTCTGGAGAATCACCATGTCTGCTCTCAAGAAAACATCCAAAACCAAAGCCAAGAAAAACGCTGCGCGCAAAGCCAGCACCCCGGTCAACGGCTTCAAACCGACGAAGCTCAAGCTGCTCTCACCGGTTCCGTCCGACATCGAGATCGCGCAGGCGGCCCGGCTGAAGCCGATTGCGCAGGTGGCGGCGGAGGCCGGCCTGAGGCCGAATGAGCTGATCCTGTACGGCGACTACAAAGCCAAGGTCAAGCTCGACGTGCTCAAGCGGCTTGCCAAGCGGCCCAACGGTTATTACATTGACGTGACCGCCATCACGCCCACGCCGCTGGGTGAGGGCAAGACCACGACGACGGTCGGCTTGTCGCAGGCGCTCGGCGCGCACCTGGGCAAGCGCGTCTTCACCTGCATCCGCCAACCCTCGCAGGGGCCCACCTTCGGTATCAAGGGCGGCGCGGCGGGCGGCGGCTATTCGCAGATCATCCCGATGGAGGAGTTCAACCTCCACCTCACCGGCGACATCCACGCCATCGGCGCTGCGCACAACCTGATGGCGGCCGCCATTGACGCGCGCATGTTCCATGAGCACGAGCAGCCCGACGATGAGAAGCTCTTCAACGCCTTCTGTCCGAAGGACAAACAGGGCCGGCGGCGCTTTGCCGAATGCCACCTGCGCCGGATGAAAAAGCTCGGCTTCTGGGCCGACGACCCCGATCAGCTGACGCCCGAGCAGAAGCGTAAACTGTTCCGGTTGGACATTGACCCGGCCACCATCCAGTGGAACCGGGTGGTAGATATCAACGACCGGATGCTGCGCCAGATCACCATCGGGCAGGGGCCGGAGGAGAAAGGCTTCACACGCGTCACCGGCTATGACATCACGGTTGCCAGCGAGATCATGGCGATCCTGGCGCTGACCACGTCGCTGGCCGACATGCGGGAGCGCTTTGGGCGGATGGTGTTCGCGACCAGTAAGAGCGGCGAGCCGCTGACCGCCGACGACCTGGGCGTGGCCGGGGCGATCACCGTCCTGATGAAGGACGCGATCATGCCGAACCTGATGCAGACATTGGAGGGCACGCCGGCCTTTGTCCATGCCGGGCCGTTCGCCAACATTGCCCACGGCAATTCGTCCATCCTGGCCGATCAGATTGCTCTCAAGCTCGTCGGCAAGGATGGCTACGTCGTCACCGAGTCCGGCTTCGGCGCCGATATCGGCATGGAGAAGTTCATGAATATCAAGTGCCGCTACTCCGGCCTGAGGCCGGACTGTGTGGTGCTGGTAGCGACGGTGCGGGCGCTGAAGATGCACGGCGGCGGGCCAAAGGTGGTGGCTGGCCGCCCGCTGGACGCGGCTTACACTGACGAGAACCTGCCGCTGCTGGAGGCCGGCCTGCCCAATTTGCTGCGGCATATCCAGAACGCCAGGGGGTTTGGCTTGCCGGTCGTGGTGGCCGTGAATTCCTTCGCCACGGACACGGACGCCGAGATCGAGCTGATCCGTCGCGCCGCCATCGAGGCCGGGGCGGAGGACGCGGTCAAGTGCACCCATTGGGCGCACGGCGGCAAAGGCGCTCGCGCGCTGGCCAAAGCCGTGGTGCGCGCCGTGGAACGACCCAAGAACTTCCAGTTTCTCTACCCGTTGGAGGCCAGCATCAAAGAGAAAATCGAAGCCATTGCGAAGTATTACGGCGCCGACGGCGTGGACTACACGCCGGAGGCCGAAGCGAAGATCGAGCGTTTCACACAGCTCGGTTTCGACCGGTTGCCGATCTGCATGGCCAAGACGCACCTTAGCTTCACGGCCAACGCCGAGTTGAAGGGCGCGCCGACGGGCTTCCGTCTCCCCGTCCGCGACATCCGCGCCAGCGTGGGCGCGGGCTTCCTCTACCCGCTGGTCGGTACGATGCGCACTATGCCCGGCCTGAGCACACGCCCGTCGTTCTTTGATATTGACCTGGATTTGGAGACTGGCAAAGTGAAGGGGTTGTTCTGAACGGTGCCGACTTGCCGGGTCTGGGCCAAAGCAACCTGGGAACCTGACCCGGTCAGACCCGGCAGGTCTTGTTACGGGTGGGGATACAGCGCGTTGACCTGCGGCGACTCCGGCAGGTAGAGGATGCAGGCTGCGCGGCCGGGCTGAAGCTGCGGCCCAGGCTCGTTCAATGTGCTCACCTTGCCCGTGTAGGCACGCCCGTTCACCTGAAACTGGTAGGTGATGTTCCACGGGTTCCGCCCGTTCACTTCGATGTTGTAATTGGCTTCCGTGCTTACGATTTCTCCCCGCGTGGGCTGGCCGTAGCGGAGCACGTTCACCAACTTTTGCATTTCGGCGTAGCGCGTGCGCAACAGCGCCAGGCCGCCGATGCCAAAGGCCAGGCCGAACAGTGCGAAGGGGATCCCAATGAAAGCGGTGACGATGCCCAGCGTCAGCCCACCGCCCACCAGAAAGAATATGCCGCCGATCAGCACGAAGATGAACCCCAGGATGCTTGAGCCATCGCTGCTCATCAACTTCCACACGTAGCTGTCTGCAATCGGGCGCGGGGCCGGGGGCGGCGTGATCAGGACAGGCTCGGCCTCGACGGCTGCAAGCGCGGTCGGCGGCGGCTCGGGCAGACGCATGGGGCCGCCGCAGTTTTTGCAGTTGGAGCGAAACGCGGCGTAGTTCGTGCCGCACCAGGGACAGAGGATCGGCTGGGTCATGGTCAGGGCAGGGCGCTCAGCCAGTTCTGGACGTTGGCCTTCTCGGCCTCGGGCGCGGCCTCCAGCGCCTGCTGGCCGAACTGGCGCGCTTGGGCGTTATCGCCGGACTGGAGGTACAACTCGGCCAGGGCGCGGTACACCTGCCACTGGCCCGCCCCGGCGTTGATCTGCGCCACCCGCAGATACGCCTGGATCGCCGGCTGGATCTGATTGGTGCTGACATACACATTGGCCAGGCCGAGCTGCAGGCCGAGTGCGCTGGTGCTGCGGCCGCTTTCCCCAACGCTCACGCCCTGTTGATAAGCAGCTTCGGCCTGAGCGAAGACCTCGGACTGCCGCGCCGGGTCGGCCTCGCGGCGCGCCTGCCAGACACGCAAATCACCCAGATATTGATACGTCTGGTCGAAAGTGGCGTCCAGGCTCAACGAACGCAGGAGTTTTTCTTCCGCGCCGAGGCCGTCCTCGAGCAACTGGAACTTGAGCGCGCCCCATTCGTTCCACAGGCCGACGTTGTTGGGGCTGAGCCGGACGGCCTGGGCGTAGAACTCATCCGCCTTGAGCGCGCGTTCGCGGCTCTGCTCCGGTGTCAGGCTGATGAGCGCCCACTGCCGATTGAGCCGTCCCAGGTTGGCCGTATGATCGGTGTTGAGCGGGTTGAGGCTACGCGCCCGACGCAGTTCGTTCTCGGCGGTCTGGAAGTGCGTGTCGCGTTGCGTGGCCTCCACCTGGTGACTGGCGTTGAGATAGGCGCGCCCCAAAAACAGATAGTAGAAATCCTGGCTGGGCGCAAGCTGCAGCGCCCGCTTGAATAATTCGACGGCTACTGCGGCGTTGCCGCGCTCATCGAACTGCTGGCCGACTTTGTAAACCGCGTCGGCCACGATGACCTGCATGTTCCACAGGACGGACAACGCCACGGCCAATAGCGGCAGGCCGAGATAGCCGGTCCAGGCCAGCGCCGACCCGCTGGAGCGTTCACGCGCATTGACCGGTGCGCGAGGCTGCAGCACCCAGGCCCAGGCCAGCACACCCAACAGCATCAGGCCGTAATACAGCGAGATCAGCCCGCCGACCTGCGCCACGACCTCGTCCACCGAGCGTGGCGTAGTCGCTGCCGCCTGCGCCAGTGTGTTGCCAAAGATCAGCCAGACGATCAGCGTCATGGCCGCCGCGATCCCCAGGCTGGCGCCCAGCCCATTCAGCCATTGTCGGCCGGCGCACCCGTCCTCCCGGGCCTCTTCCGTATACACCAGGACACCGCCCATCAGCCACGTGATGAGCATCAGCCCCAGGATCGCCAGCGACACCCCCACCACGCCGGTCGGGCGCGGCAACGCGGTCAGCGCGTTCCAGACGACACTGAACGCCTCCGTGCTGCGCTGATTGTTGATGATAAAGGTGGACCCCAGCGTGATGAAGAGCAGAGTGAGGGTGATGGCGCTGACAGCGCTGGGGGCAAGGGAGAGTGCGGCGACGTTGCGTCCGGCCTCGGCGGGCGCCGTGCGGCGTCGGCCCGCGGGTTTACTGCGCCCCCCCGCTACTCCGGGGCGCACGGCGGGTGGCGTCTCCTTGACGGCTGCAGCCGGAAGTTGCGGCCAAACCCAGCCGAGCACCAGCAGCGCGCCGAGGAAGATCCAGAAATGCGTGCGCGTCGAAACTATGGCGATGCCGAAGTGAATCTCGGTGAAGTGCGCCAGGATGGCGCTCAACAGCGCGATGAGTAGCACCGCCCGCCATGCTTCCAGCACGCCGATGTGCTTCTCGGCGCCGGGCAGCAGGGCATAGAGAGTCAAGAAGGCAATTAGCCCCAGGACCATGCCGAACGGCAGGCTGACGCCGAAGAACTGCGGCCCCTGCCAGGCCACCAACGCCACTGTGGCCAGCGCGCCGCTGCCCAGCACGAGTAACAGGAAGACGTTGCGGCGCGCGGGCGAATCGATCAGGCCCAGCCACTTGAGGCTGTAGTAAAACAGCGAGACGAACAAGCCCAGATGGATCGTCAGCCCCAGGAGGCCGGTGAAGGCCAGCGCGTCGAAGGTCTCGTTGTGCGACCGGTCGGGCGAGGCATTGCGGGCCTCCAGCTGTCCCAACTCCGGCGGGTAGAAACGGTTGTAGGCGATGAGCATGGCCTCCGGCCCGTAGCCGATCAGGGGGCGGATCGGGTTCCAGAAATCGGGCTGGCCCTCAGGCGTCTCCAGTGGCGGGTGCGGCGTCATCATCTCCACCACGCCCTTCCAGATCAGCACGCGCACCTGGCCGGTCCCGGTACGGCCTTGCATCTCGTCGAAAATTTGCGCCAGCCGGCCCAGGCCGCGCGTCTCCGCCAGACTCGCCAGTGGGCCGTTGGGGATGTTGAGCACGACGAGGAAGGCTGCCAGCACCACCCCCGCGCCCACGGTCGTCAGCACCAGCCAGCGCAGCCGGTAATACAGCGCCAGCAGCGTGAAGAAGAAGAACAGCCCGGCCAGCAGGCCGAGTTGTGGGCCGCGGCTTTGCGTGAACCAAATGGCGACCAGGTTGACGGCGAAGATAAAGATGTAGATCGCCGCACGGAAGGTGTTGACGACCAGATGGTCGGCGTTCACCATTACGGCGCGGAAGGCGCCGACCACGCGCCCCAGCACGATCAGCGCTGCCATGATGAGGTAGGCGGCAATGAAGATGGCGTTGCCCATGTGGCCGGTGACGCGCTCGACGGTGTCGCCGCCCCAGGGGAGTGGATCGAGCTGGTAACGCTGGAGGATGGCGTACACGCTGACGGGCAGGCTGGTGACGCAGACGACGGTGATCAGCCGCTCCACCTGCGCACGCCGACGCAGGTTGGCGGCCAGCGCGGCGAACAGGACGAGGTACGAAAACGTCGAAAACAGCCCCTGCATCCGCTGGTACGATCCCCATAAACTGATGTTGGGGGCGACGGACAAGATTGTGGCAATCAGATAAATCACGGCCAGCCCGACGACGGGCAGCAGCAGCGGGATCCGTCGCCAGCCGGCCAGCGACCGCAACCATGCACTCGGGATATGCTCGAAGCGCGGACCGCCATCCGCGATGAGCTTGACGCCCCAGGCTGCCAGCGCCAGCAGCGCCAGCGAGCGCACCAGCGCGATCTTATCTGGCTCGAAGACACGCGACGAATAGGTGTTGAAGTAGAGCGGGGCGACGATGAGCGCGGTCAGCCAGCAGGCCTCGAGCACGCCCTCGGCGAAACGACCGATTTTGTTCATGGACGGAATGTTACTCGCGGCACGGGATCGGTGGCAAGGGTCAGGGGTGAAGCGGCCCTCATTGGCCGAGCACTTCCGCGTAGATCGCCTCGACCTGTGCAAGCATCCGGTCGAGCGTGAACAGGCGCAACGCGCGCTCCCGGCCCGCGTCGCCAAACCGCGTGCGCAAGCTGGGATCCGCCAGGAGGCGCCTCAGCGCCTGCGCCAGCGCCTCGGGCGCGCGCGGCGGGACGACGAAGCCGGTCGCCGCGTCCTCCACCACATAACTGGTGCCGCTGCCGACCTCGGTGGTGACGCACGGCAGGCCGCAAAGCATGGCTTCGACGAGCACCGTGCCGAATGCTTCGGCGCGGTTGATGGCTGGCAGCACAAAGACATCGGCTGCCTGGTACAACGCCGGCAACTCATCGTCCGGCACACGCCCTAGAAAGCGGATGCGCCCGGTCAGGCCCAACCGGTCACCCAGCCTCTCCCAGTCGGGGCGCAGCGGCCCGTCGCCGCCGATCACCAACCGGGCTGGCTCCGGCAGCAGCGCCAGCGCGCGGATCAAATCGTCTACGCCCTTGTAATGGCGTAACACGCCGACGTAGAGTATGGTGAACGGCTCGCCGGCACGGCGCGGCCCCGGCGTGAAGCGCTGCGGGTCGCTGCCGAGCGGCACAATCTTTACTCGGTCTCCCAGGGCTGCGAGATAGGCCGAGGTGCGCACGTAATTGGGGCTGGTAGCGATCACCCGCGCTGCGCCGCTCAGCACTTTTCGTAACAGGGGGCCATAAATCCACATCACGATGCGCTGAACGGGGCGGGTGATCTCGGCATGGTAGGTGAGGAGGTACGGGCGCGCCGGCCTCCTGGCCCATTGTGCTAGTTCTCCTAATGGGTAGGGCGCATGGAGATGGGTCAGGTCGGGCTTTAGCTGGCCCAGACGGCGCGGCAATTCGAGGCTCAGCGGCGTGGATGCAATCGTCGCCAGCCGCGCGGCTTTGATGATCCACACACCGTTGTGTCTGTCTTCTTCCGAGCGCGGTCCGTGCGCTGTCGCCAACACGGTGACGGTGGATCCGCGCTGCGCCTGCGCCTCGGCCAGCACGCGGATGTGATTCTCTATCCCGCCGAGCACTGGATAGTAGTCCTTATAGACATGCAGGATGTTCATTATCTTGGCGGTTGCGTTGTGGGCGGCACGGCCGGCCGGCGGTCTTCAACCGCTCATCTGCCGGTAGACTTCGAGCGTCTGCAGCGCGGTGCGTTCCCAGGCAAAGGCGCGCGCGCGCAGTTGACCGCGTTCGCGGAGCGCCATGCAGGTGCCAGGCGACTCCAACGCCTCGGCCAGGGTGTGGGCGATCGTGTCGGGCCGGCGCGGGTCGAAATAGAGGGCGGCGCTCTGGGCGAGTTCGCGAAGCACGGGGATATCGGCGCAGGCCACCGGCGCGCCGCAGCCAAAGGCCTCGAGCACCGGGAAACCGAAGCCTTCGATCGAGGAGGGCTGAACATAGAGCGTCGCCCCGGCGTACAAGCCCGGCAGGTCGGCGTCCGGTATGCGGCCCAACAGGCGGACGCGCTGACCGAGCGGCGCGGCGGCCTGGCGCATTTGCGGGAAGCGGGCGTCCTCCGGCCCGGCAAGGACCAGGAGCGGCACCGTCGCCGGCAATGTGGCATACGCCTGGATCAGCGCCGGCAGGTTTTTGTGCGGCTTGTTGCTGCCGACGTACAGCACGTACTGCTCCGGCAGGTTGTAGGTCATGCGCACTGTGTTGATTGTCTCCTGAGATGGCGGCGCGAAGTTCGCGGTCAGGCCGGGCGCGACGACGACGACTTCTTCCGCCGGCAACCTGAACCGGGCGATGAAATCTGCGCGGGCGGCCTGGCTCAGTGTGATGATCCGGTCGGAGGCGTTGAACGCCAGAAGATGTGCGGCCCAGTAGAGCCAGCGCTGTCGTCGCGAGAAGCCGGCCAGCGAATGTAGCGGAATCACATCATAGGCAGTGAGGACCGTCGGCACACCGGTCGAGTACGGCATCAGGTAATACGGCGAGTGATAGACGGCAGCGTTCAGGCGCCGCAGCCGGTCCGGGACGATCCATTGTTGCGCCAGGTGGCGTGGTGAGACAGGCACGGCGATGCGTTTGACGGGCAACGCCGTGAGGCGAAATTCGGGCGCCGAGGCAGTGGGGTCGAACAGGATCACCAGCTCAGTGTGGGCGGCCAGGGCGCGCGCCAGCTCATACGTGTAGCGACCAATACCCGGATAATGCGCGTTGGCCGTGCGGGCATCCAGGACGAGCATTGTTCTTTAGTGACGCCGAAAGCCCAGGCTGTGGTAAACGGCAAGCGTCTGTTGCGCCGCTTTTTGCCAGGTGAATTGTTGCGCTCGGCGCAGGCCTCGCTTGCGCAGCTCGGCGCGCAGGGAGGGGTTGGTGAGCAGGCCGCTCAACGCATTCACCCAGGCCAGCACGTCGGTCGGCGGCAGCAGCACGCCGGCGTCACCGATGACCTCCGGCAGGCTGGAGGTGCGGGACGCGACCACCGGTACACCGCAGGCCATCGCCTCCAGCGGCGGCAGGCCGAAGCCTTCGAAAAGCGAGGGGTAGGCAAACACTTCCGCACAGTTGATGAGCGCCGGCAGATCGGCTTCGGGCACGAAGCCGGTCAGCGTGACGTCCTGTTCCAGCCCCAGGGTCTGCAGCCGCTCGAAGAAGCCCTCATAAAGCCAGCCGGTGCCGCCGGCGATCACCAACCCCACCCCCGGGACGGATTGGCGCAACACCGCATAGGCCTCCAGGAGCAGGCGCAGATTTTTGCGCGGCTCGATGGTGCCAACATACAGGATGAAGCGGCGCGGCAGGCGATGCTGGCGGCGGACCGCCTCCAATTCAGCCGGGTCGCCGATCGGCTTGAAGTGCGCTTCGACCCCTTCCGGGATGACGACCAGCTTATCCTCCGACAGCGCGTAGAAGCGAAGCGCGTCGCGGCGCGTGTTCTCGGAGACGCAGATGACGCGGTCGGCGCGGGCCAGGAAGCGCGGCATCATGGCCGTGAGGTAGAGGCGATTTTGCAGCAGATGGTGTTGCGGGTAGAGCAGGTAGGCCACGTCATGCAGGGTGAAAACCGTGCGCGCGCCGGGGATGGCCGGCAGCAGATGCTCGGTGGCGTGGAAGAGCGTGACGCCGGGGAATGTCTTCCGCAGTGACGGTCCGCCGAGGTCGCTGAGGGCGGCGCGCAGCCGCCAGCGCTTGCGCGGCAGGTTGGCGGTGAACACTTGCAGGCGGTTGAGCGGCGGCGGCAGCCCGCCCTCATTCGTGTCGTTGACGAAGCCGGTGAGCGGGACGCCCAGCTCCAGCAAGGCGCGCGCCAGGCTGGCGGCGTAGCGCCCCAGGCCGGCGCGCTCGTGGGCCGCGGCGGAGAGGTCAAGGCAGATGGTCATGCCTTCGCCTTTTGATACACATCGAACATCTGCTGGGCCATGGCCTGTACGGAGAAGTGATGCGCGAGGGCCCGGGCTTTGAGCCGCCATTGTTCACGCTCCTCCTGCCCAAGTTGCAGGAGCGCACAGATGGCCTGTGCCAGGGGTTCTGGAGCAGCTGGCGGCACAAAACGCAACCCGGGCTGTCGGCCCGTAATCGTTTCGATCTCCTCGACTCCGCCGATACGTGTTGCGACCACGGGCAGGCCGGCAGCCAACGCCTCGGGTATCGCCAGAGCAAATCCCTCGCCGAGCGAGGGCAACACAAAGACGTCGCTTGCCATGAGCAGGCGCGGCACATCTGCGCGGAACCCCAGCAAACTGAATTTCGACTGTAATCCCAGGTGGGCGATCTGGTCGCGCAGGGCGTTGCCGTTGTCGGTGGAACCAACGAACACAAAGTGCACTTTTGGATATCGTACCAGGATCGCCGGCGCGGCTTCGATGAGAAAGCGGTGCCCTTTGTTGGGCGATAGCCGCGCTACAACGATGATCAGAGGCTGATCGGGCGCCAGGCCCAGCTCGGTTCGTACGGCAGCGCTGGCCTGCGCATCGAACGCTGTGTAGGCTTCGAGTGCTACGCCACCCCGAACGGTGCACACGCGCTGGCGCGGCAAGCGGTAGTGCTCCGTCAACCGCCGCGCATTCTCGGCCGAGACGGCCACAATCTGCGCCGCGCCGCGCCGTGACCAGCGAAAGAGGGTCGGTAGCACAGGCGCCACGGCGCGCGGTACGCGGATGTCGGCGATCGGCGTCACACGGTGTTCGACACATACCAGGGGAGCGCGTCGGGCACCCAGAGCAAAACCGCAGGCAATTCCCAGGCGGCTGCCGGGATGATTGGAATTGAGATGGACGAGGTCGTGTTCATCGGCGAGCTGTTGCAAATGCAGCAGCACTGCTGGGAGATTGAAAGTGCGCTCGAAATTGAACCGGCGGATCACGGCCAGCGACCGCAGTTCGCGGCAGAAGTGAGCGAGGTTAGGATGATCGGGCAGCACAATCGTAAAGGTGCAGCGGGCCTGGAGCGCGGCGGCGAGGCGCTGGGCATACAGCTCTGCTCCGCCCACGGTTCGAGCTGTTATCACGAGTAACACCTTCATGTCACACACGCGCATCTTAGCATCAATCGGTAGCCAAGCGCAGTAAAGCCGAGCCGGGTTGCCAGACGATCAAAGGGGCGGCGCAGCGGCGCAATGTCCCAGCCGGGCGTGAACTTATAGGCGAATTCCGCCAGGTAAGGGAGGACTTCGGCGCAGGCGCTGGCTATCACACGCAAATCGCTCGCCTGCACAATGGTGCGAATGTCGGCGAGTGAAAAGACGGTATCAATCGGCTGCTCGGTCCGTAAGGGGTGTTCGTGCGGAAGAAAGCCGCGCGCCGACTTGAAGTGCGGGGCGAGCCGGGCGGCGAGCGGCGAGAATGGCAGCCAGGCAGAGCTGTTCGGCACGGTGATGATGAAAGCGCCGCCGGGTCGCAACCAGCGACGCAAGTGACGCAAGGCGGCGACCGGTTCTTTCAGATGCTCCAGAACTTCGGTTACCAGGATCAAATCGGCGCTTTCAGGCGCGAACGGCAGGGGCGCATTGAGGCTGCCTAGGCGAATATCCGCCCCAGGGCCGAGGCGCTGTCGGGCGGACTCGACCCGTGATGGCGCTAGCTCCAGTCCGCACAATTTCGCCTGAGGATTTAGGCGTTGCACGGCGACTAACAGTTCGCCCGTTCCGCAGCCAGCGTCCAGCACCGTGGCTCCACCGACGGGGCCGATAAACTCTGCCACCGCCGAATAGAAGTAGGGAGGCATTCTCAGCGTGTCGCCCAGTTGCTCGTAACGCGCGGCGATTTCCGCCTCGCTCAATTCGTGGCCGGTCTTGATCATGTCTCGGGCTTTTCGATCACAAACACAAGATTTAGGGTGTCGGCGGGATCAAAGAAGATCGCATCCATGGCCGCGCACATCAGGTTGATGGGCATACCCAGCGCCAGGCTGAAGACGCGGCTGAGTTGCCAACGCATCGTTCCGCGCGGGTGACGTCTCTCCCACAGCCAGTTGTTGATCGCCTGCCCTACCAGACGCCAAACGCCACCCTGGGCCGACCATGTGCGGACGCGCAAACTTGCGCGTTCGGCCAGATACGTCAGCCCGTAGCATGTAAACCGATAGTAATCGTGCGGCTGCTCGTGCAGGCGCCAGGCCTGAGGTGCTGAGAGCAGCACCCTCCCGCCCGGACGCAACACCCGGGCGATCTCGTCGAACATGCGCCACGGCTCCGCCACGTGTTCGATGACTTGTGTGCACAACACGCTGTCGAATGACCGGGCGGCGAATGGCAGCGCTACGGCGGTGCCCACCACATCTGCGCGGCCTAGTCTGTCTATATCATAGCCAATATGACGGGAGACGTTCACCAGTAAATGCCGATAGGGGGCGTTTCCGCATCCCAGGTCAAGGGTGTGCCCACTCAACAGGGGCAGGTAGCGTGCCAGGTCGCGTTGCAGGACGCTGGCAACCAGGTAATCAACCGCCCACCAGCGAAGCGCCAGCGAGGTTTTGCGACGCATCGGGCTTGAGGCCATCAGACAGACGCTGCGGCTGACAATCGTCGCCATGTGGCGAGCAGGGTGGCGGCCAACACTTCTATCGTGTAGCGGGATAGGGCTCGCTGATAGCCACATTCGGCCAGCGCGGCGCGTTGTCGCGGGTCAGCCGCTAATTCCGCCAAGATCGCGGCCAGCGCCTCCACATCCCCTTCGGCAAATAACTGGCCTGCCGTGCCAATGACTTCCGGGATGGCCCCTGACTCGGAGGCGACGACCGGCACACGACAACCCATTGCCTCGATCAACACCCGACCGAATTGCTCCTTCCAATGCTGGGTGGTGAGGGAGGGCAGCACCAGGACATCGGCGGCGCTGAGGTATTCCGGCACCGCTGAATGATTCACCGCACCCACAAATCGGCAGCGTTCGGCGAGGCCAAGCGCTGCCGCTAAACGCTGTAACTCAGCCCTGAGTGGGCCGTCCCCCACGATCAAGGCTTGCACAGGCTGGTTAACGCGCGCGAGCCCGCGGATTAGCACGTTGACGCCCTTCTCTGGCACCAGCCGACCGACGTAGCCAACCGTAAACTCGCTCAGCCCTAGACGCTTTCGGAGCTCGGCAGCCGAGCGTGGCCGGAAGAGACGGGTGTCCAATCCGAACATTGGGGCGACTTCGGCGCCGGCGGTGTAGCCGGATAAGCGCAGCACGTGTATCACTTCGCTGCTGCCGCAAAAAAAGTGACTGGCTCTTCGGGCGGTCACTGTGCTCACCGCGCGCACCCATGGCATCCGAGGCCGGACGATGTTCTGCCAGGCGTACAACACGAGCGGTGTTCGCGGTGCAAACATCTGGCGGGCGAGCGTCACCATTAATGTCATTACGCTCTCGTGCTCATACTCGCAGTGAATGAGATCGGGTGCGAACTCCCGTATGGCCAGCGCGCCCGGCCAGTGGAAATGTCGGTGCGGGTCATCGGGCCGTCCAAGCGAGGGGCGCGGCACGACCCGCACCCGGTACGATCGTCGCCCATTAGCGGAAGGATAACTGCCGGTCTCGCGCCCGCCGGACGGCGGGGCGATGTGCAGCAGCTCGATGTCCGGCGCATCGGCCAATCGTTCAACCTTGCGATGTTGGGAGGCGTTTTGATAACCGGCGATGAAAAGAACTCGCATCACGGGGTGCCATTTAAGCCCGGCCCGGGCGCGCTCGATGCTGGTGGATATTCATCTATAACAGCGAACGGTATAGGGCTTCGAGCTGATCGGTCAGCGTCTGCCAATTGAAATACACCTCGGCCACACATCGGGCCTGCCGGCCCAGTTCGGCACAGAATGCCGGATCTTCAAGCAGAGCTTGGAGTGTCGCACCGAACTGATCGGCTTCGGCCAGGAGGCCGCCACCGTGCGTCGTCAGGATCGTTTTTACATCACCAACCGGGGTGGCAAGCGTTGGCCGCCCGGCGGCCATGTAATCGAGCAGCTTGTTCGGCAACCGCCCGCGATTGTGTGGGGTGTCGGCCATGGGAAGGCACATCACGTTGGCGCAGGCTAAATATACACCGACGAGCTCATCCGCGACGAAGCCCGTCTGCCAGAGGCGGTGAGCGACTCCGAACTGCTGCGCCAACTCACGAATATGCGCGCGCGCCGGGCCGATGATGAGCAAGTGCGCTGCCGGCGTTTCCTGCAGCGCCCTCAGCACGATTTCAAGGTCGCCCTGCCCGGAGCCGATGAAACCGATCACCGGCGTGTCCGCTGATAAGCCCAGTTGCCGGCGCGCCTCGGCGATGGGCCAAGGGCGGATGCGCTGAAGCGCCGCTCCGGTAGGCAGATAAAGCACGCGCCGGCAACCCAGGTCAATTGCCCGTTGATACAGCACGGTGCTGATCGTCACCACCGCCTCGGCCCACTGTTTGGAGCGCAATTCCCACCACGCTTCGAAGCGCCGCACCAGGCGCACGCGCGCCGGGCCTTCGTCATTGTGTGTCCTCGGCCCAGTCCACCAGTCGGCCCAATCGGCGACGAGGCGCGCGCCGCGCCAGCGCCCGCTCAGGAAGCCGGCCCAGGTGGCGTTGGGTTTGTGGTCAAAGAGATGGATGAGATCATAGCGCCTCGCTAATGTGTGCGCATTACGGTAGAGCAGATCGAGCGGGCCATAGCCTTCGGCCGTGGCGCCCCAGGCAAAGTTGGGCATTTCCCCCACACGCACCCCATTCGTCGTTGACCACTCTGCTCGCCAGCGCCGAGTGGGTGAGACACAAAGCAACGTCACCTCATGGCCGCGCGCAGCTAGCTGCTCGGCCATCGGCATTGCGCGATAAAAAGTGCCGCTGGCGCGATAGTTGTGATTGAGAAACAACAGCCGCATGGTCTGCTCAGCCGGCCGCCCTGAGTAGCGCCTCGATCCTCGCCGCCACCATCCCAATTGCCACCTCGTTCAGCCCGCCTTCGGGGATGATGACATCGGCGTAGCGCTTGCTCGGCTCGACAAATTCCAGGTGCATCGGCCGCACCGTCGTCAGGTATTGTTGCACGATTGATTCGATCGTGCGGCCGCGCTCGGCCAGATCGCGCTGCAGGCGACGGATGAACCGCAGATCGGCGTCCGTATCCACATAGATCTTCACGTCAAACAGCTTGCGCAGAGCCGGCTCCACGAAGATCAATATCCCTTCCACCAAAACAATGGGCTGCGGCATGACGGGTGTGAGGCGGTCGGTGCGCCGATAGGCGGCAAAATCATACACCGGCAGGGCGATCGGCTCGCCGCGTTTGAGTTGCTGGATGTGTTCGATCATCAGCCCGGTGTCGAGCGCGTCCGGGTGATCCCAGTTGATGGCGTCGCGGCGCTCGTTCGGGAAGTCGGTGAAGCTGCGATAATAGGCGTCGTGAGGCAGGTACGCAATTCGCTCGGCGCCAACGCGTTTGAGGATGGCCTGCACCACGGTTGTCTTGCCCGAACCGGTGCCCCCGGCCACGCCGATGACGAGGGGGGAAGTGGACACGGTAATAAAGAAGAAGGATGAAGGTGGAAGGATGAAGGACTTTCATCCTTCATCTTTCAGCTTTCATCCTTCACAGAGCCACCTTCGGGAGTTGAACCCGAAACCTACCGCTTACGAAGCGGTTGCTCTGCCGATTGAGCTAAGGTGGCGACCGGCGCTTGCGGCCAACGAGGCGATCGGCATTATACCATGCACATCCCATGCTAAACTCATTGACGCGCCAAAAGTCGGCATGATATACTCCGCATCGATCCCCTTCTGCCCCTATCGTCTAGTGGACCAGGACGCGGCCCTCTCAAGGCCAAAACTGGGGTTCGAATCCCCATAGGGGCATAAAGCAAAAACGCGGCGGGTGAGCCGCGTTTTCTTGTTGACCGGCGTTGAAGGGACCACCGATCCTATAACTGCGACAGGATCAGCGGCCCATCCTCGGTGATGGCGACCGTATGCTCGAACTGGGCCGAGAGCTTGCCGTCGTTCGTCACCACCGTCCAGCCGTCTTTCAGCAGCGTCCAGTCCGGCCCACCTTCGTTGATCATCGGCTCGATGGTGAAGACCATGCCGGGACGCAGGCGCGGGCCTTGTCCGCCCGGCCCGACGTGCGGCACGGACGGCGCTTCATGCAGGTTGCGTCCGAGGCCGTGCCCGCCCCACTCGCGCACCACGCTGTAGCCCTTACTCTCGGCATAGAGTTGGATGACCGCGCCGATATCGCTGAGGTAGCGCCCCGCCTGCGCGGCGGCGATGCCGCGCTGCAGACACTCCTGGGCCACATCCAACAAGCGCTGCGCGCGCGGCGAGATTCGGCCGACGGCAAACGTCACGCAGGCGTCGCCGCAATAGCCGTTGTACTTCAGCCCAATGTCAATACCGACGATGTCGCCCTCCTTCAGCACGCGCCCATTGGGCAAGCCGTGGCAGATTTCGTGATTGACCGAGGCGCAGATGACGCCAGGGAAGGGGGGGTGGTTGGGTGGGTTGCCGCGGTAACCCTTATAGAGCGGCAGTGCGCCGCGCTCCTCAATTAGTGCCGCGACCTTCTGATCTAGTTCGCGCAGAGTGACGCCGGGTCGGATGTTGTGTTGGAGCAGGTCAAAGCACTGGGCCACCAGCCGGCCCGCCTCGCGCATGGCCGCGATGTCCTGCGGGCGCTTCAGGTGAATGTGCTGTTTTGAGTCCGGAGCCGGAGAAAAAACGTTTGCCAGGCGATTGATCAAAGAAGTCACGCACTGGATTATACCGCAGCCGCTCGTCAAACTCGGAAAGTTTGCTATGATTAGGCGCGATCCATTCGCCGTATCCATAGGAGGCCAAACCGCTATGCGCGCCTTGCTCAGGCTGTCCGCTTTCATTGACGCCCTGACCGAACGCCTCATCAGCCTCAATCTCCTCATCGTGCTGGCGACCATCGCCATTGGCGCCTTCAACCCCATCTCGCGCTACCTCGGCGGCTACCTGGGGATGAAGCTGACCTCCAACGCCCTGCTCGAATTGCAGTGGTATCTCTACTCGCTCATCTTCTTCATCGGCTTTGCTTATATCCTCAAGCACGGCGTCAATGTGCGCGTTGATTTTCTCTATACCAACTGGAGCCCCAAGACCAAGGCCTGGGTGGATCTGATCGGCACCCTGTTCTTTCTCATCCCCTTCTGCCTGCTTGGCCTGTACGTCACCTGGAACCCGGTGATGATCTCCTGGGGCCGGCTGCCCAACGGCACATTTGGAAACTGGGAGCTTTCTCCCGATCCGGAGGGCCTGCCGCGTGCGCCTATCAAGAGCTTCATCCTGGTTGCCTTTACCCTGCTGATGCTGCAAGCCATCTCGCAAGTCATCAAGTATCTGGCTTTCCTGATCGGCGACCGGGACACGGCGCGCGCCGCTCAATCCGCCCTGGAGCGGGATACCGGCTCCGTCACCATGCTGCAATAGTGATAGGTGCAACAACGCGGTTTTGATCTTGCTTCGCTGAATCGAAAACTCGCTGAGGTGGCGCATGGGAACTGAATGGCTGGCTGTGATCATGTTCGTCGGGTTCTTCTTCATCTTGCTCAGCGGTTATCCCGTCGCCTATTCGTTTGTGGCGACCTCGCTCATCTTCGGCCTGATCGGCCTGGCGCTAGGGGAATTCAACCTCAACCGCCTGCTGCTGTTGCCCAACATCTGGTTCGGCACGATGTCGAACTTTACGCTGCTGGCCATCCCCTTTTTTGTCTTCCTGGGCACGGTCTTCGAGAAATCCGGCCTGGCCGAGGAATTGTTGGAGACGGTGGGAGTGCTGCTGGGTCCGCTGCGCGGTGGGTTGGCGCTGACGGTGGTGCTGGTGGGGACCCTGCTGGCGGCGACGACCGGCGTGGTGGCGGCGACGATCATCGTGATGGGGATGCTCTCGCTGCCCACCATGTTGAAGTATGGCTACGACAAGCAACTGGCGAGCGGCGTCATCATCTCCTCCGGGACGCTGGCGCAAATGATCCCGCCCAGCCTGGTTCTCGTGGTGCTCAGTGACCAGATCGGCGTCGGCGTCGGCGATTTGTTTGCGGGCGCGTTGATCCCGGGGTTGATGATGACGGCCTCCTACGCGTTGTATGTGCTGGTGATCGCCTGGCTGCGGCCGAGCGCCGCCCCGGCCCTGCCGCCGGAAGCGCGCACGCTCAAGGGCGCTGAGCTGGCCCGGCGAGTTATTCGTTCGGTGGTGATGCCGGCTTTTCTCGTCTTCACCGTGCTGGGCAGCATCTTCTTCGGCATCGCCACGCCCACCGAGGCCGGCGGCATTGGTGCGCTGGGCGCCTGCCTGCTGGCCGCCCTCAACCGGCAACTTAATTGGCGGGTGCTGCGCGAGTCGGCAGCCTCCACCGCCCGGCTGACGGCCCTAGTCGTCAACATCCTGTTCTGCTCCTCGCTCTTCAGCCTGGTCTTTGATGAGTTGGGCGGCAAGCGGCTGGTCACCGACCTGCTGGTGGCGTTGGGCAGCCAGAACGGCATCCTCGCTTACATGATCATCGCCAACATCGTGATCTTCCTCCTCGGCATCTTTCTAGAGTTCACCGAGATCTCGTTCATTGCTATGCCGTTGCTGGTGCCGGCGGCGGTAGCGCTGGGCATCCCGTTGGTCTGGTTCGGCGTGGTGATGGCGATCAACCTGCAGACGGCCTTCATCTCGCCGCCGGTGGGCTTCTCGCTCTTCTATCTGCAGAGCGTTGCGCCCAAGGAGATCAGCACGCTGGAGATTCACCGCAGCGCCTTGCCGTTCATGGGCCTGCAACTGCTGGTCCTCGTGCTGGTCATCGCTTTTCCGGAGACGGTGACCTGGCTGGTGCAGGTCTTCAACCAGGTCCGTTAGGCCGGGCGCGTCGGCTGGCGAATCAAAAACCGGGCAGAAGCTGGGGGCCTCTGCCCGGTTTTGTCTCAGGTGGCAGGTCGCGGCGTTAGCGCGCCAGCTTGGCGGTGAGGTAGCGAGCCATGCCGCCTTCGTTGATGTTGTGCCAGGCGAGGATCTTGGTGCGGAACACCTTCCACTGCTCGAAGATCGCCTTGAAATCCGCGTCCTTGGCGGCAAACTCGTCGTACAGCTCGAAGGCCGCTTTCTCCGCCGCCTCCAGGATTTCGGTGTTATAGGCGCGCAGCTTCGTGCCGCCGTCAATGAGCCGTTGGAGCGCCTCGTTGTTGCGCGCATCGTAGCGGGCCATCATTATCATGTTGGCCTCGAAGGCGGCGCTCTTGATGGCTTCCTGATACTCCGCCGGCAGCTTGTTCCACTCGTTGAGGTTGATCTCGACCTCCAGCGTCGGCCCCGGCTCCCACCAGCCCGGATAGTAGTAGAACTCCGCTGCCTTGTTGAGCTGGAGCTTCTCGTCGTCGTACGGGCCGACCCACTCGGCGGCGTCCACCGCGCCGGTGGACAGCGCCTGGAAAATTTCACCGCCGGCGATGACCTGCACGGTGACGCCCAGCTTGGTGAGCACCTGGCCGCCCAGGCCAGGGATGCGCATCTTCAGGCCCTTGAGGTCGTCGGGGGAGTTGATTTCCTTGCGGAACCAGCCGCCCATCTGCACGCCGGTGTTGCCCGCTGGAAACTGGATGACGTTGAAGGTCTTGGCGTAGAAGTCCTGCAATAACTTCAACCCGCCGCCCTCGTACAGCCAGGCATTTTGCTGCTGATAGTTCAGGCCGAACGGCAGCGTCGTGCCGAAGGCCGTCACCGGGCTTTTGCCCACGTAGTAGTAGGATGCCGTATGGCCGATAGGTACGGCACCCTGCGAGACTACGTCCAGCACCTGCAGCGCAGGAGCCAGCTCGCCCGCCGGGCGCGGGTCTATCTTGAACTTGCCGCTGGTGAGCGCGCTGACACGTTCGGCGAAGACCTGCGCGCCGCCGAAGATCGTGTCCAGCGCTGGCGGCCAACTGGTCGCCATCTGCCACTGGATCTCTGGCAGGCCAGCCTGAGCGACTTGCGCCGCCGTAGGAGAGGCGGCGGGGGCCGCCGTCGGCGCCTGGCCCTGCGTCGGCGTCGCGCCGGTGGGTGCGGTGGCAGCAGGCGTTTGTGTGGCCGTGGCCTGTGTGGCGCAGCCGACCAGGCCGATGGCGGCACCGCTTGCCGCAACGGTCTTGAGAAATTCGCGGCGATTCATGGACATGGCTCTTTTTCTCCTTGTGTTGTGGAGTTCCCCGAGAGGATTTAGGTGAATGACGCAATTTTACCGAAGCAATAGGTGTGAGTCAATTAAAAAACTCAGGCTTTTTATAGGGTTGCTCCACTGTCTATTGGGTGCAGCGGGCATTCGCCGTAACGGCGGTGCGGCCTCGCGCTATGGTGTGACGCGCACCCGCCAGATGTCAAAGACCTCGGCGTCGAAGCCTTTCAGTGTCGTCACGCCCGGTTCCACTTGCAGGCCGTTGACAGGATCGGATAGCAGGGCGTTGACCTCCGGGTCGCGCCGAACGGCATCCGAGAGCACGACATCTTCGCCGGTGGAGAGCTCGACCAGGCGCGCCGCGGCGTTCACCGTTGACCCAAAGTAGTCCAGCCGGTCATTGAAGTTGACGGCGATGCACGGGCCGTGATGGACGCCGACTTTGAGCCGCAGCGGGCGCGCCGGCGCGGGCGGCGTGCTGAGTGCGCGCTGTGCCCGGAGCAGCGCCCGCACCGCCGATGCCGGCTGGCGGAAGACGGCCATGACGGCGTCGCCGAGGTTCTTGACAATGCCACCCTGCTCGTGCGCAATCGCCTCGCGCAGGACGTCGAAGTGGCTCATCACCAGCCCAAAGGCGGCGGCGTCGCCGATCTCACGATACAGGCGCGTCGAGCCGCGCAGGTCGGTAAACAAGATGGTCAGGCTGCCGACCGAGATCTGCTCCCCAGGGCGGATGGCCTCGTTGGCGAACAGATCGCGAAACACTTGCAGGGCGGTGACATCCGCAGCCAGGGCCGCCTGCTCGCTCCAGGCTGTGCGCTCTAGGATGAGAAGATGCATGTGCTGATCCGTGTTGTACAACGTCAGCTTGGCGCGCGGCGCGATCCGGATCGCGCCGCCGGCGCCGACTTGCAGAACGGCCTCTGTTTCTCCATCGGTGCCGACGGTCAGTGGCTGCGTGCCCGGCAGCTCCAGCGCCCGCCAGCGATAGTGGCCTGGCTCGAGGGCGGTCGTCAGCGTGCGTCGCTCACCGGGCTTTAGTAACTGCTGGATGACGATATGTGGCGTCACCTGCGGCCCGGCGACACAAAACTCGGCGCGCGTCACCGGGCGGATGGCCGGGTTCGGATGGAAAGTCAACTCCACCGAGTGTTCCAGATCGGCAGTGAAATCCACGTTGCAGGTGTCACAATGGGCGCGCGTTCGGTTGCTCAGGCCGGAGAGCGAGTCCACTTGCAGGGCGGCGTTGCGGCAATGCGGGCAGACCAGGTCCCACTCGAAGTTGAGCAGGCCGGCGCGTGTGGCGTGCAGGCAGAGGCTGAGAGTCTCGGAGCGCGGCGCATTCCACAGCGCGGCCAGCGCGTACGGGCGCAGCCGCGCAACCGCGGTATTGTCGGCGTGTTGGACAACGCGGATGAGGCGCGCGACCAGGTCGGGGTTGAGGCCCTGCGCGATGAGCTGCTGACCGGCAGCCTGTAATCGTTCCGCGCCGCCCGGCGCCAGCTCGACCGAAGCCGGCAGGTCGAAGCGCGTCCCGCGCTCTGTGGCCAGGCGGTCGTAGCGCTGGATGGCACGCCCCATTTGCCAGCGGGTGATCAGCCCGATTTGCAACGGGATGGCAAGGGCCACCAGGGCATTGGCGGGCGTGGCCCAGATCTGATAACTCAACGTGGAACCACCCTCGGGGCGCGGCTGAAGCTCGGCCAGCATGCGGAACTCGCGCAACGGGTTGAGCAGGGCGGGGCGGAAGCGGCGCTGCACGCCGTAACGTAGCGGGCGCACCCATTCGAACGGTTGCTCCTCGTACTCCAGCGCGACGCCGTACATGCGCACGCTCAGCCGGCGCACGGCGTTGGCCAGGCGCTGGCCTCGCGGCAGCAGGTTTTTCACCGGCGAGAGGCCGCTGTCCCGATTGACGCGATCAGTGTCGGCGATGAAGGGCCAGAAGGCTTCGGGCGTGGACCGGAGCTGCCAGACCCAGCGAAAGTGGAAAGGAGACATCATGAGGCGCCATCCATCGTCTGAGTATAGAGCAGGGGGATTTGGGCAGGGAGGATGGCAGTGGATATGAAATGGATAAGAACCTGCCGGGTCTGGCGGCGCGGCGCCGTGGAGCCGGGCCATCCGGGCGACCTGGATGGAGGATCCGGGGGGCCAGGGGGGGTTATCTGCATCTTGGCAACGGTGCCAAAGATCACTATTATTTAGTTGCGAATTGTTCTAACGTAAAAGCACCGACCGGCTCAGCAGCAAGCACGAGATCGGAAGGGCCATTATGCCAGGTGAATTCGACCGTCCCGGCGACTTGAAGCCAGACTTCAGGCGGGACGGTCTTTGTATTTTCCCGGCCTGAGCGCCAGGAGGTCTGGAAGCGGCCCGGGCCGGAAAGGAGGTCAACATGGCTGACTGTCTGGAACGGTTGAAGGCACTCTTTGCCGATAACGGGGTGCCTTATGAAGCGCGGCGGCATCGAACTGCGTTTACCTCGCAGACCGTCGCCGCCGAACTGCATGAAAAGGGTGAGCATGTCGCAAAGGTGGTCATTGCCTGGGCGGACGGCAAGCTGGTAATGTTGGTGCTGGCTGCGCCCGATCATGTGGACTTTGAGAAAGTGACGCAGTTGCTCGGGGCGGATTACGTCCGCGCCGCACGTGAAGACGAGTTCAAGTTCCGCTTCCCGGATTGCGAACCCGGCGCTATGCCGCCCTTGGGGCACCTGTATCAGATGCCCACCTACCTGGACCGGAAGTTCAGTCGCCAGTCCAAGATGGTGCTGCAGGCTGGCACCCATCAGGATGCGCTCAAGATATCCATGAGCGATTACCTGCGGCTGGCCGCGCCCACGGTGGCCGATTTCGCGCTGCAGGCCCATACCGCCGAATACGCCGGCTGAGCGCCAGCCTGAGCTTCAAGCAACACCCTCACGACGAGGGTCGTGCCTGGTGGAAGCGCGCCCGGCCTTCGGCGACCGGTGCAGGAGCCGGCGCGCTACTCCCCCGTTTTCTTCAACCCATTCTCCTTCCTCCGAGGAGTTTTTATGAACCGTATCCTGCCCAGCGACTGGAAAAAACTGTTAGCGGTCGAAGGCCCAGGGTGTGTGTCGTTGTATCTGCCGACGCACCGCAACGCCACCAATACGCCGGCGGATCAACTTCGGCTCCGCAACAACTTACGCGATGCCGAGACGCGCCTGGCAGCCGCGGGCTGGCGCGCGCCGGATATCGCTGCGCGCCTGGCGCCGGGCTATCAATTGCTCAGCGATAGTTACTTCTGGCGTCACCTGAACGACGGGCTGGCCCTCTTCCTGACGCCGGAAGGCGCGCTGCCGTACTGTCTGTCGGTGGCCTTCACCGAGAAGTTGAACGTCGCACGGCGTCTGAACCTCACGCCGCTGTGGCCGCTGTTGCATGTGGACGGGGTTTTCTATGTGCTGGCGCTTAGCCAGAATTCGGTGCGCCTGTTTCGCGGCACATACTGGGAGTTGGACGCCGTGCCGCTGGAGGGTCTGCCACACAACCTGGCCGAAGCGTTGCGCTTCGACTCTTTCCAGAAGGAGGTGCGTTTCCGCCCCGGCGTGCCACGCGGGCCGGGCCGGCGCTGGTCGGCCATCTTCTACGGCAGCGGCGGCGGCGACGAGACTTACAAAGAGGAACTGGCGCAGTATTGCCACCAGATTGACCACGGCCTGCGCGAGTGGTTGAAGGCCGAAACCGCGCTGTTGGTGCTGGCCGGCGTGGAGTATCTCACCAACCTCTATCGCGGGCAGAGCCGTTATCCTCACCTGGCCGAGACGGCAATCAACGGCAACCCGGACCGCCTGAGTTTAGAGGCGCTGCATGAGCAGGCCTGGGCCATCGTCGCGCCGCGCTTTCAGCAACGACAGGTGGCCGCGCTGGCGGCCTATCGTCGTTTGAGCAGCACGCCCCGCGCCACCAATGATCTGTGCAAGGCCCTGCGGGCTGCACACCGCGGCCAGGTGCAGACGTTGTTCGTCGCCGCGGACCAGGAGGTGTGGGGAACGTTCGACCCGGACACCCAGGCCATCCAGACGCACCTCCCGCCCACGCCCACCGCCGATGAGCTGCTCAACCTGGCGGCGATTAAGACCTATGCTTCGGGCGGGGCCGTCTATGTGCTGCCGGCGTCCGAGATGCCGACGGCCAGTCCACTGGCCGCCCTGCTGCGTTACTGACGCAGCTCAGGCGCCCGGAGCGTCACTCCTGGCGCAAGGAGGCTTGCATGACCGCGCATCTTTCGCCTCTGCCGCCTGATTCGTTGCGCCGCGTCTGTGACCCGGCCCGTTTCGACTTTGAAACCACCGCCCATCTGCCGGAGCTGGCGGAGGTGCTCGGTCAGCCGCGCGCCGTGGCCGCGTTGGAGTTCGGGGCGAGCATCGCCAGCCACGGCTTCAACCTGTTTGCGCTCGGGCTGCCCGGCTCCGGCAAGACCACGCTGATCCGCGAGCACCTGGAGCGGCGCGCCGCCAAACAACCTGCGCCGCCCGACCAGGCCTACGTCTTCAACTTTGCGGATGCGCGCCGCCCGCAATTGCTGTGCCTGCCGCCCGGCAAAGCGACTCAGCTCCAGCAGGATATGGCGGCGCTGGTGCGCGAACTCCAGGACGCCATCCCGCGCGCCTTTGACAACAAGGAATACGCCGCTCAGCGTGATAAGCTCGTGGATCAGCTGGAGCGCCAGCGGCGCGAGGCGCTCACCCGGCTGGAGAACTACGTCAGCCAGTACGGCTTTCAGTTGATCAAGACGCCGGGCGGCCTATTGCTTGCGCCCGTGATCAACGGCTCCCTGATCTCCGAGGAGCAACTGGAGAAACTGACTGACGAACAAAAGGAGAAACTGGTCCGAATCCGGGAGAAATTGCAGGGGGAGATCGAGGAAGGTATCCGCCGGGTGCGTGAGCTGGAGAAGGGGGTGCAGGATGCCCTCCGGGCGCTCGACATCGAGACGGCCTCCGGAGCCGTCCGTCACAGTCTGGATGATCTGCGCGCCAAGTATCGCGGCCTTGAGAGCGTCACCCGTTACCTCGACGCGGTACAGGCCGATGTGGTGGAACACGCCGAGGACTTCCGCAAGAGCAAAAAGGGCGCGGAACAGCCGGCTTTACCGTTCCCGCTCCCCTTCTCCTCGGCGCCGACCGAAGACCCGTTTGTTCGCTACAAAGTAAACGTGCTGGTGGACAACTCCGGGCTGACCGGCGCGCCCGTCATCGTGGAGAGCAACCCGGCCTACCACAACCTCACCGGCCGCATCGAGCACCGCGCGTTGTGGAACGCCGTCGTCACCGACTTCACCATGATCAAGCCCGGCGCGCTGCACCGCGCCAACGGCGGCTACCTGATCCTCCCGGCCCGTGAGTGCCTGATCAACCCCTACGCCTGGGAAGGCCTGAAGCGCGCGCTCAAAGACCGGGCGCTGAAGGTGGAGGAGCTGGGCACGCAGTTGAGCCTGATCAGCACCGTCACCCTCGAGCCGGAACCGCTGCCGCTCGAGGTGAAGGTGGTGCTGATCGGCAGCCCGCTCCTCTACTATCTGCTGCTGGCCTATGACGAGGATTTTCAGAAGCTCTTCAAGGTCAAGGCCGACTTCACCACCGAGATGGCGTGCACGCCCGAATCCGAGCATGCTTACGCGCTCTTCATTGGCGCCATCACACGCGCCAACAACGCGCTGCCCTTCGACCGCGGCGCAGTCGCGCGCGTCATCGAGTACGGTTCGCGCGCCGTCGGTGATCAGACCAAACTCTCCACCCGCTTTGGCGACATCGCCGATCTGATTCAAGAGGCCGCCCACCGCGCCGCCCAGAACACCCATGCCTGCGTCACCGCCGATGATGTGCGCGTCGCCGAAGAAGCGCGCCGGTATCGCAGCAACCTGATCGAGGAGCGCTTGCAGGAAGCGGTGCAGACGGGGACGTTGTTGATCGAGACGACAGGCAGCGCCGTCGGGCGCGTCAACGGTCTGTCGGTGCTCAGCCTGGGCGACTACGCCTTCGGCCATCCCTCGCGGATCACGGCGACGGTTGGGCCGGGCCGGCGCGGCGTGGTCAGCATCGAGCGCGAGGTGGAACTGAGCGGCCCGATTCACGGCAAGGGTGTGCTCATTCTCAGCGGTTATTTGTTGCGCCAGTATGGCCAGGCCATGCCGCTCAACCTCTCGGCCAGCCTGGTGTTCGAGCAATCCTATGGAATAGTGGAGGGGGACAGCGCCTCGCTGGCCGAACTTTTTGCGCTGCTCTCGGCGCTCTCCGGCCTGCCTCTGCGCCAGGACATCGCTGTGACCGGCTCGGTCAATCAGCACGGGCAGGTGCAGGCGGTCGGCGGCGTCACCGAGAAGATCGAGGGCTTCTTCGACGTCTGCCGTCAGAAAGGCCTGACCGGCCAGCAGGGAGTCCTGATCCCGACCGCGAATCGGCAGCATCTGATGTTGCGCGATGAGGTCGTGGAAGCGGTGCGGTCCGGTCAGTTCAACGTGTGGGCGGTCGAGGCGGTGGATGCCGGCCTGGAGTTGCTGACCGGCCTGCCGGCGGGCGAGCGTGACTCGCGCGGTGTTTACTCGGCGGGCAGCGTGCATCGCGCTGTGGCCGATCAACTGGCGAAGTACGCGAAAGCGCTCAAGGCCGAGGGCCGGGAACGCAGTCGCACGCGCCCGCGCCGCAGCCGATAGCGCCGCGCCCGACCATCCGGCCGGCTCGTCTCAGCCTGTCCCGAATTGCCGGTCGCCCGCGTCGCCCAGGCCGGGCACGATGTAGCCGATGTCGTTGAGGTGGTCGTCAATTGCGCCGATGTGGATGGGCACGTCCGGGTGATCGGTGTGCAGGCGACGGATGCCCTCCGGCGCGGCGATCAGGCCGATGTACTTGATGCGGCGCACCCCCCAGGATTTGAGCAGCGCGCAGGCTGCCGAGGCCGAGCCGCCGGTCGCCAGCATCGGGTCGAGCAGCAGGCACAACTGGACGCGCGGCTCCACCGGCTTGTTGGCGTAATACTGCATTGGCTCCAGGGTGCGCTCGTCACGCTTCAGGCCGATGTGCCACACCTCCGCGCCCGGCATCATCTCCCAGATACCCTCCACCATGCCCAAGCCGGCGCGCAGCACCGGCACCAGGCCAATATCCTGGGTCAAGCGCTGGCCCTGCGCCGTGCCCATCGGCGTCGTCACCTCGATCGGCTCAAGGGCCAGGTCCAGAGTGGCCTCGTAGGCCAGCAGGATGCTGATCTCGCGCACCAGCTCGCGAAATTTCTTCGGCTCGGTGTCAGTGCTGCGCAGCAACGCCAGTTTGTGCGCCACCAGCGGATGCCGGGAGGGATAGACGTTTTCGGTCATAAGATCTCCAAGAGGGGGTGGCAAAGACCGACGCGGTCTTCCAGCGTTCGGTGGACGCCATCCACCGGACACGCCGCCGCGTCGGTTCGCTCGCCCACGCATTTTACCTCTGCCGTCCCGGCGCCGCTATTCGCTTATAATCGTCGGCATGACCGATGACAAAGACCGTCTGCTCACGCCGGAACGCAAGCCGGAGGACCAGGCCGATCACGCGCTGCGGCCCAAGCGCCTGGCAGATCTGGTCGGCCAGGACAAGGTGCGTGAGAACTTACAGATTCTGATTGATGCCGCCCGCCGGCGCGGCGAGGCGCTCGACCATGTGCTGTTTTACGGCCCACCCGGTCTGGGCAAGACCACCCTGGCGCACATCCTCGCCAACGAGATGAACGTCAATGTGAAGGTGACTGCCGGCCCGGCCATCGAGCGCGCCGGCGACCTGGCCGCCATCCTCACCAACCTGCGTGCAGGCGACATCCTGTTCATTGACGAAGTGCATCGCTTGGGCCGCGTGGTGGAGGAAGTGCTGTACCCGGCGATGGAGGACTATGCGCTGGACATCGTCATCGGTAAGGGGCCGAGCGCGCGCAGCATCCGCCTGTCCCTGCCGAAGTTCACCGTGGTCGGCGCGACCACGCGGCTGGCGTTGATGGCGGCCCCGCTGCGGGCGCGTTTCGGCGCGGTCTTTCGCCTGGACTTTTACGATCAGGCCGCCATGGAGCTGATCGTGGCGCGGGCCACGCGGCTGCTCAACGTGGCTGCTGCGCCGGAGGGCGTGGCCGAGATCGCCCAGCGTGCGCGCGGGACGCCGCGCGTGGCGCTGCGCCTGCTCAAGCGCGTGCGCGATTATGCCCAGGTGCGCGCCGAGGGCACGATCACGCGCGAGGTAGCTGCCGCCGCGCTCAACCTGCTGGAGGTAGATCCGCTCGGCCTGGATGACATTGACCGGCGCGTTCTGCGCACCATCATCGAAAAATACGGCGGCGGGCCGGTCGGCCTGGAGACCATCGCCGCCGCCATCAGCGAAGAGTCCGATACGATCATGGACGTGGTCGAACCGTATCTGTTACAGAAGGGCTTCCTGGATCGCACGCCGCGTGGGCGCACGGCAACGCGGGCCGCCTACGTGCACCTCGGCTTGACCCCGCCGGCGAACGGCGAACAGCCGAAGCTCATCTGAGCAAGACTGCCGGCGATGATGCCTGATCTGACGACGCTGGGCCGCTGGGTGTTTTTTGCCGGGCTGGCCGTGATGATCCTGGGCGGCGTGCTCTGGCTGGTGGGGCGCTTTGGACTGCCGCTGGGCCGCCTGCCTGGTGACATTTTCATCCAGCGCGAAGGCTTCTCGTTCTACTTTCCCCTGACCACGCTGATCCTGATCAGCCTCGTCCTGACCGTCGTGGCGAACCTGATCGGGCGCTTCTTCAACCGCTAAGTCTCAGCTGCTACAAGGCTTTGACCGAGGGGGGCGAAGGCAGTATGATCTTGCCGGCCTGACCATCTCTCATGAACCTGTCCGATTTTGACTACGACCTGCCGGAAAGCTTCATTGCCCAGACGCCCGTGGAGCCGCGCGATGCGTCGCGACTGTTGGTGCTCAACCCGCAGACCGGCGAGATTCTGCACCGCCGCTTCTTCGAGGTCGGCGAATTCCTACGGGCGGGTGATGTGCTGGTGTTCAACGACACCCGCGTCATCCCGGCACGGCTGACGGCGCGCAAAGCCAGCGGCGGCCGGGCCGAGCTGCTGTTGCTCCGGCGCCGCGCACCGCTGACCTGGGAGGTGCTCATCGGTGGGAAGAACATCCACCTGGGCGCGGTGCTCGCGCTCGAGGGCGAAGCCGGGCTGCAGGCCGTCGTTCTGGAAGAGCTGGACGGTGCGCGCCGCGTGGTCCAATTCTCCAGGCCCATCACGCCGTTGCTGGAGCGTATCGGCCATGTGCCCTTGCCGCCGTACATTCACACGCCGCTGGCTGACCCCGGCCGCTACCAGACGGTGTACGCCACTCTGCCCGGTTCGGCAGCGGCTCCAACGGCGGGCCTGCATTTCACGCCGGAGCTGATCAAACGCCTGGAGGAGCAGGGCGTGATCGGGACCTTCGTCACCCTGCACGTCGGGCTGGACACCTTCCAGCCGGTGAGCGAGGAGCGCATCGAAGACCATCCGATGCACGGCGAGTGGTACGAGGTGAACGAGGCGGCGGCGAAGGCGATCAGCCTTGCGAAGCGGGAGGGGCGGCGGGTGATCGCGGTCGGGACGACGGTTGTGCGGACGCTGGAGTCGGCGGCGGCGCGCGGCAACCCGCGTCAGCCGGTGCCGCCTAGCAGCGGCATGACTCATCTCTATATCTATCCCAGCTATCAATTCGGCGTGGTGGACGCCATGATCACGAACTTCCACCTGCCGAAGTCCACGCTCCTCATGCTGGTCTCCGCATTCGCGGGCCGCGAGCGAATCCTCGAAGCCTATGAGGTGGCCAAGCGAGAAGGCTACCGCTTTTACTCCTTTGGCGATGCGATGTTGATACTTTCACACAATCCGTGATGCTTCCAGCCTGAGTCAACCCTGCGCCAGGGCCTGGCCGGGCAATCAAAATGAGCCTCCCTTTGGCAGCCCCTTGTCTCCTGCGACGTTTACGGCAGCGTGACCGTGTTGTTGTAGAACCAGTTATAAGCGTGATAGCCGGTGCTGGTGTTCTCCAGCCGGATCGCGATCTGATCGAGTCCGGCCAGCGCCGCCGGGATATTGTAGGTGGCCGTGAACCGGCCGCCGGCGCCCGAATCCTGTGTGCCGACCACCGTGCCGCCAATGGCCTGATTGCCGCGGGCCGCCATGCGCACATCAAACCGCAGGCCGGGCGGGAAATTGGTGGTTTCGATCGTCACCGACTTATCCCGCTCCACGGCCACGATGCGGAAGCTCGGGCAGCAGGTGTAGCCCGGTAGCGCGGGCGTTTTCGTGGGTTGGGGCGTCGCCGTGGCCGGCGCGGGTGTATTGGTCGCGCCGGATCCGGCTTTGGCGGCCACACACAACTTCTGGCCGGGAAAGATGGCGTTCGGGTTGGCGAGCTTGTTATCGGCGATGATCTGCGCCGACGTGGTTCCGAAAGCCCGCGCAATCCGATAGATCCAGTCGCCCGACTGTACGGTGTACTCTACCGTTCCCGTTGGGCAGGAAGCGGCCATCGCAAAGCCGGTTAGGCTGACCAGCAAGACGAACGCGGAGATGATGGAGATCGCGACTTTCGTTCGGTGCATGGTGTCCTCCCAACGCTTCCATTATGATACAGCTAAGTTCTGTCAAAGATGATACCGGACATTATGCGCCGGCGGATAGCGGATAGCCATAGACCGCCATGATAGCGCCGCGCTCTACACATTTGGCTCCCGTTTCTTCTGCCAGTACCGCATCAACCCATCCACGCTCATCCCCATTGGGCCGATGCTGGCGTACCTGAGTGAGTCTGAGCCGGATAGGCCATCGGCGGCCAGGCGCGCCTCCTCCTGTGCGGTGTAACGGGCCACGATCGTCGCGCGATCCGCGCCGCGCTCCATCTCCACGCGCACGCGCCCGGCGCAGTCGGTGAGCAGGGCCTCCACTCGTTCCCACTGTGCGGCCACGTCGTCCACGGCGCCGAAGTGGGTTAGGTACAGCCGGTCGAATTTCATGGCCTTGACGCGCGCCACGCTCGCCAGCCAGACTTCCAGATCGAACTCGGGTGGTGGGGTGGGGAGGCGGATGTGCGGACGGGCCGAGATGCGGATACCGGCCAGGTCGCCGGTGAAAGCTACGCCATCGAGCGCATAGATCAGATGATGGCGTGCATGGCCGGGCGTATCGAAAACGGTGATCTTCAGGCCACTCGCTTCGATCACAGCGCCGTCGTGCAGGGCGCGCACGCGCTCCGCCGGGGACGGCAGATACTCGCCCCACAGCGCCTGCATCGTCCTGCCATAGATGCGCTGGGCACTGGCAAGCAGTTTGGAAGGATCAATCAGATGTGGCGCGCCGACGTGATGGACATGGACGCGTGCGCCTTGTTGCGCCCACCAGCCCGCCGCGCCGCCGTGATCGAGGTGGATGTGCGTGATGAGCACGTCCCGGATATCCGTCGGCTTCAGGCCGAAGCGCGCCAGTTCGCTTTGCAGTGTCGTCAATGTCGAGCCGGGGCCGGTCTCGATCAGCAGCGGCCCGCCCGGGCCGATCACCAGAAAGGCGGCGATGGCCTCCGGGTATCCCTGAAACTTCAGGTCGAGCGGGTGAACTTCAAACGCCATAAGCTCCCTTCATTCACTTGTCACGTTTTACACCTCGCGTATCATTCTAGTACAAAGTGGCGGAAATCCTTCGGCAGTTCCAGCAGCGGGGAGAACGCTCGATAAACTGCGGAGGGATTTACGCCGGGCTGTACTAGCACGGCGGTTGGAG
The DNA here is from genome assembly GCA_037442085.1 of Anaerolineae bacterium. Lineage (GTDB taxonomy): Bacteria > Chloroflexota > Anaerolineae > Anaerolineales > UBA6663 > JANWXR01. Next base: position 53,286 of record JBBIQY010000010.1, read on the forward strand.
GCGCATTGACTCTATGGCTGAACTTCTCTTGCTCGGCACCGGCGCAGCGTTGACGGACGGCAGCCGTGAACCGACCATGCTGGCTTTGCGCGGAGCGACCTCCACCGTCCTCATTGATTGTGGCGGCAACGCGGTGCGGCAACTCCAGCGCCTGGGTGTCCCGTTAGACTCGCTCGAACGCCTGATTCTGACGCACGAGCATCCAGACCACACCTCCGGCCTTCCGCTGTTGGTGGAGATGTTGTGGCTTGCCGGCCGGCGCCGGCCGTTGCCCATCCATGGCCCGGCGCAAACGATTGATATTCTGCGCCGTGTCTGGGCGCAGTGGGACACGAGCGATTGGGATGGCCTGCCGGAATTACAGTGGCAGGCTGTGCCGCTGGAGAGCGGCGCGCGGATCGCATCCGGCGCCGATTTCGATCTGATCGCTGCGCCTGGCCAGCACGGCCAGACGCCCGTCATCGGCGTGCGTGCGCATGATCGGCATGGCGAAGGCAGCGTCGTCTACGGCGCGGATGGTTCGCCATCTGCCACCATCCAGAGGCTGGCGCAAGGTGCCGACATTTTGGTTCACGAAGCCACGGGGCTGCATCCGATGCACAGCTCGGCCGAGCAGGCGGCGGAAGTGGCGCGCGCTGCCGCCGTCAAAAAGCTTGTGCTGGTGCACCTCTCGCCGCTCGACAATGACCTAACGGCGCAACAGGCCGCCGCTGCCGATATCTTCGGCGGGCCGGTGTTGATCGGCAACGATCTAGACCGTTTCCGATTTTGATGTTTTGCGCATAGCCACTATAAGTAAATCACTA
>JBBIQY010000011.1:0-52274 GCA_037442085.1 Anaerolineae bacterium
GAGATTGGAGATTTACGGTTTTAGAGTGATGCCGTGATGGCCGGGGTCGCCAATCATCCGTCATTCGTCTTTGAACTTGACCGCCCGGTCCGATATCCGCAAACGTTCGGCCAGGCGCAGCGCCGGCTCGAGACGGGCACGCGGCGTGTGCGTGGCGCGGGCGCGCAGGTAATCGAGCAACATCTCCTGGGCGCGGGCCGGCCGCACCTCGAAGCCGAGTCGTTCGGTGGCAGCGAGCAGGGCGGTCAGATGCGCGCAGCGTTCGGCGAGCAGGCCATCCACGAACAGGCTGCTGCCACGAATGATGGTTTTGACGCCCTCCACAATGGCCTGCTCCATGGTACGGATGGCTTCGCCGCGGTCCAGGTGTATGCCGGTGCACTGCGCCAGTTCCAGCACCTGGGCCAGGTTGGTCTCCGCCGGGCCGACGGGCGCGCGCGCCAGGTCGGCGGCGGCCTGCGCGAGTTGGTGGCTGAGCGTGTACTCCGCCGCCATGCGCAGCTCGGGCGGCACGGGCATGTGGGCTTCGGTCAGCGCCGCGATCGTCCCCAGGTGCTGGGTGTAAATCTGCTGATAGGATAAAGCCAGCGAGTCGAGCTTGTCCTTGTCCAGCACGCGCAACAGGCGGCGGCGGTCGGAGGGCGGCAAATCGCCCAGGCCGTAGAAGGTCGGGCCGAGGGCGGCCTTGAGCGTGCGCATCAGTTCGGCGGAGGTGGCGCTGGCCGGCTGATCGAGCAGGAGGGCGCACACCTTGCGCCCATCCTGCGGATCGTCGCAAGCTACCAGCGAGGCGGCAAAGTTGTAGCCGCCCAGATGCAAGGCCGCATATGCCCAGCCGGAGTGTTGCTCGGTGAACTCGCTGGTCAAGCGGAGGTGGCCACACACCAGCGCATTCTCGCCGACCATCGCGGTGGTGTTGGTGGTCTGCTCGATGCGATAGCCGTGCCGGTGGCGCCGGATGGGGAATGGGTGCACCAGCGCGGCAATGGCATGGCTAGCGGCCACCTTCTCCGGGTGAATGGCGACGGGCAGCACCAATTGCCGGTAGACCTCCGCGCCGTGACGGTATTGCGGCAGGTTGCTCTCGGCTTTCTCCAGATCGGCCAGCAGTTGAGCGGTCAGGCCGTTGGCGGCGAAGCGCGTCGCCAGGCCCACGGCGCGCGCCGCGTACTTGAGCACCTGAGCCGTCTCATGGCCGGAGATGTCGTCGAAGAACCAGCCACAACTGGTGTACATGAAGAGCGCATGCTTCTGCATCTCCAGTAGCGTCAGAGCACGTTCGCGCTCCTCGCCGGAGAGCGGGCGATGGTTGAGGCGCGTCAGGAAGGCGTCGGCCCGCTCCGGCGAGCGGCGTACCAACAGTTCGCCGTAGGCATCGCGCGCCGCCCAGGCATCCACGCCCAGCAGGCCCCGCGACTCGCGCTCATAAATTTTTGCCAGCGAGTCGCGCAGACGGTCGAGCGCGGCACGCAACGGCGCGCGCCAGCGTTGGTGGCCACCGGGGATACGCCCGGTGTGGCAGCCGCAATCCTCGCTCCAGCGCCCCACCCCATGGATACAGCTCCAGGAGGTGTTCGGCTTGATTTGTACTTCCCACTCTGGCGGGGCCATATCGAGGTAAGCGGCATAGTTAGTCAGCGTAAAACCGGCCTGGGGCGCCTCATGTGTGGCGGCATAGATCAGCGTGCGCTCGGCGTACTTCTTGTGGTGGCCGAAGGTCTCGCCGTCAGTGGCGAAGTGGATGAGCTGCGCGTGGCGGCGGCGCTCGTCAGTGGCGGCGCGCAGCCGGTGCACGAAACCGGCGCTGCTCGCCAGTGCACCGCCGAAGCTGACGTCGTGCGCCAGGCTGCCGTCATAGAAGAAGCAGGCCAGGCTGCGCCCGTTACGTAGCCGGCAAAGATAGGCGCGCGACGGGTCAATGCTGCCGCCGGAAACATCCAGCCACTCGCCGCCATGCAGCGGGCGGATGCGCGCAGCCTGCCGCGGCGCGAGGATGACGAAGCGCAGGCCGGCCTCGGCCAGGACCTCCAACGTCTCCTCGTCCACGGCAGTCTCGGCCAGCCAGATGGCTTCCGCCTCACGGCCAAAGTGGTGACGGAAATCCGCCAGGCCCCATTGCACCTGGGTCACTTTATCACGGCGGGTCGCCAGCGGCAGGATGACGTGGTTGTAGACCTGAGCAATGGCGTTGCCGTGGCCCCAGCGCTGGCGGCTGGCAGCATCGCCGGCGCGGATGCGGTCATAGACATCGGCGGCGTGGACGCGCAGCCACGAGAGCAACGTCGGCCCGAAGTTGAAGGAGATGTACTCGTAGTTGTTGAGGATGTCCACCACGCGTCCATCGTCGGCCAGCACACGCGCGAAAGCATTGGCGCGGTAACACTCCTCATTGATGCGCTCGTTCCAGTTGTGATAGGGGGCGGCGGTCAGCTCGCGGTCAATCTCATCCGTCCATGGGTTCTCCCGCGGCGGCTGATAAAAGTGGCCATGGATACACAGATAGGGCATCGGGATCGGGATCCTCGCAGGCGAGATTATACTCGCGGCAAATGATTTCAACTCGAAGATAGCCGGCCGCCCGGCCGGAATTGACCATTTTCCCGCCCGGGGCTACACTTTGCACGCCGCTCGCCAACATGCAGCCTTTCATTCAACCTTTCCCGGACCTCGACCGTCTCAAACAGGCGTGGACGCAATTCACCACCACCGGCGTCCTGGCGGCCGATCTCGGTCCGTTGGTGGCGCAATCCTGGCAACGCTGTGCGCCGCGCCTCAACCCTCATGCGCCCCCGCGATGGTCGGCGCTCAACGACGATGTGCTGGCCCTGACCCTGCGCCAGCGCCAGAACTTGCTCGCCCTCGCCCGGCCGATCCTCGAGGACGTTTACCAATTCATCGAAACCAGCGGGCTGATGCTGGCGCTGGTGGATAGCGCGACCTGCCTGCTCGACATGGTAGGCGATGCGCCGGTGATCGAGTTGATGGCGCAACTGGGCATCCGCCGAGGCGTGTTCCTGCACGAAGGCGGGCTGGGCACCATCGCCTTCTCAGCGGCCCTGCTGGATGGCAGCCCGGCCCAGATCACGGGTGCCGAACACTTCCTGAGCTACTTCCATGGCCTGAGCACGGCGGCCGCACCGATCTTCGCGCTGGACGGCCACGCCCTCGGCGCCGTCGGCCTGCTGACGACGGCGGATCGTCACAACCCCTTCGCGATCGGGCTGGTCGTCGCCGCGGCGCGCGCCATCGAGAACCAGCTGCACGCGGAGGCGCTGACGGCCGAAGCCAATGCGCGCGCCTCCGAGCTTTACGTGACGCTCGACGCTTCATCCGACGCCGTCCTGGTCTGGGACGCAGATGGCCACATCAGCCATCTCAATGAGCAGGCGGGTAAGCTGCTCGGCCTCAAGCCCGCCGCCGTGATGGGCCGGCTGTTGCGGGAACATGTCACCCTGCCGGAGGTGCTGGCCAAGGCGGTGGAGCAGGGTGAGGAAGTGACGGAGGTCGAGGTGACGTTCAACGTGGCCAGCGGCCTGAGCACCTGCCTGGCCAGCCTGCGCTTCAGCCGAGCGCAGCCGGGCGACGCGCCGACGAATTACATCCTCACCCTGCGCCAGATCGAGCGCGTGCACCGACTGGTGCATCGCCTGGTGGGCGCGCAAGCACGGCGCACGCTGGATGACCTGGTGAGCCAGAGCACCGCCACCAAACGAATACGCCGTCAGGCGCTGGCCGCCGCTGACGCCAAAGCCTGTGTGCTGATCCAGGGCGAGGCCGGGACCGGCAAGAATGTGCTGGCGCGCGCCATCCACAACAGCAGCCACCGCGCAGACGGCCCGTTCCTGGCCGTCAACTGCCGAGCCATGCCGCGTGACTTGGTGCTGGGCGAATTCCTAGGATACGAGGCCGGCTCATTCAACATGTCCGCCGGTCAGCCGAGCAAGTTCGAGCTCGCGCACGGCGGTACGCTCTTCCTGGATGAGGTGGATGCCCTGCCCCTGGACATGCAGGCCGCACTGTTACGCGTCATCGAGGCCGGCGACGTGATCCGGCTGGGCGGCAAACGCGTGATCACGGTGGACGTGCGCGTCATTGCGGCCACCCATCAATCGCTCGAAGCACGCGTGGCGGAGGGCAGCTTTCGCTCCGATCTGCTTTTCCGGCTCAGCTCCTTTGTCATCAACATGCCGCCCCTGCGCGAATGCGCCGAAGACATCCCGGTGCTGATAGACCGCGTGCTGGAACGGCTAAAGGCTCAGATCGGCGTCACCATCCGGCTGTTGCCGGAGGCGCGCGAAGCGCTGACGGCTTACCCCTGGCCCGGCAATATCCGCGAACTGGAGTCTGTACTGGAGCGTGCCGCCTTGGCCTGCGATGGTGAGCCGATCTCGCCCGCGCACCTGCCGACGGCGATCCGCGAGCGGCGCCACCTCAAGCGGGGGAAGACCGGTCCGCTGGGCGAACCTGTACAAAGCATGGTCGAGGCCGAAAAGCTTGCCATAATTTCCGCATATCGGGCCACTGGGGGCAATATGACACAGGCCGCCTCCATCCTGGGCATTGGCCGCACCACGCTATGGCGCAAGCTACGCGAGCATCGCTTGACCGCCGAGGATTTACGAGTTTCCTAACCGGCTGTTTCAAAAAGAAACGTTATGATCGAAGGGGTTGTTTCACCTTGAAACAGAACATGACGTTTTGTTGACCTATATCGATCACTCTGTTAAGGTGATGGCATGCATGGGTCAGCTCCCCTCCGCGATTTGAGTGAGAAATACCAACATCCGGGTTGGCCTTGCATTTCCTGGCAGTTAACAGAATCAAATAGCGATTCGTAAAACGCCGCTTTTCTTTACCTTAAGCGGCGTTTTGTTGCGCTGGCCGGCCAAGCGGGATGTCGGTGGTCGGCACTGCACTGGAGGTGTTTTAACCCAGTTACCCTGCTTGCTCGCACCCCGCTCTCAATCCCATTCTTCAACCCACTCAACTCTGGAGGCTTCACATGAACATCTTTCTTGGCGAACTGCTGGGCACAATGATGCTGATCATCCTGGGTGACGGCGTGGTCGCTAACGTGTTGCTCAATAAGTCCAAGGGCCAGAGCGCCGGCTGGATCGTAATCACCACAGGCTGGGCGTTCGCCGTCATGGTGGGTGTATTCACGGCTCAGGCCTTCGGTAGTGGCGGGGCACACATCAACCCTGCCGTAACCCTGGCCTTTCTGGTGACGGGGGGGGTGACGCCCGATCAGCTGGCGCTTTACTGGCCGGCGCAGTTCATCGGTGCGTTCATTGGCGCAGTGATCGTCTGGCTGGCATACCTGCCGCACTGGGAAGAGACCAAGGACGCCGGCCTCAAGCTGGCAGTGTTCTCCACTGGCCCGGCCATCCGAAACATCACCACCAACCTGATCACCGAAGTGATCGGGACGATGGTGCTGGTGTTAGGTGTTGCAGCGATCTTCCAGGTCGCGACCCCGGTCACCGGCATTAGCGTGGCGACCGGCGTTGGCCCCTTCCTGGTGGGTGGTCTGGTGTGGGGAATCGGCCTTTCGCTCGGCGGCCCGACCGGCTACGCCATCAACCCGGCCCGTGACCTCGGCCCGCGGATCGCCCACGCCGTCCTGCCCATCGCTGGCAAGGGCGACAGCGATTGGGGATATTCTTGGATCCCGGTCGTCGGCCCCGCCATCGGTGGTCTGTTAGCCGGCCTGCTGCTGGCGTTCGTTTTCTAAGTGCCGACCCCTCCCCTGCCCGACCGCAGGCTAAACGCGGCGTTTAGCCTGCGGTCCGAACATGGACGCGGTACGACATTCTAGCTGGACAAAGGAAAGGTCCTATTATGAAAAAGCTCATTAATAAACCTGAAGATGTGGTGGTCGAATCTTTGCATGGCGTCGCCGCCGCGCACGCCGATATCTTACGCGTCGAGTTTAACCCGAACATCGTCGTGCGCGTGGACGCCCCGCTCAACGGCAAGGTCGGCGTAATCTCCGGCGGCGGCTCCGGCCACGAGCCGATGCACGGCGGCTTCGTTGGCTACGGCATGTTGGACGCCGCCTGCCCCGGCGCCGTGTTCACCTCCCCCACCCCGGACCAAATGCTGGCCGCCACCAAGGCCGTCAACGGCGGGGCCGGCGTGCTGCACATCGTCAAGAACTACACCGGCGACGTGATGAACTTCGAGATGGCCGCCGACCTGGCGCGCTCGGAGGGCATCGAGGTCGAGGCCGTGGTCACCAACGACGACGTGGCTGTCCAGGATTCGCTCTACACCGCCGGGCGCCGCGGCGTGGGCGTCACCGTCATCGCCGAAAAAATGACCGGCGCCGCCGCCGAACAGCGCCGCTCTCTCAAGGAGGTCGCCGAGGTCTGCCGCAAGACGAACGCTATGGGCCGCAGCATGGGCATGGCCCTGACCTCGTGCACGGTGCCGCACGCTGGCAAGCCGACATTCGAGCTGCCGGAGGATGAGATGGAGATCGGCATCGGCATCCACGGTGAGCCGGGCCGCCGGCGCATGAAGATCGCCAGCGCCGCCGAGATCGCCGAGCTGCTCGTCAAGCCTGTCATTGAGGATCTGCCCTTCAAGTCCGGCGACGAGGTGCTGCTCTTCATGAACGGCATGGGCGGCACGCCGCTGATCGAGCTGTACCTGATGTATAACGAAGTCAATAAGATCCTCAGCGGGCATGGCATCAAGATCACCCGCCGGCTGATCGGCTCTTACATCACCTCGCTGGAGATGGCGGGCTGCTCGGTCACCCTCGTCAAGCTCGATGACGAACTCACCAAACTCTGGGACGCGCCGGTGAAGACGCCCGCTCTGCGCTGGGGCATCTAGCCAATTGGTCTCGTGGTTGCAGAGCCGAGTAGTCGGGACCGGCTACTCGACCACTCGCCTGACGGGCTACCCGACTAAACGACGATGACGATCTCACGCGATGCCGTTCTCGACTGGATCAAGGCCTTTGCCGCCGAAGTCGAAACGCAGAAAGAATTCCTGAATCAACTCGACTCGCCCATCGGCGACGCCGACCACGGCGCGAACATGCACCGCGGCCTGCAAACGTCTCTGGCCAAGCTGCCGAGCGTGGCCGATAAGGACATCGGCACCATCTTCAAAACGGTCGGCATGACGTTGGTCGCGACCGTCGGTGGGGCCGCCGGCCCGCTCTACGGCACCCTGTTCATGCAGATGGGCACGGCGGCAGCGGGCAAGATGGAGCTGACGCTGGCCGACTGGGTGGCAACGCTAGAAGCCGGCGTGAACGGCGTGGTGATGCGCGGCAAGGCCAACCTGGGCGATAAGACCATGGTAGATGCGCTAACGCCGGCGCTCAATGCGCTGAAGCAATCGGCCGCCAATGGCACCGCGATCAGCGCCGCGCTGCGACAGTCGGCGGCCGCGGCAGCGCAGGGCCGTGATGCGACCATCCCGCTGGTAGCCAAGAAGGGCCGCGCCAGCTACGTGGGCGAGCGCAGCGCCGGTCATCAGGACCCCGGCGCCACCTCCTCCACTATCATGCTGCAGACCGCGGCAGACACATGGGCGTCCTGACACAGAGACAGACTGTAGGAAGCAGGAACTGACGCAGACGCGCAGCTTCCTGCTTCCTACCTCTCTGGCAACCCGATCCGTAGAAGGAGACCTCCTATGACCAAGTACGTAGGCGCTGTTGACCAGGGCACCACCAGCACCCGCTTCATGATCTTCGATCATGGCGGCAAGGTCATCGGCGTAGACCAGATGGAACACGAACAGATCTACCCCAAGCCCGGCTGGGTGGAGCACAACCCGATGGAGATCTGGGCGCGCACACAGGATGTGATCAGCGGCGCGCTCGCCAAGGCTGGGCTCTCGGCCAGCGACCTGGCGGCGGTCGGCGTCACCAACCAGCGCGAGACCACCGTGGTGTGGGACAAAGCCACCGGTGAGCCGATCTACAACGCCATCGTCTGGCAAGACACCCGCACCGACCAGATCTGCAATGAGCTGGCTAAGAATGGCGGCCAGGACCGTTTCCGCCCTAAGGTCGGCCTGCCCCTGGCCACCTACTTCTCCGGCCCCAAGATCAAATGGATCCTCGATAACGTCGAGGGCGTCCGCGCCAAGGCCGAGAAGGGCGAGGTGCTTTTCGGCAACATTGACACCTGGGTGATCTGGAACCTGACGGGCGGCCCGAACGGCGGCGTGCACGTCACCGACGTCTCCAACGCCAGCCGCACGATGCTGATGAATCTCGAAACTCTCGACTGGGATGATGAGATTCTGGGCATCATGGGCATCCCGAGGGCGATGCTGCCCAAGGTGCGCCCGTCCGCTGAGAAGTACGGTACGGCGACCGGCGCGCTGGCCGGCGTGCCCGTGGCCGGCGACCTGGGCGACCAGCAGGCCGCGCTCTTCGGCCAGACCTGCTTCAGCGTCGGCGAGGCCAAGAACACCTACGGCACCGGCTGCTTCATGCTGCTCAACACCGGCACCAAGCCCGTGCAGAGCAAGAACGGCCTGCTCACCACCCTCGGCTACAAGATCGGCGACCAGGCGGCGGTCTATTGCCTGGAAGGCTCCATCGCCATCACCGGCGCGCTGGTGCAGTGGCTGCGCGATAACCTCGGGCTGATCCAAAAATCCGCCGATATCGAGCAGTTGGCGAACACGGTTGAGGATAACGGCGGCATCTACTTCGTGCCCGCTTTCTCCGGCCTGTTCGCGCCCTACTGGCGGAACGACGCGCGCGGCGCCATCGTCGGCATGACGCGCTACGTCAACAAGGGCCACATCGCCCGCGCCGCGCTGGAGGCCACCGCCTACCAGACCCGCGAAGTGCTGGACGCGATGAACAAGGACTCCGGCGTCAAGCTCAAGGCCCTCAAGGTAGACGGCGGTATGGTGTTCAACGACACCCTGATGCAGTTCCAGTCCGACATCCTGGGCGTGCCCGTCATCCGACCGACGGTGTCCGAGACGACGGCGCTCGGGGCCGCCTATGCGGCCGGATTGGCGGTGGGCTTCTGGAAAGCCGTGGAAGACCTGCGCGCCAACTGGGGCAAGGATCACGAGTGGCATCCGCAGATGAAGCCCGCCCAGCGCGAGAAGCTGTACGCCGGCTGGAAGAAGGCCGTCACCCGCACCTTCGCCTGGGTGGAATAGGCCAGAGGCAACAAGTCAGGACCCCCCACCTTGGGTCGGGGGCCTGCCCACATCCGCTCAGACGGGGAGAGCGCGCCATCACAACAATCTTGGGCAGGCAGACAGCATAAGTCTGCCTGTCCTGTTCACGACCAGAAAGGATAATCCCTCCCATGAGCAAATACGTAGGCGCTGTTGACCAGGGCACCACCAGCACCCGCTTCATGATCTTCGATCATGGCGGCAAGGTCATCGGCGTAGACCAGATGGAACACGAACAGATCTACCCCAAGCCCGGCTGGGTGGAGCACAACCCGATGGAGATCTGGGCGCGCACACAGGATGTGATCAGCGGCGCGCTCGCCAAGGCTGGGCTCTCGGCCAGCGACCTGGCGGCGGTCGGCGTCACCAACCAGCGCGAGACCACCGTGGTGTGGGACAAAGCCACCGGTGAGCCGATCTACAACGCCATCGTCTGGCAAGACACCCGCACCGACCAGATCTGCAATGAGCTGGCTAAGAATGGCGGCCAGGACCGTTTCCGCCCTAAGGTCGGCCTGCCCCTGGCCACCTACTTCTCCGGCCCCAAGATCAAATGGATCCTCGATAACGTCGAGGGCGTCCGCGCCAAGGCCGAGAAGGGCGAGGTGCTTTTCGGCAACATTGACACCTGGGTGATCTGGAACCTGACGGGCGGCCCGAACGGCGGCGTGCACGTCACCGACGTCTCCAACGCCAGCCGCACGATGCTGATGAATCTCGAAACTCTCGACTGGGATGATGAGATTCTGGGCATCATGGGCATCCCGAGGGCGATGCTGCCCAAGGTGCGCCCGTCCGCTGAGAAGTACGGTACGGCGACCGGCGCGCTGGCCGGCGTGCCCGTGGCCGGCGACCTGGGCGACCAGCAGGCCGCGCTCTTCGGCCAGACCTGCTTCAGCGTCGGCGAGGCCAAGAACACCTACGGCACCGGCTGCTTCATGCTGCTCAACACCGGCACCAAGCCCGTGCAGAGCAAGAACGGCCTGCTCACCACCCTCGGCTACAAGATCGGCGACCAGGCGGCGGTCTATTGCCTGGAAGGCTCCATCGCCATCACCGGCGCGCTGGTGCAGTGGCTGCGCGATAACCTCAAGTTCTTCGATTTCTCCAAGCACATCGAAGACTATGCCCGCACTGTCGAGGACAGCGGCGGCATCTATATTGTGCCTGCTTTCTCCGGCCTGTTCGCGCCCTACTGGCGGAACGACGCGCGCGGCGCCATCGTCGGCCTGACGCGCTACATCAACAAGGGCCACATCGCCCGCGCCGCGCTGGAGGCCACCGCCTATCAGACCCGCGAAGTGCTGGACGCGATGAACAAGGACTCCGGCGTCAACCTGACCGCGCTCAAGGTGGACGGCGGCATGGTGTTCAACAACACCCTGATGCAGTTCCAGTCCGACATCCTGGGCGTGCCCGTCATCCGGCCGACGGTGTCCGAGACGACGGCGCTCGGGGCCGCCTATGCGGCCGGATTGGCGGTGGGCTTCTGGAAAGCCGTGGAAGACCTGCGCGCCAACTGGGGCAAGGATCACGAGTGGCATCCGCAGATGGACGCCGCCCACCGCGAGAAGCTGTACGCCGGCTGGAAGAAGGCCGTCACCCGCACCTTTGACTGGGTGGAATAAGACCGCACGACCAGCCACCCCAAACTGAAACTGCCTGCGCCGAGGCTGCAGGGACGTTGTCGGCAACGTCCCTGCAGCCGCCGCTCCGTTGCCGGACTTCGCCTCTGCGGCTCGGGCCGGCTTCCACCGGTCCGCCTCACACCGAGGCCGTCGGCGGCGCATGATCAATCTCATCGCCCTTTCCTCTAGTTGTCACTTCGCAAGCCGGCGGTGTGTGCGGTAGGATTAAGCATCGGCCCGACAGAAAGGAAACGGATGGTATGAGCGCTCCCCACATCATCGTCATTGGCGCCGGCTCCACGGGCGCGGCCACCGCCCATGACCTGGCACTCCGCGGCTACCGCGTCACCGTGCTGGAACGGGGCGAGATCGCCAACCAGACTACAGGCCGCAATCACTGCCTGCTGCACTCCGGCGGCCGCTACTGCGTCAAGGATCAAGAGTCGGCCATCGAGTGTATTGACGAGAACCTGATCCTGCGCCGCATCATGCCGGACGCGCTGGAGTTGAACGATGGCCTGTTCGTCGCCATCACCGAGGAAGACCTGGCCTTCAAGGAAAAGTTCATCGCCGGCTGCGAGGAGTGCCACATCCCCTTCCGCGAGATCCCGGTCAAACGCGCGTTGGAGCTGGAACCCTTCCTCAACCCGAAGCTGCTGGCCGCCGTGCAGGTGCCGGACGGCGTCTTCGAGCCGTGGCGCTTCTGCATGGCCTTCCTGGCGACGGCAAAAAAGAACGGCGCCGTCGTCCGCACCTTCACCGAGGTCACCGACCTGGTCCGTTCGGGCAGCAGCGTCACCGGCGTCAAGGTGGTGGACCATCGCACCGGCAAGACCGAAATCCTCGGCGCGGATCTGGTGGTCAACGCCACCGGCCCGTGGGCGGGCGAGATCGCCCGACTGGGCGGCGTGGACGTGCCGGTTGCGCCGACCGCCGGCGTGATGGTCACCGTCAACCGGCGCCTGAACAACATGGTCGTCAACCGGCTGGATAAACCGTCGGACGGCGATATCGTCGTGCCGCAGCGCACCACCTCCATCATCGGCACCACCTCCTGGACTATCCTCGATCCCGATCAGATTGACATCCCGCCCGACCATATCGAGAAGATGATCGTCAAGGGCAAGGAGCTGATCCCGGCCATCGCGCACACGGTGACGCGCGGCGTGGGTGCAGCGGCCCGCCCGCTGATCCGCAAAGCCAACACCGACGAGCGCGAAGTAGCCCGCACCTTCGAGTGCTTCGACCACACATACGACGGCGTCGAGGGCTTCGTCACCATCTCCGGCGGCAAGACGACCACCGCGCGCGCCATGGCGGAGAAGGTCACCGACATCGTCGGCCAGAAGCTCGGAGTCAACGTCGCGTGCCGCACGAAGGAAACGCCGCTGTTGTCGTACCGGTATTTCTATAACTGACCGCGGACGGCAGACAGCCATCCGCCGTCGAGAACCTCATGCCCATCGAAGTCCCCGTCCGCCTGTTCCGCTACAAAGCCGGGTCCGAGCCGCGCTTCGAGCATTACCGCGTGACCGTGCCCGACGCCGCCAACGTGATTGACGTGATCGAGATGGTCTGGCGGCAGGACAATACGCTGATGTACCGGCACGCCTGCCATCATGCCTCGTGCGGCACCTGCGCCGTACGGATCAACGGCTACGAAAAGCTGCCGTGCATTGTGCCCGTGAAAGAAGCGCTGCGCGGCCGGGCCGAGATGGTGATTGAGCCGCTGCGCAATTTCCCACTGGTGGGCGACCTGGTGGTGGACGTCGCCGGTTTCTTCCAGAAGCAGATCGCTTCCGGAATGATCATCACCCGGGGCGCCGAAGCCACCCTCGAGGGCGTGCGCTACCAGCCGATTGACGTGTTCGACGAAAGCGGCCGCCTGGAGGCGCGCGCCTACAACCGTTTCGAGAACTGCATCGAGTGCGGCATCTGCATCAGCGCCTGCCCAACCATGGCGGCCACCGACAAGTTCTTCGGGCCGGCGGGGCTGGCCGGCATCCAGCGTGCGCTGCAGCAATCCAACGGCGCGCAGAAGCAGTCCCGGCTGCTGGCGCTGGCCGACGACGAGCAGGGCGTCTGGCGCTGTCACAGCGCCTGGGAATGCACCGAGGCCTGCCCGCAGAACGTCCGCCCGGCGGAAGCGATCATGGCCCTGCGTCGCGAACTGATCATCCACAAAGCCAAAGCACTCTTTGGAAGAGGAGAACGCCGATGACCACGCTCCCTGGCACCCCCGCGCGCCCACGCCGCATCTGGCAATGGGCCGATGTGCGCCGGCGCAACCTGGGCATGTACGCCTACCTCCTCAACCGGGTCACCGGCATCGGCCTGGTGATCTACCTGTACCTGCACCTGGGCGTGTTGAGCATGTTGACGCGCGGGCCGTCCGCCTGGGACCCGTTCATCGAAATCGCCAAAAGCCCGCTCTTCTTGACGCTCGACGTGATCCTGCTGATTGGCATGTTGATCCACGGCCTGAACGGTATTCGCATCACGCTCAACGGCTTCGGCGTGGCGGTGTCGGCGCAGAAGGCGTTGTTCATCGGCCTGATGGCGCTGGCCGCGCTGGGCGCAGTCGGCGGCGCGTTCCTGATCTTCACCAAGTAACGAGGCGACCATGCAAAAGACGCTGGACTCCGAGGCGCGCGCCGCGCGGGAGCTGGGCAATCTTACCTGGGTGTGGCAGGCGGTCACCGGCATCGCCCTGCTCGTGCTGCTGGGCCTGCACTTCGTCGCCCATCATTTCATCGTCGAGGGCGGCCTGCGCAATTTTCAACAGGTGCAGGAATACCTCGCCAACCCGATCATCCTGACGCTGGAAGTGCTGTTCCTGATGGTGGTCACGCCACACGCGCTGTTGGGCGTCCGCGCCATCCTGCTCGACCTGCAACTCAGCGAGGCGACGGAGAGGTTCATTGACCGCGCGATGTGGGTGATCGGGATCGCAACCGTGTTGTACGGCTTCTGGCTGACCTGGTCCATCGTGACGTACCCGGCGTAACAGGCGCAACTTTTAGGGACGAGCAACCGGCTATGAGAGCAGCTCGATGCCGCACGCGCCGGCCGGCGGTGGTACACTCCGCTGCTCTGGGCAGCGCCACGGTTCGCCGAACGGTAAACGCACCGGCCATGCTGGAGAATGACTGGGAGGCGCGCTGGGCGCCCTACGATATGGACACCTACGCTGCCGCGCTGAGTTTTTTGCGGCCCGATGACGTGGTACTGGACATCGGCGCCGGCGACCTGCGCTTTGCGCGCCAGGCAGCGCCGCGCGTGCGACGGGTGATCGCCGTGGAGAAGAATCGGACGGTGCTGCCTCAACCCTCTCCCGGGGGTAAAGGCAACCTCCACGTCATCATCGCCGATGCCCTGACATGGCCGTTCCCGCGCGGCGTCACCGTCGGCGTGTTGTTGATGCGCCACTGCCGCCACTACCGTGAATACGCGGCGAAGCTGCGCGCTGCCGGCTGCCGGCGGCTCATCACCAACACGCGCTGGGGGATGAGCGTCGAGGAAGTCCGGCTGGATGCAGCGCGCGCCGCTTATCGAGATGTTCACAGCCGCTGGTACGCCTGCGCCTGCGGCCGCACCGGCTTCGCGCCGGGGCCGGTCGAGGCCATCACCCGCGAGTCGTTGGATGAGACAGTAGAAGTCGTCGGCTGCCCGGCCTGTTTAGAAAGTAGTGCGTAGAAAGTAGCGGGTTGAAAGCAGCAAGTGGCGACTGGACCGTCGCCAAAACTACTTTCTACTTTCCACCTGTCCACTATGCGTCTGCAAGGAAAACGGATCGCCGTTCTGCTGGAAGAAGGGTTCGAGGATCTGGAGTTCTGGGTGACGGTGATGCGCCTGCAAGAAGAGGGCGCACACGTGACCGTCGTCGGCCTGGAGTCGAAGAAGACGGTGCGCGGCAAGAACGCGCTGACGGCGACCAGCGACGTGGCCGCTTCCGCCGTCACACCCGAGGACTTCGATGCGCTCGTCGTGCCCGGCGGCTGGGCGCCGGATAAGCTGCGCCGCTACGACGCCATCAAGAACCTGGTGCGCGGCGTGTACGCTCAGGGCAAGATCATCGGGCTGATCTGCCACGCCGGCCTGGTCGGCATCTCGGCCGGCATCATCCCGCGGGGCAGCCGCGCCACCGGCTCGCTCGGCATCAAGGACGACCTGGTGAACGCCGGCGCCGTCTGGGCCGATGAGCCGGCTTTCCGGGAAGGGCAGATCGTCTGGGGCCGCGTCGTGGCCGATATCCCCGCCTTCTGCCGCGAACTTGTCTCCGCCATCGAAAAGCCATAGCCCTGCGGCCAAGCGTGCCTGGCCCGAACTGGACTCAGTGGTCGGAATCGTCATCGTCTCCCACAGCGCAAAGGTCGCCGAAGGCGCCGCCGAACTGGCACGCGCCATGGCCCCGGAGGTGCGCATCGCCGCCGCCGGCGGCTTGGATGCGCCCGACCGTCCTCTGGGCACGGACATCGGCCTGATCGCCAACGCCATCGCCGAAGCTTACTCCGACGATGGCGTTTTGGTTTTGATGGACCTGGGCAGCGCCATCCTCAGCACCGAGGTGGCGGTCGAGCAGTTGCCGGAGGCGCAACGCGCGCGCATCCTGTTGTGCGAAGCGCCGCTGATCGAAGGCGCCATCGCCGCTGCCGTCCAGGCCAGGGTCGGCAGCCCGCTCGCCCAGGTGGCCGCCGAAGCCCGGGCCGGCCTGGCGCCGAAGGCGGCGCAACTCGGCGTTGAGGCCCCTCCCCCATTGGAAAAGGGCCCCGGGATGAGGGCCGGTCCTGAAGCGAGATCCATCGCGCTCACCGTCCACAACCCGCTTGGCCTGCACGCCCGCCCGGCTGCGCGCTTCGTCCAGACCGCGGCTCGCTTCCAGGCCGACGTGCGCGTGGCCAACGCCACCACCGGCCGCGGCCCGGCCAACGCCAAAAGCATCAACGCCATCGCCATGCTCGGCGTGCGCCAGGGGCACACGATCACCATCACCGCCGCCGGCGCGGACGCCGAAGCCGTGCTCGCCGCGCTGAAACAACTGGCCGACGCCAACTTCGGCGACGACGACACACAGAAAGAGGGAGAAAAGAGAAAGGATAAAACGCCTTCCGCCTTCCTCCTTCCTCATTCCTCCTTGCAGGGCCTGCCCGCCTCCCCCGGCATCGCCCTCGGCCCGGCGCGGCGGTTTGTCAGCGCCCAACCGCAAGTCCCCGACCATTCTGTCGCCGACCCGGCCCACGAATGGGAAACGTTGCTGGCCGCCCTCGAACGCACGCGCGCAAATATTCGGAAGACGCTGGCCGAGGTGCAGCGGCGCGCCGACCGGCAGACGGCGGAGATTTTCGAGGCGCACCTGCTGTTCCTGGAAGATGAAGCCCTGCTGGAACCGGCCCGCAGCCTGATCTTCGACGAAAAGCGCAACGCCGCCTTCGCCTGGCAGCAGGTCACGCATGCGATGGCGGAACGAATCGGCGCGCTGGAGGATGAGTACCTGCGCGCCCGCGCAGCAGACGTGGAGGATGTAGGACGGCAAGTGGTCGCCCAACTGCTTGGCGTCTCGCTCGCGCCCACCCTCAGCGCGCCCGGCATCCTGCTGGCGCGCGACCTCGCACCGGCGGACACCGCCGGCCTCGACCCGGCGCTGGTGCTGGGGATCGCCACCGCGCGCGGCGGCCCCACTTCGCACAGCGCCATCCTGGCGCGCAGCCTCGGCCTGCCCGCCGTCGTCGGCCTGGGCGAAGGCGTGCTGGAAATTGCCGAAGGCGCCGAGCTGATCCTGGATGGAGAGGCGGGCGTGTTGCTCGTCGAGCCTGAACCGGCGCTGGCCGCCGAGTATGCGCAGAAACGCGACCTGGAGCGCGCCGCCGCCGCCCGGGCGCGCGCCGAGAGCGCCGCCCCCGCCGTCACGCGCGACAACTGCCGCATCGAGGTCGTTGCCAACATCGGCTCGACCGCCGACGCCCGCGCCGCCATCGAGGCCGGGGCCGAGGGCGTTGGCCTGTTCCGCACCGAGTTCCTTTTCCTCGACCGCACGACCGCGCCGGGCGAAGACGAACAGTACGCCGCCTATCGCGCCGTCGCGGAGGTCATGGGGTCCACGCGGCCCATCATCATCCGCACACTCGACGTGGGCGGCGACAAGCCGCTGGCCTACGTAGCGATGGAGCGCGAGGAGAACCCGTTCCTCGGCTGGCGCGCGATTCGGATGTGCCTCGACAATCCCGAGTTCTTCAAGCAGCAACTGCGCGCCATCGTGCGCGTGGCTGCCGCGTACCCGGTGAAGGTGATGTTCCCGATGATCGCCACGCTGGCCGAGTTCCGCGCAGCGAAGGACCTGCTCGCCGAGGCCTGCGCCGAAGTGCAGGCGCGCGGCCTGCCCACGCCCGATCACATCGAGACGGGCATCATGGTCGAGATCCCGGCAGCCGCCCTGCGCGCGCGGCAGTTCGCCGCCGAGGTGGACTTCTTCTCCCTCGGCACCAACGACCTGACGCAGTACACGCTGGCCGCCGAGCGCGGCAACGCGCGCGTGGCACAACTGGCAGACGGCTTTCAGCCGGCGGTGCTGGGGCTGATCCGCCAGACGGCGGAGGCGGCGCAGGCGGCGGGCAAGTGGGCGGGCGTGTGTGGGGAGATGGCCGGCGACCCGCGCGCCATCCCCCTGCTCGTCGGCCTGGGCGTCACCGAGTTGAGCATGGCCGCGCCCGCCATCCCGCGCGCCAAGCAGATCATCCGCGGGTTGGAGGTGAGCGCCGCCCGCGAACGCGCCCTGCAGGCGCTGGCGCTGGAGACACCGGACGAGATCCGCGCGGCGCTGGCCGGCGTGTGAAAGGTCATTCCCTGGAAAGCGGGAATCCATGGCCTGGGCCTGGGCCTGGACGGTGACTATGCCGATTGATCACGGTCTTTCAGCGCGAGGAGCGCCGCGCGGCCATCCCCCACCCTCCTCTCCCCTCCCGCCTCGTTTCACTCCCCGTCCCGCTCATAAAAACACAGCAGCGTGTTGCCGTACCTGCGCTTGTCCACCAGCGTGAAGTGCTTCAGCGTTTGCGGCTCGTACTCTTTGGGGTCAATTTGCGCCACCACCAGGCCGTCGGCGTTCACCCAGGACGGGCGGACGTCGAGCGCGCGCAGGGCTCTGCCCCATAGGCCCTGATACTGCGGCGGCGCGAGGTGGACGTAGTCGAAGCCGGCGCGCGGCGTGCGGCGCAGGTAAATGAAGACATCGGCGCGCACCACGCGCCCGCGTCCAGCCAGTTGCGTGTGGTTGAGGTTGGCCTGAAGGATGCCGGCCGCCAGCCGGTTGCTCTCCACGAACTCGGCGTAAGCCGCGCCGCGGCTGAGCGCTTCGATTCCGACGCTGCCGGTGCCGGCGAACAGGTCGAGCACGGCGGCCTCCACGATGTGCGCGCCGAGAAGGTTGAAGAGCGCCTCCTTCGCGCGATCGGTGATGGGCCGCGTGCTCTCCCCCGGCACCGGCTTCAGCTTACGGCCTTTGGCCGCGCCGGCGATCACACGTAATCCAGACACGGTCACAACAACGAGCGCGCCGGGCGCAGTTCGCACTCAGAACGATTCAGGCCGCCTCAGACATGGGCAATGTGCTTGCCCAGGTTCCAGTCGCCGGTATTGATCTCGTTGATGTGGCCGCGGATGAGCCGCTGCAGCATCTGGCGACGGACGGCGTCCTCCAGGTTGGCCGCCAGCGCCGCCGCCTTTTCGAACTCGGCGATGGCGTCCAGCTTCGCGCCCATGGCCTTGTGGATGAGGGCGAGCGCATAGCGGGCTTCGAAGTTGTCCCCATCCAGGCTGAGGGCGCGTTCCACCGCCCGGGCAGCGTCCGGGTACTGGCCTTTGCCATAGTAGGCCCAGCCCAGACGGACGTGTGCGTCGGGGCTGTTGGGGTTGGTCGCCGCTTCGGATTGCGCTTTTTCCAGGGCGTCAATCGGTTTGCTGATGGCGGGGGGCATGCGCTTCTCCTTCTATTGCAACAGCGCCGGTATCTCCTCCGGATGTTTCGCCACTTTGACCCGCGCGGCTTCGAGCGCCCTGACCTTCTCCGCCGCCGTGCCGGCGCCGCCTTCGATGATCGCGCCGGCGTGGCCCATGCGTTTGCCGGGCGGCGCCGTCTGGCCGGCGATGAAGGCGACCACCGGCTTGCTCATCTTATTGGCGATGAATTCAGCGGCGCGTTCCTCATCGTTGCCGCCGATTTCGCCGATCAGGACCACCTTGTCGGTCTGGGGGTCGGCCTCGAAGCGGGCCAGCACATCAATGAAGTTCAGGCCCTTGACCGGATCACCGCCGATGCCCACGCAGGTGGATTGGCCCAGGCCGTTGGCGGTGAGGGCGGCGATGACTTCGTAGGTGAGCGTGCCCGAGCGCGAGACCAGGCCCACGTTGCCGGGCCGCGCAATGTGGCCCGGGATGATGCCGACCTTGGCCTCGCCCGGCGTCAGCAGGCCGGGGCAGTTCGGGCCGATCAACGTCACGCCTTTGTAATCCAGATACTGGCGGACCTTCATCATCTCCTGCACCGGGATCCAGTCCGAGATACAGACGATGAGCGGGATGCCGGCGTCGGCGGCTTCGTACATCGCGTCCGGCGCGAACTTGGCCGGCACGTAGATGATGGCGCAGTTTGCGCCCGTGGACTCGACGGCGGCCTTGGCCGTGTCGAACACCGGCACTTTGTTCTCGACCCATTCACCACCCTTGCCGGGCGTGACGCCGGCGACGACCCGGGTGCCGTAGGCCAGCATCTGTTGCGTGTGAAACAACCCCTCGCGCCCGGTGATGCCCTGCACGAGGAGACGGGTGTCTTTGTTGACGAGGATGCTCATGGTTCGTTTTCGGTCAGCGGTCAGCGGCAGTGGTCATGACTGAAGATGACCCGCGCGCCGCCGCGACAGCTTTTTGCGCCGCTTCGGCCAGCGACGTCGCCGTAATCAGCCGGGCGTCGGCCAGAAGCCGCCGGCCCTCTTCTTCATTCGTGCCCACCAGTCGCACGACCATCGGCACCTTGACGCCCACCTCGCGCATGGCGGTGATGATGCCGCGCGCCACCTCGTCGCAACGGGTGATGCCGCCGAAGATGTTGATCAGGATGGCCTTCAGGTTCGGCTCGGCCATGATGATCTTGAGTGCGGCAGCAACCTTTTCCGCGCCTGCGCCGCCGCCGATATCCAGGAAATTGGCCGGCGTGCCGCCGAAATACTGGACGATGTCCATCGTGCCCATCGCCAGGCCGGCCCCGTTCACCAGGCAGCCGATCTCGCCGCCCAGGTTCACGTAGGACAGGCCATACTTGCGCGCCTCCGTCTCCTGCGGCGACTCCTCGTCCAGGTCGCGCATCTCCGCCAGGTCGGGATGGCGAAAGAGCGCATTGTCGTCGAGGATGATCTTGCCATCGAGCGCCACCAGCGTGTTCGCGCCGGTGATGACCAGCGGGTTGATCTCCGCCAGCGTGGCGTCGGTGTCCACGTAAGTCCGGTACAGGCCGAGCGCAATCTGGCCGAAGACCTTCCAGTGCTCGCGCGGCAGGTTGATGTTGAGGGCGATGTTGCGCACCTGATAATCGCGCAGGCCCATGAGTGGGTCCACATGCTCGCGGACGATGGCCGCCGGATTGACTTTGGCGACCTCCTCGATCTCCACGCCGCCTTCGGCCGAGCAGATCACCACGGGCCGGCGTGCGGCGCGGTCGTTGGTGATTCCCAGATAGATTTCCTTCTTGATGTCGGCGGCCTCGTCCACCAGCACCTTGCGTACCGGCAGGCCCTTGATGTGCATCGAGAGGATTTGGGTGGCCAGGTCCTCGGCCTCCTCGGGGTTCTTAGCGAGTTTGATGCCGCCGGCCTTGCCGCGGCCGCCAACCAGCACCTGGCTCTTGACCACGACACGCCCGCCCAGCTCGACGGCGATATCGCGCGCCTGCTGGGCGGTGGTTGCCACACGGCCTCTGGGAATGGGGATGCCGTGTTGCGCAAAGAGTTGTTTTGACTGGTACTCGTGAAGTTTCAAGCAGCCTCCCGGATGACAAGGAGATGGGGCTGAACCGCGGGGGATTATACAACGGATACCGGAACGAACGGGCCGTCAACGGATCCTGGGGGCGATGAACGGATGGAAACGGATCGGCTCCATCCCTTCATCTGCTCGCCTCGTTTTTCCATCCGTTGACCGGGGGTGCATTCCAGATTTTTGGCCACCCTTCGACTGCACGCCGCTCAACGAGCGGCGCTCTCCTGAGCGAAGCCGAAGGATCAGGGCGCAGCCTGCCAAATAATAGAAATGCACCCGTTGACCGGTCAGCCGTTGACCGACAATCCGTTTTACGGCAGCGGCGGGAACTTCATGACGCGGAAGTTGCCGCTATCGGTGACGTAGATCTCGCCCTGGGCGTTGATGGCGATACCCGACAAGAGCGCAAAGGAGGCGGTGTCGGTGCCGGCATCGCCCCAGGTGGTCAAAAACTGGCCGTCGCGATCGAAGACCAGAACACGGTAGCCTTCCGGCTCGGTGACGTAGATACGGCCACGCGCATCCAGGGCCAGGTAGGGCTTGTTCTCGACGGACTGACCGACCCAAGCCTCTACTGCAAACTCGGCGTCGAAGACGTAGTCATCGCTCTCGGCGAACAGCGGGCGAAAGCGCTGGATGCGCTGATTCCAGGTGTCGGCCACATACACGTTGCGTTCGGCGTCCACCGCCACGCCCACCGGCTCATCCAGGAAGCCCGGCTCGAAGCCGCCCGCGCCGATGACGGTCAGGCCGCGCCCGTTCGCATCGAAAACGACGATGCGCTTGTTGCCGGTATCGGCCACGTACACGCGACGGCCATCCTGGCTGATGGCGACCGCACGCGGGCCATAGAACGAGTCGAACGCGCCGTCCTGTGCCGGGACGCCTCTGCCCCACATCGTCAGGAAGCGGCCGTTGGCATCGAACTTCTGAATGCGGTTGTTCCAGGTGTCGGCCACATAAACCGAGCCGTCCGGCCCAACGCCCACCCCCCACGGCTCATTGAATGTGCCGCCCGCCAAGCCCGTACCATCCTCGAACCGCCCGAAGCTCCCGAAGGTGAGCACGTGCCGCCCGGCGGCGTCGAACTTCTGAATACGGTGATTGAAGGTGTCGGCCACGTACACGCTGCCATCCGGCGCAACGGCCAGGCCGCGCGGGCGATCAAACAGTCCATCCGCCTGCCCCTGCCCGCCGAGGATGAGCGAGGCGTTGATCACCTGCCGCGCCTCCGCATAGGGGTCGCGAACGGTAACCGGCTGCAGCGCCGTCGGGCCGACGCCAAAGGGCCAGATTTGCGCGGCGATGTCTTTGCGCACGTACAGTCTCATCCGGTCGGCCAGCGGCCACTTCGAGAGATCAAAACTCTGGTTAGTCAACTGACCGTAAAGAGTGTAGTCGCGGTTCCACCAGATATTCCAAAGCGCCTGGCGCATCTGCGGCTTACCGAGCCGGCTGAGGATGCGCGGGCCGATGCTCTCGGGGAAGTAATCCTGCATCGGCCAGACCATACGGATGTATTCGAACACGTAGTAGTTGTCGCGCAGTAGGGCCTCGACCCGCGCCCAGTTCTTGTCGCCCGCCACCACCACCGGCGCGTCCAGCTTTTCGCGCGTGGGCTGATCGGCGAAGTAGGCCTGGTTGGTGAAGTCGCGGAAGTACCAGGTCATCGGCCAGGCGATGTCATCGTCGTAAGCCACCTTCAGGCCGAGGCCGTCCTGGGTGCGCAGCGAGATATCTTCGACCTGCGCCAACACGGTCTTGACGCCGCGGGCGCCGTGGGCGTAGACGAGGAATTCGTTGGCATAGTCGTAGTTGATGTAGGCGGCGATGAAGGCCGTACGCACGGTGAGCAGGCCCAGCAGCCCGAAGACCGACAGCGCCGCCAGCCGCGCGACGTTGGCCCAGCCGAGCGGCTCGCCCAGCCGGTAGAGGCTAAACAGCCCGAGGCCGGCGATGACCAGCGCCGAGATAAATCCGGTGGTGGCCGAGAGCTGGTTCAACTGTGTGCCCTGAAACGGCGGGTTGTTGCCGAGGAGCGCGCCGAAGAGCGCGGCCACAGCCGTCAGCGTCAGCGGCAGCAGCAGCGCCACAAGCCAGGCGCGTTGCCGGCGGAAGTGGCCCCAGTCAATCTGCTCGATCAACCGGCCAATTACCCAACCGGTGAGCAGGATCATCGGCAGGACGATGTGCGTGGTGAGCCAAGGCATCTTCTCGCCCGCGATGCTGAAGCCGACGAAAGCCATCAGCGACCACCAGCCGAGAAAGAGCAGCGCCGGGAAGGGCACCGGCGAGGCGCCGTTGCTGGAGACCTCGGCCGCCGCCGATTTGCGCCGCCAGGCGCGCAGGCCCAGCGCCGCCGCGACCAGCGCGCCGATGGTCGGCAGGAACTCATAGATGGGCAGGTTGATCAGCCCATAGTAGTACCAGGGCTGGCTGCCGCGCCGCACGCCATGCTGCTCCAGCCAGTACCCCAGCGAGCCGACCATGCCGGTTGCCAGGCCGTTGCCGTTGGTGAAGAAGGTGGTATAGAGCGGGATGTAGATGGCCCAGAAGATGGCAGCACAGATTAGGAAGGTCCGCCAGTTCCAGATATAGCCGACCAGCACCGAGGCGGCGATCAGGAAGACCGTCATGGCGCCGGTGACAAAGGCATCTGAGTTGAGCAGTGCGAACAGGTCGAAGGGCTCCATGGGCGGCAGGGCGTAGTTGATGGGGTTGAAGCCCATCATCTTGACCGGGAAGGCCGCCAGCTGCGGCAGGGCAAAGACGCCCATCACCATGATCAGGTCGAGCGCCCCAAAGCGGCGTACGCTCGGGCCGAAGGTGTGCATCACCAGCCACAACGAAGCGACGCCGCAGCCCAGCGCAACCAGCCAGGCGATATCCGCCCAGACCGTCAACGCCGAGCTCGTCTGCGCCGCCTGATCCGGCTGAGTGGCGCTGGGCGCGAAAAACGTGCCTGCCGTGCCGAGGCGATCCTTATAGAGGAAGAGCGCCACGCCGATGGCGGCCGCGGCCAGGCCGACGCTCAGCACGGCGGTGAAGGTCCGCCGTCTCGAGTCCGCCCCCTCCGGCCACGGCTGGGAGTACAGATCCACGATGAAGTGCAGGCCAAGGAACGCCATGAAGATCGCCGTGTAGATGAACGACGTTTCCATGGTGGCATAGAACAGGGCGCTGACGGTGGCCAGGCCGTAGAGGAATTTGGGCGCGCGCGTCTCCATGTAGTTCAGGATCATGAGCGCCATCAGCAGGCCCCAGACCATCACAAACGGCTCGTCGCGGATGTAGCGCGAGTAATACAACTGGTACGGCGAGATGAGCATGAGCACGGCGGCCGCCAGCGCGCCCGCCCGCCCGATCCACCTGCGGAAGAAGTAGCACAGCCCCACTGCCGCCACGCCCATCAGCGCGGCGGGAATGCGGGCGGTGAAGTCGTTATCGCCGAACAGCCAGTAGATGAAGGCCGTCAGTTGAAACTTGAGCGGGCCGTGCATCACGGGGTCGTGCGCGTAGTTGCCGTTGGTGTACAGGTACCAGGCATACTGAGTGTGCAGGCTCTCGTCGTGGCTCATCACGCGCTCACCCAGGTTATAGAAGCGCGTGAAGAAAGCCAGCACAATGAGCGTCAGATGGGCGGCTTTCTCCCAATCCAGCGCCAGCGCCGCCCACACGGGCTGCGTCAGGGCCGAGGGGGTTTGCGGTTGCTCGTAAGTTGCAGTAGCCATCAGGTTCTTTTCTCGCACTTTCATGATGAGCGTCTCGGCGACCCGGCCGCACGCGCCCCGGCAGCGGGGCGTTTGGCGGACCGGTTGGCGGGCCGCTTCGGGGAGCGCGCTCCCCGCGAGCCTTCCTTGAGCCGTTCCCGTTGTTTTCCTGCTTTCTCTGTTTTCCCGGGCGCTCCCGCCTCGCCCTTGAGCGCCGCGACTTCCGCCGTAGTCAGGCTGCGCCACTCGCCCGGCTTCAGATCGCCGAGCAGCAGGCTGCCCAGACGCACACGGATCAGGCGCTTCACGGGCAGGCCGAGCGTTGCGCCGATGTCGCGAATCTCATGCTTGCGGCCTTCGCGCATGACGACCCTGAGCCAGGTAGTCTCGTGCGCCGGGCCTTCGCGGGTGACGCGCGCCGGCAGGGTGCGCACCGGTTCGCCGGTCGCGGGGTTCTTCAGGACCACGCCGCGCCGCCAGATGTCCAACTGCGCCTCGTCGGGCGCGCCCCTCACCAGCACGCGGTATTCCTTCTCCACCCCATAGCGCGGGTGCATCAGCCGGTTCGCCAGTTCGCCGTCATTCGTCAGCAGGATCAGGCCCTCGCTCTCGACATCCAGCCGGCCCACCGGGTAGAGGCGCAGCTTGAGCGGCACCAGATCCACGACCGTTTTCCGATCGCCCTGCGGCTCCAGCGAAGAGACCATGCCCCGCGGCTTGTTCAGCAGGATGTACGTCAGGCGCTCCGGCGCCGCCAGCGGTTCGCCATCCAGCGTGATCGTGTCGCGCGCCGGGTCGGCCTTCTGGCCCAACTGCGCCACCTGGCCATTGACGCGCACGCGGCCCTGCACAATGAGTTCTTCGCAACTGCGCCGCGAGCCGTGCCCGGCCTGCGCCAGTAGCTTTTGCAAACGCTCTTCCATGCGGCTAACTGTCCGGCGGGTGCGGGACGGGGGTCGCGGAGGAGCGAACGGGCGGCGCGACCGTAGCGGCTGTGAACACCTTGCGTTCGACGGCCACAGCCGGCGTCGGCGTCAGCGCCGACCAGGCCGGGACAGGAAGGTACGCCGCGCTTAGGGTCGGCGCGTTGCTGTGAACCCCAAAAGAGCCGACGTTGGCCACGATGAACATGGCCGCGACAACGCTCAGGCTCAGGGCCAGCGGCCAGCGCGCGGGGCGCGCCCGGAAGGGGGCTTGTGCCGCCTGGACGCGCGCCCAGACCCGGCCCCAGGCGGCTTCCGTCCGGGGCGACGCCGTTTTGAGCGCAGCCGCAACCTGCTCGAGTTGAAATTCGATTTGTGCGCGGCTCATGCCGAGACCTCCGACCACAACCAGTCCGGCGCCGAGCCCTGTTCGGTCAGTTCGCGGCGGAGGGCGTCCAGGCCGAGCCGTACTCGCGACTCTGCCGTTTTAGGGCTGCACGCCAGCGTTGCGCCGACTTCCTTGTACCGCATTTCGCCAAGATAGCGCAGCACCACGGCCTCACGGACCGGCTCGGACAGCGACTGCAACGCCTGCCAGACCTGCCGGCGCAGGCCGCGCCGTTCGAGCGCCGCTTCGACCTCGCGGGGCACAGCCGGCGGCTCGCTGGCCAGCAGCTCCAGCGGCGCCTGTATGAGTTGCCTGCGCCGGCGCTTGTTGCGGCAGCGGCTGAGCGCAATCGTGAACAGCCAGGTGCGGAAGGCCGCACGCCCGGGGTCGTAGCGGCCCAGGTTTCGCAGCGCATACACGAACGTATCCTGCGCCACTTCTTCCGCATCAGCCAGATCGTTGAGCAGGCCGAGGCACAGCCGCAGCACGCCCGGATAGAATTCGTGAAAGAGCGCCGCACAGGCGGCTTCTTCGCCGCGCGCCCCCCGCGCAATCCACTCGGCAAGCGGCTGTCCGTCGGCGCCGGGCGTCATCACCATGGTTATACACCCCGAACCGGCGTTTTGCTCCCTGGGCCGGCCCGGCCTGACCGAAACTGCGACAAAACCCCAACTCGAAAAGCCCGGCAGGCTTTGGCGGAAAGGGATAGCAACATGCGCGGCAGTATCACAGCCCAAGATTAAGGCAAGTTTGGAAGGCCCACGCCTTTAGCCCTTCGGGATTTCCGTCCCGGGCTCACGCTTCAGGCCGTCCAGGTTGAGCGGCGGCAGTTCTTCTAGCGAAGCCAGGCCGAAGTGCTGCAAGAACTCCGGGGTGGTGATGTACAGGACCGGGCGGCCCGGCCCCTCGGTGCGCCCCGCTTCCTCGATCAGCCCTTTGCTCAACAGGTTTTTGATGACGCTGTCCGAGTTGACGCCGCGAATGGCCTCCACCTGCGGGCGCGTGACCGGCTGCTGGTAAGCGATGATGGCCAGGGTCTCCAGCGCCGCTTTGGAGAGGGGCGCGGAGGCAGCCAGCCCCAGAAAGCGCTGGACGCGCTCGGCAGCGGCAGGCGCCGTAGTCAGTTGCACCTTGTCCTTGATCCGTTGCAAACGGAGGCCGCGCGCCGTGTAGTGTCGCGCCAGGGACTCCAGCGCAGCCTCCACTTGCGCCGGCCTGACCTCGAGGGCCTCCGCCAGGCGCGTGATAGGCACCGCCGCCTCGGCGACGAAGAGCAGGCTCTCCACCAACGCCTCGAGGCTAAGGGGTTCGGGTAGAGGTCGCAGGGTCAGCGGTTCTTCGGCTGGGGCGGCTTTGATCGGCCCAGCGGCCTCCGGCCCCGGTGACGCTTCCGCCTCAGCCTCAACCCCGGCTAAAGGTGTCGTCGTGGCGGGTGCGATCTCGGCTTTCAGCTCCAGTTCGGCGGACGGTGGCAGCGGCGCGCGCCGCCACTCATTGTCGCCGATGGAATCAGCAGCGACTACGCCGACACTATTGGGAGGGCTCGAAGCGTGCATGCTATAATCGCTTGGCATTGGTCAAGACCGGGAGTCGAGAATGAGAAGTAGCATGGGTTGGGCGCTAGCGGCATGCGTGCTGGCCGGCCTGGCTTGCGGTTTCGCGGTGGGCGGCCCGCAGCCGCCGGCCTCGCCCATCCCGGTCTCTACCGAGTCCGTTGGTGAGTTGCAGGATAACCTGATACGGGCGGTGACCAGCGTCCCGGCCGGGGGCGAAGTCAGCTTGACGGTGACGGAACAACAATTGACCTCCATTGTGGCGCTGCGTCTTCAGGACCAATCGGACCTGCCGCTCCGCGATCTGCAGGTGTTTCTGCGCGATGGCAAGATTCAACTTTTCGGTGTCGCCGAGGCCGGCGGCTTGTCGGCCAACGCCCTGATCATCATCTCGGCCAACCTCACACCCGACGGGGGCGTCGTCTTCCAAGCCGATAAGGCCGACTTCGGTCCCATCCCCGTCCCGGAGGAGCTGCTCGAACAGGTCTCGACGGCCATCAACGAGGCCTTCACGGACAGCCTCGGTTCAAAGGCGACCGGCCTGCAAGTCACCGGCCTGACCATCGAAGCCGGTCAGTTGTTGCTGACCGGCCGGATCACACGCTAGCGCGCGATTATAGCCGACAATGCGGCGGAGACAATCGAAGGGTGTGGCCAGGCACACATGCAACGCTCAAGCGGCCTGACGTCGAAACGTCGGGGGAATAGCCAGAAACCCGCTTCAGCGGGCAGTTCACGAATGGCCCGGTCCAGTCAGCGTCAGGCGGTTTTTCCGTCTCAGCCCGCGAATTTATGCGCGGGCGTGACCCGGCTGTCCCTCTGCTTTCTACTCTCCCTCCTGGCGAGCGCCTGCGCCGCTCCCGTCTCCACACCGATCCTCCCCACCGCTACGCCCAGCCCCCTGACGATCACCGTCATCGCCGACGGACAGACGCAGCGCTTCTTGCTGCCCCAGCCGATGACCGTACGCGAGGCGCTGGCCCAGGCCGGCATCGCCGTCGGCGAGACCGACCGGCTGGAGCCGGCCCCCTTCACCCGCCTGAGCGACGGCGTGACCGTGCGCCTCACACGCGTGCGCGAGACCTTCGAGACCGAGCAGGTCATCGTCCCGTTCGAGTCCCAGGTGATTGCCAACGAGGGTCTGCCGCGCGGCGAGCGGCGGTTGCTCCAAGCCGGCGTCAACGGGCTGGCCGAAATCACCTATCGGAGTGTCTTCGAGGACGGCGTGCAGGTCAGCCGCAGCGTCATCAACCGCATCTTTCTGAAGGAACCGACACCCGAAATCATCCTCGTCGGCGCCCAGCGCGCCTTCACCGTCGCGCCCATCACCGGCACACTCGCCTACCTGAGCGGCGGCAACGCCTGGGTCATGCGCGGCGACTCCAGCCGGCGAACGCCGCTGACCACCAGCGGCGACCTGGACGGCTTCGTCTTCGACCTTGCGCCGGACGGCCAGGCCGTGTTGTATTCACGTGCCTTCACCGATACGAGCTCGCCTCAGTTCGACCGCGTTTTCAACACGCTCTGGGTCATCACCCTCACGCAATCGCTGCGCGCGCTCCAACCAGCGCTCAGCCTGCCGGTCTCCAATACGCTTTACGCCGAGTGGTCACCGCTCCAAACCGTCTCACCGACCATTGCCTTTTCCACCGCTGAGAAGAATCCACGCGGCCCGCTGCTCTGGCAGGCCAACAACGATCTGTGGCTGCTGAGCTGGGGTCGGGACCCGCGCACGCGGCAGTTGACGTTCACACCGACGCCCGTCATCGAGACCAACTCCGGCGGACTGTACGGCTGGTGGGGAACGGGTTATGCCTTCGCGCCGGACGGACAGCGCCTCGCTTATGCCCGTACCGACTCCATCGGCCTGATTGACCTGACGACGTTTCAGCGGACTGAGCTGACCCAATTCGCGCCGTACAACTCGCGGCAGGACTGGGCCTGGTATCCGACCCTACGTTGGGCAGAGGGCGACTGGCTGTACACAGTGACGCATGGCCCGCCGCTCGGCCTAGAGCTGCCCGAAGACTCGCCGGTGTTCGACCTGACCGCCCTCTCACCCGGCTTGCGATTGGAATTGAACCTGGTGCCGCGCGCCGGCATCTTCGCCAACCCCGCACCTTCGCCGCGCCTCGACACGCCGGACGGCGAACGCCCCATCCGCATCGCCTTCCTGCAAGCCATCGAGCCGAACACCTCGCCACAGAGCCGCTACCGCCTGGCCGTGATGGACCGCGACGGCAGCAACCTGCGCGTCATCTTTCCGCCCGACGACCAGCCGGGCTTCGAGGCCGGCGCCACGCTGGCCTGGTCGCCGGATGGACGCCTGATCGCCGCCATCTACCAGGGCAACCTCTGGCTGATTGACCCGGACAGCGGCGTGAGCCAGCAACTGACCGGCGACGGCCTGACGACGCGGGTGGAGTGGGGTCGGTAGCACGGCAGGGATGAGGCGCCCGCTCTTCGTCGAAGGCATTGCCTTCGCCGCCAGCCTGCTCGCCCTGCTGGCCTCCCTGACTGGCCTGGCTGCCATCCTCCACCAGCGCAGCGTGCAGACCTTCGGCGCGGTGGACGGCCTGCCCGACCCGGCGCTCGACCCGCGCCCGGCCAACTTATTTGCGATCAACGTTAAGTTCCCGGCGCCGCGCGCCGCCGACATCCACAACACCATCGAGCGGCTCTCGGCCTTTGGCTGGCTGCGACACACATTCACCATTGACCCGCCCGGCGTTGTATACAGGCGCAGCCCTTACGACGATTACGACATCGTCGTGAACACCATCGCGGCGCACAACAAAAAGATCATCGCCGTGCTCACGGCGACAGCGCAGCATCCCGTCGAGCATTATGCCCGCGCGGTCACGGAATTTGCAAGCCGCTACCGCGATCAGATTGATGTTTACCAAATTGGGGACGAACCGAACCTAATCCACAGTTGGGGCAGGCCGCCCTCCGCTGCGGAGTACGCTGCGCTGCTACAAGCTGCCTACGGTGCGATCAAACGCGCCGATCCTTCGGCCACCGTCATCGCCGCCGCGCTCGCGCCCACGGTCGAGACCGGTCCGGACAACATCAGCGATCTGCTCTATCTGCAACAACTGTACGACCTCGGTGCCGGCCGATACTTCGACGCTGCCGCCGGCAAACCACACGGCTTCTACACGGGGCCGGACGACCGACAGGCCGACGCGCAGTTATTGAACTTCTCGCGCTTCGCGCTGCTGCGCGAAGTCATGGTGCGCAACGGCGACGGCCACAAGCTGTTGTGGGGCGGCAACTTCGGCTGGAACACGCGCGCCGACTCGCTCTGGGGTGTAACAACGCCCGAACAGCAGGCGATCTACACACTCCGCGCCTACGAGCGCGCCGCGCAGGAATGGCCCTGGGCCGGGCCGCTGGCGCTGGAGAACTACCAGCCCGCCGCCCCGCCCGATGACCCGCGCTGGGGCTTTGCTCTGGCCGACCCGCAAGGCGCACTCACCCCCCTCGGCCAATCTCTAATTTCTAGTCTTCGATCTCCAGCCGCTTTTCCCGGCAATCACACCGCCACCCACCCCGCCGCGCAGTACATCGGCGCGTGGCAATTCTCCGAATTAGGCGCCGATATTCCAGAGGACTATGCCGGCGCTCAACTGCGCTTCGAGTTCCAAGGCAGCGATCTGGCGCTGCGCGTGAGGCGCGGCGACTATCGCGCCTATCTCTACATCACAGTGGACGGCCAACCGGCCAATCGTCTGCCGCGCGATGAGCGCGGCGCGTACCTGGTGCTGACTTCCCCCGATCTGACGCCGCAGGTCGAGACTATACCGATCGCGTCCGGCCTTGATGCGGATCGGACGCACGTCGTCGTCATCGAGCCGGAGCGCGGTTGGGGTCAATGGGCGCTGGTGGGCTTCAGCGTAGGACGCCGCCTGCCCGCCGGAGAGTTCGCTCTCGCAGTGGGCGGCCTGCTCGGCCTGGCGCTGCTGAGCATGAGCGGGGCCGTGTTCTTTGGCCGCGGCCTGGCGTGGGGTCGAATGGGTGTGGCCGTGCGCGGCGCCTGGGCGCGCCTGGGCGAAGCCGGCCAGTTGCTGCTCACCGCCCTGATCGGTGTACTCCTGTACGTCTCGGCCTGGCTGGCCTTCGAGGCCGAGATCACGGCGTTCACCCGCCGCTTCGGCGACGCTGCGCCGCTCCTTATCACCGCGCTGACCGCCGGGCTGTTCTATTTCTCACCTTCGTTCCTGTTGGCGCTTGCCGCTCTCGGCATGTTGTTCCTCCTGTTCTACCTGCGGCTGGATATGGCGCTGGCTTTTATCGCGCTGTTCATCCCCTTCTACCTGTTCCCGCGCCTGTTGTGGGAGCGCGGCGCCTCGGTGCTGGAGTTTTGCCTGTGGCTGACCCTGGCCGCCTGGCTGCTGCGCCACCTCCCCCCACTGTTGAGCCGATGGCAAACGCGCCTTGCCCCTCAGGCCTCCCGCCCGGCGTCCAGCGCCCAATACAATGGGCGCTATGCATTTCGTCCTTCCTCCCTCGACCTCGGCGTCCTCGCCCTGCTGCTCGTCTCCGCCCTCAGCACGCTTGCCGCCGAGCAGCGCGCCGTCGCCCTGTACGAGTTCCGCACCGTCCTGCTCGGCGCTGCGCTGTTCTACTTTCTACTGCGCGTCATCCCGCTCGATGAGCGGGCACTCTGGCGCATCGTGGACTTCTTTGTGTTGGGCGGGGTCGCGGTTGCCGCGATTGGGCTGTACCAGTATGTCACGGGGACAGGGTTGATCGTCACCGAGGAGGGCGTGGCCCGCATCCGTAGCGTGTACGGCTCACCCAACAACCTAGCGCTGTACCTGGGCCGGGTGCTGCCCGTCGCGCTGGCCGTGGCCCTGGTAGGGCCGTTGCGCCCTCTAAAAGATGCGCCGCGCCGCGCCTTCTACACCTTGGCCTGCCTGATCATGGCTGCTGCCCTCCTGCTCACCTTCTCGCGCGGCGCGCTGGTGTTGGGGTTGCCGGCGGCGCTGGCCGTCATCGTCATCGGCTGGCAGGGGCGGCGTGGCCTGTTCCTGGTCGGCGCGGCGCTGGCGCTCGGCCTGCTGGCGCTGCCGCTTGCCGTCAACGTCGTGCCGCGCTTAGCCGGCCTGTTCGACTTGCAATCAGGGACGGGCTTCTTCCGCCTCAACTTGTGGCTCTCCGCCTGGCGGATGTTCCTCGACCACCCATGGCTGGGCGTCGGGCCGGACAACTTTCTGTACGCCTATCGCGGCTTCTACATCCTGCCGCAGGCATGGCAGGAGCCCAATCTCTCACACCCGCACAACCTGGTGCTGGATTTTCTCAGCCGGCTCGGCCTGCTTGGCTTCGCTGCCGCCCTGTGGCTCGTCGTCATTTTTTGGAGAACAATCCTCTCACCCCCTCACCCGCCCAGTCACTCACCCATCCTCAAGACCAACTTGTACAGCCTACAGATCGGCCTCGCCGCCCTCGTCGCCAACCTGCTGGCTCATGGCCTGGTAGATCATTCTTTCTTTCTGGTTGATCTGGCCTTCGCGTTCATGCTAGCGCTGGCGCTCATCCAACGCTTGCGTGCGTAACCGTTCTCGACCGACCCGGCCGGGCCGTGTGTTAGAATCGCGCGAGTTTTTTGGGATTGTGACGTTCTGCGCGACAGGAATCATACCCCATGCGGATTCTGATTACCGGCGGGGCGGGCTTCATCGGCTCCCATCTTGGCGACCGGCTGCTGGCGGACGGCCACTCCGTCATCGCCATGGACAACCTGATCACCGGCCACATCCGCAACATCCAACATCTGGCCGGCCGTGACGACTTCCGCTTCATCAAGCACAACGTCTCGGAATACATTTTCGTGGACGGGCCGCTGGACGTCGTGATGCACTTCGCCTCGCCGGCCAGCCCAAGCAAGACCGCGCCCACCGGCTACCTTCAGCTCCCCATCCAGACTCTCAAAGTCGGCGCGTTGGGCACGCTGCACGCGCTGGGCGTGGCCAAGGCCAAAGGCGCGCGCTTCATGCTCGCGTCCACTTCCGAGGTCTACGGCGATCCGCTCGAACATCCACAGAAGGAGACGTACTGGGGTCATGTGGACCCGGTCGGTGTGCGCTCGGTCTACGACGAGGCGAAACGTTTTGCCGAGGCGCTGACCATGGCCTACCACCGCACCCACGGTGTTGACACGCGCATCGTCCGCATCTTCAACACCTACGGCCCGCGCATGGAGCTGGACGACGGGCGCGTGGTGCCCAACTTCGTCGGCCAGGCGCTGCGCGGCGAGCCCCTCACGGTCTATGGCGACGGATCGCAGACGCGTAGTTTCTGCTACGTCACGGATCTGGTGGATGGCATCGTGCGCCTGCTCTGGTCGAATGAGCACCTTCCCACCAACCTTGGCAACTCGCGCGAGATCACCATCCGCGAATTCGCCGAGAAGGTGAACGCCATCACCGGCAACCGCGCCGGCCTGCGCCTGGTGCCCGATGGTCGCACCTCGGGTGACCCGCAGCAACGCCGCCCGGACATCTCCAAAGCCAAAGCCCTGCTCAACTGGGAGCCGAAGGTTGAACTCGAGGAGGGCTTGCGGCTCACGGTCGAGTACTTTCGCAAGCTGATGAAATAGCGATTTGCGCGCGCTGCCATCACCGACGCTCCGCTACCTCGTGCTGCCGGCGGCCCTGGCCGGCGGCCTGCTCCTGGCCTGGCTGCCCGTTGAGTACAGCCTGATCGGGCTGGCCGGCGCCGGCCTCGTCGCGTGCTCGCTCTGGGAGCCGGCGCTCGGGCTGGGCATGGCGCTGGCGCTCGGCCCGACGCGCGCCTATCTGGCCGCCAGTGGCCGGGCCGGCCTGCTGTGGGACTTCGGCCAGATTTTCTTCGCGCTGGCCCTGGCCGGCTGGCTGGCACGCGGCCTGCTGCGGCGCGAGATCAGCGTCCCGCGCTTCTTCATCTTCGTCCCCTTGAGCGCCTGGATTTTCGTCGGCCTGCTCTCGCTCTACAACGCCGAGGCCTGGCGCGATGGCCTGAATGAAGTCATCAAGTGGATCGAGGTCGTCCTGGTCATCATCATCGTCCAGAGCGAAGCGCAGCGCGGGCGGTTGAGGTGGATCATCGGCGCGATCCTGCTGGCGGGCGCGGCGCAGGCGGCGCTGGGCATCTACCAGTATCGCTTTCGCGGCGAAGGGCCGGAGAGCTTTCTGCTGTCGGGCACACTCTACCGCGCCTACGGAACCTTCGAGCAGCCCAACCCTTTCGGAGGTTACCTCGGCCTGATCTGGCCCCTCGCCGCCGGCCTGGCGCTCGGCGCCCTTGCCCATAGCCTGACGCCTAACCAAGTCACTCGCCATTCGTCATTCCTCATTCGCCGTTCTCTACTCTCCATTCCCCATTCGCCACTCACCACTCGCCACTTTTTGCTGTCTCTGCTTTGCCTCCTCCTCGCCGTCCTGATCCTGGCCGGCCTCTACGTCTCGTTCTCGCGCGGGGCCTGGCTAGGCGCAGCAGGGGCGGCGCTGGTGATGGCCGCGTTCTGGCCGCGCCGCCTGAGCGTGGGCCTGGGACTGGTCGGCGTTGCAGTGCTGGGCGGCTGGCTGCTCATGGATGCCGGCATCGTGCCTGTAAGCCTGACGGCGCGCCTGGCGAACGTGGCAGACTTTGTGAACGTGCGCGACGTGCGCGGCGTAAACATCAACGACGCGAACTTCGCGCTGCTGGAGCGGCTGGCGCACTGGCAAGCCGCGCAGCACATGATCGCCGCGCACCCGTGGCTGGGGGTCGGGCTGGGCAATTACGCCGGCGCCTATCCACAGGCGGCGTTGGCCAACTGGCCCTTTCACCTGAGCCACGCTCACAATATCTACCTGCACACCTGGGCTGAGACGGGCGTGCTAGGACTAGCCGCCTATGTAAGCCTGTGGGCCACTGTCATTATGCTTACCCTGTTTACCCTCAGGCGCAATTCCGGCCTTCGGCGTGGGCTGGCGCTCGGCCTGCTGGGCGTGTGGGCCCATCTCCTGATCCATCAGATCGTGGACAACCTGCACGTCAACAATACGGACTTAATGCTGGCTGCGCAGATTGGAGTGTTGCATGTTATCAAATCGGCTCGAGGTCAAACCGGTGACTAGTCTCGTGCATCTTGCCCGCCGCCAACCGGTTGAACGCAAACGCTTTATCAAGTTTCTCATCGTCGGCGCCATGGGCTTCGGCGTTGACTTCGGCGGCTTCAACCTGCTGCACGGGATCGAGGCCGGAGCGTGGATCGCCCGCTGGCTGCTCCCCATCGGTTACCTCGTCGAGCATCCGGAAATCATCGAGCAATCGCTTTCATTCTGCGCCGCCGTGGTCAGCAACTTCCTGTGGAACTATGGCTGGATTTATCCCGAAGCGCGTCAGAGCAACCAGGCGAAGAAGCTGACTAAGTTTTTCATCGTCAGCGTCGTTGGCCTGGCCATCGGCGTCCCGGTGTTTACACTGGCGTTGTCCGTCACCCGGCCGTTGGTTGCGGCAACCGCCCTGTCCGCGCTACAATCGCTGTTGCCCAATCTGAACCTGGCCGGCAACCTTGCCCTCGTCTGCCGCGTCGCCGTCCTGCTGTTCTGGAATTTCTTCGTGAACCGCTTCTGGACCTATCGCGATGTCAAACGACGCTAAACCCGTCATTCTGATCGTTGATGACGACCCCGATCTGGCGATGATCATGCGCATGATCCTGAACCATGCCGGGTTCGAAGCCCACGCCTGCCTCTCCGGGCAGGAGGCGCTCGACTGGCTCGCCGCCCGCACGCCCGACCTGATTTTGCTCGACCTGATGATGCCGGATATCAACGGCTTCACCATCCTGCGCAAGGTGCGCGTCAGCGAAAGCATCAAGAACCTGCCCGTCATCATCCTCACCGCCAAGGCCGACCAGAAGACGCGCCTGGAAAGCCAATCCGCCGGCGCCGACGCTTTCCTCACCAAACCCATCAACTCCAAATCGCTGATCGAGTACGTGCGCCGCGCGCTGGGGCCGAAAGCGCCGCCGGCGCCACAGCCAAAGACGCCGACAGAGCCGCCCGCAGAAGCGCCCGCCGCTTAGATGCGCCTCGGCCTGGATGTGACAGCCGCGGTCGCGCAGGGCGCAGGCATCGGCCGCTACACGCGCGAGCTTCTGCGCGCCCTGGCCGCCGCCGATCCCCACAACGACTATCGCCTGTTCTTCGCCTCGCGCACGCGTCCACATCCCCTGCCGCCGCTCCCCCCCAACTTCCGCGTCACCGCTCTGCCCTTCCACGATATCTGGCTGGCGCGCATGTGGCATCGCGCCCGCCTGCCGCTGCCGGTCGAGACCTTCATCGGCCCGGTGGACGTGTTTCACTCGCCCGATTTCACGCTGCCGCCTGTCCGGCGCGGCACGCGCACCCTGCTCACCGTCCACGACCTTTCCTTCGTGCGCGACCCAGCCTCCGCGGCGCCCGGCCTGCGCGCCTATCTCAACACCGTCGTGCCGCGCTCCGTCGCCCGCGCCGACCATGTGCTGGCCGACTCGCAGGCGACCAAAGACGACCTGGTTGAGCTGTACCGCCTCCCGGCGGAACGCATCTCTGTGCTGTACAGCGGCGTGGAGTCCGTCTTCCAGCCGGTGACCGACGCCGGACAACTGGCCGCCGTCCGCGCCCGCTACGGCCTGAACCCCGCGCCGTTCATCCTGTCCGTCGGCACGCTTCAGCCGCGCAAGAACTACGTCCGACTGATTCAGGCCTTCGCCGCCATCTCATCTCAATCTCCAATCTCCGATCTTCAACTGGTGATCGCCGGCGGCAAAGGCTGGCTGTTCGACTCGATCTTTGCCGAGGTCGAACGACTCGGCCTGCGCGACCGGGTGCTATTTCCGGGCTTCGTGGCAGACTCCGATCTGCCGGCGCTCTACTCGGCGGCGCGGGTCTTTGCGTATCCTTCGCTTTATGAAGGCTTCGGTCTGCCACTGCTGGAGGCGATGGCGTGCGGGACGCCGGTCGTCGCCTCCAGCGCGGCCTGCCTGCCAGAGGTGGCCGGCGACGCCGCCCTGCTCGTCCCCCCTACCGACGTGGCGGCTCTGGCCGATGCCCTGAGCCGTGCCGTCAGCGATGAGTCCGTGCGCGCCAGCATGATTGCCAGGGGCCTCGCCCGCGCGCGCGTCTTCACCTGGGCCAAATCCGCCAAGCAATTATTGGCTTTATACCGTGAACTCAGCCGCTCCTAACGCTACCCATACCACCCAACGCCAACCACAAGGCGCCCCGGCCAGGCTTATAATCCGGGCCATGAGACAGCTTCCACTCTATACTTCACGCGGCCGGTGGGCCGCCACGCTGCTGGCCAACGGCCATCTCTACAACGAACGCGGCGACTGGATCGGCTGGGTCGAGCGCGACAGCCGCGTCTACTCGGTCTCGGGGCGGTACGTCGGAGAGCTATCGCGCGACTTCCGCATCCTGCGCAAACGCGCGCTGGATGCGGTGAACGGCGCGCGCCACACCCCGCCCGAGCGCCCGGCGGAGCGTATCACCCTG
The DNA here is from genome assembly GCA_037442085.1 of Anaerolineae bacterium. Classification (GTDB taxonomy): domain Bacteria; phylum Chloroflexota; class Anaerolineae; order Anaerolineales; family UBA6663; genus JANWXR01. The sequence goes on from JBBIQY010000011.1 coordinate 37,914, forward strand.
CCCGCCAACATGCCGCTGCCGCCGCTGTTTGGCGAGATCGGCTTCGATACAATTGACGTGCTGGATGAGCAGCCCGAACTGCTTCATACCCTCGACGCTGATCCGGCCGCGAAGGACATGGGCGAGTAACAGGGCAGAGGCCTCGGCGGAGAGGGGATCCGAGATTGGAGATTTCGCTCGTATAATGGGTCCCAACGCAAATCTCAAATCTCTAAATCTCCAGCCTCCGAATGCAGCCCAAGCCCGTCCACGCTTCGCGCGTCACCCTGTCCCTGCTCATGCCGCCGGCCGAGGCCAACCTGCTCGGCAACGTCCACGGCGGCTACATCATGCGGCTGATGGACGAGGCCGGCGCTTCAGCTGCCATGCGCCACAGCCGACGCCCGGTCGTCACCGTGGCAGTAGACCAGGTGCTGTTCAAGGAGCCGATTCATGTGGGCGACCTGGTGACCGTGGAGGCCAACCTGACCTATGTGGGGCGCACCTCGATCGAGACCCGCATCGAGGTCAGTGCGCAGAACCTGCTAACCGGCGAGTCGACGCACACCAACACCGCTTACTTCGTGTATGTGGCGCTGGATGAAAAAGGCCGCCCGGCGCCGGTCCCGCCGCTGCTGATCGAGACCGACACCGAGCGCGCCGATTGGGAAGCAGCCAAAGCGCGGCAAGCGTACCGGTTGAGTCAAAGACAAAAATGATGGGTCGCGCACTGCAGGTTTCGTCCGAAGCCTTGCGCGGTGCACGGAGCACGTGACACGCCATATCGCAAAGCGCCATGTCCGAAAGCCTTCCTTCGCTGCAACAACTCCTCGAGCAGGTCTCCGGCAAGCGCTTCATTGATGCCGTCGCGCCCGGCGATCGCGGCCTGGCCGACGACATCCGCTTCCCCTTCCTCGGCATCGTGGGCCAGCGCGAGATGAAGATCGCGCTGCTGCTGGCGCTGATCAACCCTGCTATCAGCGGCGTGCTGCTCATCGGCCCGCGGGGCACCGGCAAGACCACCGCCGTGCGCAGCCTCTCCGACCTGATGCCGCTGGTATCACGGTCGCTGTGTCCCTACGGCTGCCTGCCGGAGGACATCGAGGCCGGCGGCATGGACGCCGTCTGCCCGGACTGCGCCAAGAAATACGGCGAAAGCCGGCCCCTCACCTACCAGGACCCCGTCAAGCTGGTGGAACTGCCGCTCAACGCGCGGCTGGAGGACGTCGTCGGCGGGCTGGACGAAGCCGCCGCGGCCCACAACCGAATGCGCATCCGGCGCGGCTTGCTGGCGCAGGCCGACCAGAACATCCTCTACATTGACGAAGTCAACCTGCTGTCCGACGACATCGTAGATGCCATCCTCGATGCGGCGTCGCAGGGCATCTACACCGTGCGCCGCGGGCCCGTCGCCGCCACCTATCGCGCGCGCTTCGTCCTGATCGGCTCGATGAACCCGGAGGAGGGCCGGCTGCGCCCACAAATCCTCGACCGCTTCGGGCTGCGGCTCATCGTCGCCGGGTTGAACGATACACAGGAACGACTGGAGGCCTATCGCCGAGTGCGGGCTTACCTCACCAACCCCAAAGCCATCGCCGCCGCCTACGCTGCCGAGACGCTGCTCATGCGCGACGAGGTGCAGGCTGCGCGCAACCTGCTGCCCTCGGTGCGCCTCCAGCCCGAGGCCGAGCAGGCCGGCCTGCAACTCGTCCAGCGGCTGCAGATCGACTCGCTGCGGGCCGAGATCACGCTGTTCGAGGCCGCCCGGGCGCTGGCCGCCGCCGACAACCGCACCGAGGCCACCCTGGCCGACGTCCGCGCTGTGGCCCCGCTCACCGTGCGCCTGCGCCGCTCGCAATTCATGGTGGATTACTTCAGCCAGCAACAGATCGAAGAGAAAGAAATCCAGCGTGTGCTCGACGACGTGATCGCGCTGCCGGATCAGGCCCGATGACCCGGCGCTATCTTCTGCCGGGCGCCCTGGCGCTGACCCTGTTCGGCTATTGGCAGCCGTGGCTGGCGCACCCGGCGGGCGCGCTCCAACTTAACGCCTACGAGTTATCCGAGTGGGTGGAGTTTCTGCCCGGCGTCTTCACCGGCGAACTGCCGTTTGCCCGGTTGACGTTCCTGCTCCCCTGTGCCTGCCTGACCGTGTTGTTCGGCCTGGCAGCGGCCCGTGTGCGCCGCGCCGCGCCGCGCGGTTGGCTGGACGCGCTCTGGCCCGATAGCGCGCCGGGCTGGGGGCTGCTGCTCTGCGCCGGCCTGAGCGTGGCCGCCGTCTTCCCTTACTATCCTTACCTTCTGAGCGCCTACGCCGACCCGGAGTTTCAGGCGCAGTTTTTCATTGCCTGCGCGGCGACTCTGGCCGTGCCGCTCGCGCTGCTGTTGCCGGAGGAAGTGGCAGCCCTGGCGCAGATCGCGCTGGCGGTGATCGGGCTGGGCGTCAGCGCCTGGGGGCTATGGGCGCTCTGGCCGGCGGCCTCCGAAGTGCTGCGTGCCGTCTGGCCGCTGGGCTGGGGCTGGCCAGTCACGCTGCTCGGCTTTGCAGCCGCCGCCGCCGAGGGCTGGCAGCGACTCTTCGCGCCGCGCTTGGCGAGGTCGGAATCACTGAACCACTGAGGACGCTGATCTCACTGATTTCACTGAGAACACGGAGGGGTCACCAGCAGTGCGCTCGGTGCTCTCAGTGCCTCAGTGATCCTGAACCACTGAGGACGCTGATCTCACTGATTTCACTGAGAACACGGAGGGCCGCAATCAGTGCGTTCGGTTGGGTGACGGCAACGTCGTCGCCCGTTAGAAAAACAAAGAGGCGAGAGGGGTCTCTCGCCTCTAAGACAGCCGGGATGTTGCCTACAATACCACCCTACGAGGTTTTCATCCGTGCGTTGACGTACTCCACCGCCTGCCCGACGGTTGTGATCTTCTGAGCGTCCTCATCCGAAATCTCACTGCCGAACTTCTCCTCAAAAGCCATAATCAATTCGACCAAATCGAGCGAATCGGCTTCGAGGTCTTCACGAAAGCGGGCTTCGGGCGTGACCTTAGCGGCGTCCACACCCAGGCGATCCACGACGATCGCTTTGATCTCTTCAAACGTATCGGCCATGAGGGAAATCTCCTTTTGTTGCGTTCAGATGAGGGCAACGGCCTGGCCAGCCGGACGCTCGAATTGTAGTTTTGCCCGGCAAGTTGTCAAGTTGCAAGTCTGTGCAAATTGACATCGCTCTCGCTCAACTGATAAGATTAGTGTCGCGCCATGATCGTCAGTAAAAACACACCCTGATGACGAAAGTTACGCCGGCTGCCGCGCAGGCGACCTCCGCCCGGAAGGCCGACCATCTCCGCATCAACCTGGAAGAGGACGTGCGCTCCGGCCTGACCACCGGCCTGGAGCGCTATCGGTTTATCCACCAGGCCGTGCCGGAGCTGAACCTCAGCGCCGTGAACACACAGATGGAGTGGTTCGGCAAGCGGCTGAGCGCGCCGCTGCTGATCTCTTCGATGACGGGCGGCACGGGCAGCGCCGGGCCGATCAACCGCCATCTGGCGGCCGCCGCGCAGGCCGCCGGCATCGCGCTGGGCGTCGGCTCGCAGCGCGCGGCGCTCGAGGACCCGCAACTGGCCGAGACCTTTCGGCTGCGCGACCTGGCGCCCGATGTGTTGCTCTTCGCCAACCTGGGCGCGGTGCAGCTCAATTACGGCTACGGCGTGGACGCGTGCCGCCGCGCCGTTGACATGATCCAGGCCGACGCTTTGATCCTGCACCTGAATGCCCTGCAGGAGGCCGTGCAGCCGGAGGGCGACACCAACTTCGCCGGCCTGTTGCCGAAGATCGAGGCCGTCTGCCGCGCCCTACCCGTCCCCGTGATTGCGAAAGAAGTGGGCTGGGGAATCAGCGAACAGGCCGCGCGCCGGCTGTCCGAGGCCGGGGTTGCGGCCATTGATGTGGCCGGCGCGGGCGGCACCTCCTGGTCACAGGTGGAGATGCACCGGGCGACGAGCGAGTCGCAACGCCGCATCGCTGCCGCGTTCGTGGACTGGGGCATCCCTACCGCCGACTCGATCCTCAACGTCCGCCGCGCTGCGCCGGGCCTGCCCATCATCGCCTCGGGCGGCCTGCGCGATGGCATCGAGATCGCCAAGTGCCTGGCCCTCGGCGCACGGCTATGCGGACTGGCCGGCCCGTTCCTCAAAGCAGCCAACGTCTCCACCGAGGCCGTCAGCCAGGTCATCCACGACCTGACCCGCCAACTGCAAATTGCGATGTTCGCTGCCGGCGCGGACAGCGTAGCGCGCCTGCAGGAAATTCAACTCGTGGAGATGGCGAGTCAAAAGTAGAAAGAGTCCGCTGCTTCTGCCCTCGATCTTCTACCACCCCATGTCCCTCCCGCAACTCTCAGCCGAATACCTGCCTGCCATCGAGGCCGAGCTGCGCCGGGCGCTAGGCGGCGGCCGGGCGGATCTGCGCGAATATTACGTGATGCTGGAGTATCACCTCGGCTGGCTGGATGAGCACGGACTGCCCCTCCAGGACTCGCAGGCCAGTGGCAAGCGGCTGCGACCGTTGCTTTGCCTGCTGAGCTGCGCGGCGTGCGGATGCGACTGGCAACGCGCTTTACCCATGGCCGCCGCGCTCGAACTGCTCCACAACTTCTCACTGCTGCACGACGACATCCAGGACGCCAGCCCGCTGCGGCGCGGGCGGCCCACCGTCTGGAAGCTGTGGGGCGAGGCCCAGGCCATCAACGCCGGCGATGCGTTGTTCACCTTGGCGCACCTCACGCCGCACCGCCTGACCGAGTGCGGCGTCCCCCCCGTTGTCGTCCTGGCCGCGCTGGCCGAGTTCGACCGAACCTGCCTGCATCTAACTCAGGGCCAGTACCTCGACATGCGCTTCGAGACGCGTGCGCGTGTTACGGTGGACGAATATCTGGCCATGATCGGCGGCAAGACCGCCGCTCTGATCGCGGCCTGTACCCGGCTGGGCGCGCTCATCGCCGAAGCGCCGCCGGAGACGACGCACCACCTGAGCGAGTACGGGCGCAGCCTGGGCCTGGCCTTTCAGGTGCAGGATGACTGGCTGGGGATCTGGGGAGACCCGGCGGTGACGGGCAAATCCGCCGCCGGAGACCTGGAGAAGCGCAAGAAGAGCCTGCCGGTGGTGTATGGTCTGGAACGCTCGGAAGATTTCGCGGCGAGTTACGCCCGCCCGCACCACCCCGCCGAGTCTGTGGCGGCGCTGGCCCACCAGCTCGACGCGCTCGGCGCACAGACCTTTACCCTGGCGAAAGCCGAAGCCTTGACACAAGAGGCCCTCGCTCACCTGGAAGCCGCGCATCTGTCCGGCCCGGCGGCGGAGGCTTTGCTGACGCTGACGCAGTCGCTGCTCGGGCGCACCGCCTGACGCCGTCTCCCCAGCCCACTGACCACCATGCCGCCCTACCCACACATCAAAATATTGCCGAGCCCGGCCCTCACGCCGGCCGAGCGTACAGAGCTGATTGGACTGTGCACCCGTGCTTACGAGGAGGATTTCTCGGCGTTGTTCGAGTGCTTCCCGACAGCCACACACGTCGTCGCCGTGGTCAATCAGCGCCTGGCCAGCCACGCCCTGTGGATCGAGCGCGAACTGGACTATAACGGCGTGCGCCTGCGAAGCGCGTACGTGGAAGCAGTGGCCACGGAACCCGCCCTACAGCGACGCGGGTACGGCGCGGCGGTTCTGAGAGCGCTGGCACAGGCGATCACCGGCTACGACCTGGGTGTGCTTTCCCCCTCCGACCCTGCTTACTACGCGCGGTTGGGGTGGGAGCTATGGGAGGGGAGCTTGTTCGTCGAGCGCGACGGCAACCGCTACCCGACCCCCGATGAAGCGGTCATGATTTTGCGCCTGCCCCACACGCCGCCGCTCGACTTGCGTGGCACGCTAACCGCCCCGTGGCGCGAGGGTGAAATCTGGTGATCGGGCAGCAGCCGCTAACGACGACAATTGACTTCCCGGTCGCTCATCCCACAAACTCCAGAAACACCTGGTTGCCGAGCAGCCGCCCGGCCCGTGTCAGGCGCGCGCGTTCCCCGTCCCACTCCAGCAGACCGCGTTCGCGTAACCGATTCAGCTCGCGCCGGTAACGTTCGCCGAGCGCCACCCCAAACCGTTGCTTGAATTCGCTGCTCGCCACGCCCTCCCGCGTGAGGCGCAGGCCCATCATCATCGTCTCGCCCATCGCGTCGCTCGGCGTGAGCACGGAAGACTGCGCGACCGCCGGTGAAAGCGGATACGCCCACTCGCCCGCGGCGCAGTTCCTTAACCGCTGAATGTATGTCGCCGGCGCCAGCACGTTCGAGTAGCGTTTCCCCGCAGCGTGGCCGTGTGCGCCCGCGCCGAAACCCAGATACTCGCCGTTGCGCCAGTATTGCAGGTTGTGACGACAGGCAAACTTCGGATTTCTGATTTCGGATTTTGGATCGTCTTCATCCGCCGGCGGTCTACAGTCGTCCCTTGCCCAATTCGAGATCTCGTATTGCCGGTAGCCGTGCTGCTCCAGCGTCTCACTCGCCCACTCATACATCTCGGCGGCTAAGTCGGGGTCGGGCGCAGGCAACAGGCCGCGATAGACCCAGGCGCGCAGCGGCGTGCCGTGCTCCAGCGAAAGCGCATATGCCGCGAGGTGCTCCGGCTCGAGGGCGAGCACGCGCTGCACCGTGGCCTGCCACTGCGCCAGAGTCTGATGCGGCAGGCCAAAGATCAGGTCGAGGTTGATATTTTCGAAACCGGCGGCCCGCGCCCAGGACACAGCCTGCACCACGTCATCGAACCGGTGCCGCCGATCGAGCAGGCGCAGCTCATGCAGGTGCGACGATTGCACGCCGAGCGACAGCCGGTTGACGCCGAGCGCGCGCAATCCCTCGAGTTCAGCGCAATGCAGTGTGCCGGGGTTTGCCTCCAGCGTGATCTCACAATCCGGTGTAAGGGTGAAGGCCTCGCGCAACGCGGCGAAAATCCGGGTGTGCAGGTCCAGCGGCAGCAGCGAGGGGGTGCCGCCGCCAAAGAAGACCGTGTGCGCGACCGCCCGGCCCACCTTCGCCTCCGCCGCCCGGCCTACCCGCCGGATCTCCTGGCACAGCGCAGAGACGTACGGCGCCATCAAATCTTCCAGGCCGGCGTAGGTGTTGAAGTCGCAGTAGACGCAGCGCACCGTACAGAAAGGGAGATGCAGATAGAGGCTGAGCGCCTCGTCGCGCCGGAGGCGTTCCGACATGGATCAATCCGTCCCGGTCTATGGCCTGACGGGTGAGGGCGTTTCCGGCCAGGCCCGGCAGGCCCTATCGTTGCGGCAATTGAATGACAAAGGTCGAACCCTGACCAAGCGTGCTGTCCACGGTCAACGTACCGCCGTGAGCCTCGACGATGGCTTTGGCGATTGCCAGACCCAATCCGGACTCGCCGTTCTCCGTTGCCCGCGCCTTGTCTGCTCGGTAGAAGCGGTCGAAGATGAACGGCAGATCTTCCGGCGCAATGCCCGGCCCCGTGTCGCGCACGGTCAGAGAAACGTGCCGGTCGCTGCTGGCGATTGCGCCCAGCACAATCTGGCCGCCGGCAGGCGTATAACGCAGGGCATTGGCGACCAGGTTGCCCAGCACCTGCATGAGCCGAATCTCGTCGGCGCCGAAGGCCGGCAGAGCGCGCTCCGCTTCGACGCTCAACGCAACGCCCTTCTGCGCGGCCTGATGCGCAAACGCCGCCTGCACCTGCTGCAGCAGCTCCGCCGGCGAAACGGGCTGCACCTCCAGCTTCAGTTCGCCGGTGTCCGCTTGCGAGAGCGTGCGCAGATCGCCGACCAGACGTTGCAGCCGTTCGATCTCGCTGTAAATGACGCCCAGCCGCTCGGGCGTCGCCTCCAGCACGCCGTCGCGCATCGATTCGATGTAGCCGCCAATCACGGTCAGCGGCGTACGCAATTCATGCGCGACATCGGCCGTCATCTGCTTGCGGGCCTGATTGGCGCGCGCCACCTCGCGGCTCATCCGGTTGAAGGCAGCGGCCAGTTCCCCGATCTCATCCGCCGACTGGACGGTGACCACCTGTTCCAGGTCGCCGCCGGCGATGCGATGCGCAGCGGCGGTGAGCGCGCGCAGGGGGCGTGTCAGCGTGCGCGCCAGCCAGACGCCGACGAGCAGGGCGACGATCACCGCACCGATGCCGGCCAGAACCAGCGCCGCCGTCGTGCGCTGCAAATAAGCCGTCTCCTCCGGATTCAGGCCGGGCGGCAGCCCAGCCGTAAGGATGACGCCGACGGTTTGTCCATCCACCACCACCGGTTCGCCGCGCGCCAGAACACCAGGCGGCACACGCGCGCCCGGCAAGTATTCGCCGGGCAGAGGAATAATGACGTTCCCATCGGCATCCGCCAGGCCAAAGAGCTCGTACCTTTCGCGCCGGCCCACCGGCGGGCGATTGGTTTGCTCCCGCAGGCGCAGCCCGCCGCGAAGCTGAGCCAGGTACAACTGCACACCCGCCCACGAGCCGTTCGCCTGATAGTAGTTCACGAGTTGAGCCTGAAGCTCATTGCGTCGCTGCTCGATGATGAGGCGATCCAACTGGCCGGCGCTGGTCAGGCGGATGACGGCAGCCAGCAGCAGCGTCGCCGTCAGGGCAACCAGCAAAAAGGCCAGGGTCAGTTTCCAACTCAACGAACGTAGCATAACGAAGACCTGCCGGGTCCGACCGGTGGAAGCTTTACGACACTCTCAGCCAAAACCGGCCGGTCTGGAGTGGCGTCCGGTCAATCCTCGGGCCGGTTCAGCCGATAGCCGATCCCGAACACGGTCTCGATGTAGGTCGGGCTCTCCGCGTTCGGCTCGATCTTGGCGCGCAGATTGCGCACGTGCACGTTGAGCGTGCGCTCCAAGCCGGTGAAACCGCCCTCGGCGAGGTGCTCGGCGATTTGCTGGCGGGTGAAGACCCGGCCCGGCGAACGCATCAGCAGGGCCAGTAGGTTGAACTCGGTGGGCGTGAGGGTCACCGGCTGGCCGCGCACCGTGAGCGTGTGGCGGGCCTCGTCGAGCACCAGGTCGCCGACGTGCAACGGTTTGAGCGCGGGATCGGGCGGCTCGGCCCGGCGCAACACCGCGCGCACGCGCGCCGCCAGTTCACGCATCCGAAACGGCTTGATGATGTAGTCATCGGCTCCCAGCTCCAGGCCGAGCACCGCGTCACTCTCCGCCTCGCGCGCCGTGATGACGATGACGGGCACACTGCGCTCACGCCGATACTGGCGCAGAAAATCGTAGCCGTCCATCTCCGGCATCATGATATCCAGCAGGATGACATCGGGATTTTCGTGCCGGGCGGCAAACAGCGCCTCCCGCCCGTTGACGGCGGTCACTACGGTGAAGCCCTGCTGAGTCAGATACTCGCGCAACAGGTCGCGCACGTTGGCTTTGTCGTCCACCACCAGCACTTTCTTTGCCACACACCAATTGTAGTCCGGTTCCATGCCTCGCCAGGGTAAAAGCAAGAGATTCAGATTTGGCTTAGAAAGAGCCCGTCAACGTAAACCGGTTTTGAACAAGCCGGGCTTATTCTGCCCGCCAGACCCGAAGTTCTGGAGAATGACATGTGGACTGGTTTGACCGAACTGATTCTGGCCGGCCTGGCCGATTACGGCGCGTGGCTTCTGGGCGCGGCGACGCTGGTGAGCGCCGCCGGCCTGCCGCTCCCGGCGACCATGTTGTTGCTGGCGGCCGGCGCGTTCGCCCGGCAAGGCCTGCTGGATGGGCCGAGCGCCGTCCTGCTCGCGGCTGCTGGCGCTATTCTGGGTGATGGGGTTTCTTACGCGCTGGCGCGCACCGGCGGCGCGCTGACCACAGCCCGCGTGCAGGCGCTGCCGGCCTGGCAACGGGCGCACGACCTGTTTCAACGCTGGGGCGTCCTGGCGATTTTCCTCTCTCGCTTTGCACTGACGCCGCTGGCGCTGCCGGTCAACGTGTTGGCCGGCAGCACGCGCTACGCGCTGCGCCGATTCCTCGTTCCGGTGCTCTTCGGCGAAGGGCTGTGGGCCATGCTCTTCTGCGGCCTCGGCTACGTCTTTGCCGATCGGTGGACCGCGCTCAGCAACGCGGCCAGCAATCTGACCACGGTGTTGGCCGCGACGGTTGCCGTGGCAGGCATCCTGCTCTGGCGGCGCGCCCGGACTGGGCATGCATGCATCCCGGCGCCTATGCCTGCGTAAAGTGTGTAGGTCATCGGCGATCGTCAACCTCGAGAAAACGACATGAACCCCAACTGGCCGCTGCTGGGCTTCTGCCTCAACGCCGTTTTCTTCCTCATCCTGCTGGTGATGGTGTTCATCATCCCGCGCAACCGCAAGCCCAGTTCCGTCATCGCCTGGCTGCTGCTGATCGCCCTGGTGCCGGTGATCGGCCTGCTGCTGTTCTGGATGTTTGGTCGGACGAAGCTACCCAAACGCCGCCGTGAGCAACAACGCCTGATGGATGAGTGGATCGCGACGCGAGTGGCGCAGGCGCGTCGCGACCCCGACCTGGCGCCGTTGCTGGCCCCGGCCCTCCCACCCTACTATCAGCCGTTTGCGCGGCTCAATGCCACGCTCGGCGGGCTGCCCGTCTGTGGCGGCAACCGGATCGAACTGCTGGCCGGCTACGACAGTTTCCTACAGCGCCTGGCTGCAGATATTGACAGCGCGTCACGCTACATCCACCTGGAGTTCTTCGCGCTCTGCCGCGACGATGAAACCGAACCGGTCTTTCAGGCGCTGGAGCGCGCCGCCCGGCGCGGCGTCAAGGTGCGCGTGCTGATGGACCATTACGGCTCTCTCGTTTACTTCTCGCACTACCGCGCCACGCGCCGCAGCCTGAGCCGGGCCGGCATCGAACACCACGTCATGCTGCCGCTCGGCATCGTCAACGGGGAGTTGCCGCGTTTCGATCTGCGCAACCATCGCAAGCTGGTGGTGATTGACGGTACGTGCGGCTACCTCGGCTCGCACAACCTGATCCGGCGCAACTACTTCCGCAAGGACGACATCGTCTACGACGAACTGGCGGCCCGCGTCACCGGCCCGGCGGCCGCCGAGCTGGAAGCAGTCTTCGCCACGGACTGGCATGCGGAAACGGGCATCATCCTGGCGCGCGAGCGGTTCCCCGAACTGGATGCCGAGATCCGGGCATCGGGCGAGACGCTGGCCCAGGTTCTGCCGAGCGGGCCAGGCCACGCCTACGACAACAACCTCAAGCTGTTCGTCGCCCTGTGCTACGCCGCCCAGCGCAAGCTGGTGCTGGTGACGCCTTACTTCGTACCGGATGAGGGCCTGTTACTGGCCATCACCACGGCTGCCCAGCGCGGTGTCGAGGTCACGCTCATCAACTCCGAGGCAGCCGACCAGTTCTTCACCTACCACGCCCAAAGATCGTACTACGAGGGGCTGTTGCAGGCAGGCGTCCGCATCTACCTGCACCGCGCGCCGACTCTGTTACACGCCAAGTGCCTCAGCATGGACGATGACCTGGCCGTAATCGGCTCCAGCAACCTGGACATCCGCTCGTTCCGGCTCAACCTGGAAGTGACGCTGGTCATCCCGGATCGGCAGATCGTGGCCGATTTGCGGCGCATCGAGGCCGATTACCTGCAGCGCTCGACGCCGTTGGAGCTGGGACGCTGGCTGGAGCGCCCCTGGTACGCGCACCTGCCGGATAACGTCGCTCGGCTGACCTCTTCTTTACAGTAGGGCCAGATGTTATGATGGGCGGTAATGCCGCATCTCTCGCTGCTGGCCCTCAACACCTTCGGGCTGCCCTTTTTCCTGGCCCGGCCACGGCTGCCGCGCCTGATCCGCGAGCTGCGCCGCTACCCCCACTCGGTATTGTGTCTGCAAGAAGTTCAACAAAACCACTACCTGCGGCTGCTGTTGCGCGGCCTCACCGGTTACATGCACTTCGCTTATCAGCCGGGCCGGTTCGCGCCGAAGGGCGGGCTGCTCACCGCCGCGCAGTGGCCGCTGGAGCGCAGTCGCTTCGCCCCCTACCGACAGCGCGGCCACTGGCTCAGCCCCGCCGTGGGCGATCGCCTTCTGGATAAAGGCTTGCTGACCGTGCATCTGCACTTTCACGGCCTGCCGGTGACGGTGCTCAACACGCACCTCAACGCCAATTACTCCGGCGACTGGAGCCCGACGAATCCCTTCGCCCGCGTCCTGCGCGAGCAGGTCCGTCAGCTCGCTCACTGGGTGCGCGCTCAGCCGCAAGACAACCTGGTGATAGTATGCGGCGACTTCAATTTCCCGCGCGACAGTTTCTTGTACGCCGAGTTGCTTGCCGAAAGCGGCCTGACCGATCCGCTGGCAGACGACCCGCGCCCGACTTACCGTCCCTTCGGGCCGATCCCGGCGAAATACGCCTTGCCGATTGACTTCGTGCTCTACCGCGCGCCTGCTGGCCTGGCCCACAGCCCGTCCGCCGACATCTTCCCAATGGAGGACAGCGCCCAGCCAGGCGCGCGCCGGCGCTTTCTCTCCGACCACTGCGCCCTGACGCTCACCCTCTCCTGGCCCGACGGCGCGGCCCGGCACGACCACCATACCGCCAACCGTCCCTCATTCCCTGCTCAGGGTCTCTTAACCGGCGGTTTGCCGATTTGTGTGTAATTTCGTAGGCGCGGCTCTCAGACCCGCGCCTACAGGCCGAATTACACAATTTTCGGCATACGGCCTCTTAACCGCTTCTGAATGACTCCCACCTAGACTGCGCCCCAACCGATGGGCCGCGCCCGAAAGGTTTCGATGATCTACGGATATTCAGGAGGTAACCATGAGCCCGATCAGTCGCCGCGCGTTTTTGCAGATGTGCCTGCCGCTGGTGCTCGCGGCCTGCAGCGCGCCGGCAGCCACTTCCACAACCGCACCGACTTCGGCTCCGGCCAGTACGCCGGAGTCGGCGATGCCGGAGCCGACGGCTACCACAGCCGGCGCGGCGCCCACGGTTGCGCCAGCCGCCACCGTCGTCAGCCTCGCGCCCACACCGCCATGTGGTGACGACGATGACGTGACGCCGCCGCAGACAGCCGGGCCATTCTACACGCCCAACTCGCCGGAACGCACCTCGCTGCGTGAGCCGGGGATCACCGGCACGCCGCTGACGGTGACGGGCTTCGTCTTGACTACGAGCTGCCAGCCGGTGGCCGGCGCGCTGGTGGACTTCTGGCACGCGGACGATGCCGGCCAGTATGACAACGTGGGCTACAAGCTGCGCGGGCACCAATTCACCGATGCGCAAGGGCGCTACACACTGGAGACCATCGTGCCCGGCCTTTACCCCGGCCGCACGCGCCACATCCACGTCAAAGTACAGGCGCCCAATCAACCCGTACTCACGACGCAACTGTACTTCCCCAATGAGCCGGGCAATGCCCGCGATGGCATCTTCGACAGCGCACTGTTGATGAATCTGTCGGCGACCGACGAAGGCCAGGCCGCGACTTTCAACTTCGTGCTGGATCTGACATAAGGCGGCAGTCTGTCTCCACCCGTCGGCTCGGCACGAGTGGCATGTGGCACGCGTTTGGTTTAGTCAACATTCATCTTCCCTACGCCGATTCTGAATAACTTGATTCTATTCTCACAATGACGGAGCCCAGGAAAACACGTCGAACGGAGGACACGAACATGGCAACACTGGTACGACTCACAGGTAAAGCGCTCGGCATCGTGGCGTTGGCGGTGCTGGCCGGCCTTCTCGGCCTGAGCGCCCTGACTTACATTCAACCAGCGGAAGCGGCGGCTGGCGCGGATACGCTGGCGCATCGCGGCGGCTGGCGCGGCGGACTCTGCGGCGAGGCCGGGCAGGCGGCGGCGGCTGAAGCGCTCGGCCTGACCGTGGACGAACTGCGCACGCAGCTCTGGGGCGGTGCAACGCTGTCGCAACTGGCTGAGAGAGCCGGCGTAGACTTGCAGGCCGTGAGAGATGCGGTAACGGAGGCCTGTACGGCGCAGATCCGCACCGCCATTGAACAGGCGGTAACGAACGGCACGATCACGCGCGCGCACGCGGACTGGCTGCTGGAGGGCCTGGACGAAGGCTTTTGGGGGCCGGGCACGACCTCAGGGGCCGGCTTTGAGTTCGGCCCGCGCGGCTTCGGCGGGCGCGGCCGCTTCGGCATCCCCCCGGCCAACCTCACCCCGACACCGGGAAGTAACTCTTAGGCAGAGGAGCCGAATGGGCCCGTCCAATCTCAGAGCGCAGCCAGTGGCTGCGCTCTTTTGGTTCTTCTCACTCCGCCCTCTCCCGGCGGTAAGGGGTCGAGGGTGAGGCGTTGGCGTATAATCCCCACGTCGCTGGTCGAGGTGAACCATGCGGAAATCATTGCTG
>JBBIQY010000012.1:0-51720 GCA_037442085.1 Anaerolineae bacterium
ACCATCGGCGGCGGCCTGTTCAACATGGGCACGCTCACGGCGACCCATACGCTTATCGCCGGCAACAGCGCTACTTCGCAAGCACCCGATTGTTACGGGGCCTTCGTCTCAGGCGGATACAACCTGATCGGCAATATCGGCAATTCGGGCCGTATGCCGAAAATTGTGTAATTCGGCCTGTAGGCGCGGGTCTGAGAGCCGCGCCTACGAAATTACACACAAATCGGCAAACCGCCCAATTCGGGGGACTGTACAGGTTTCAACGTGGCGAACAACGATCTCATTGGCGTTGCGCCTGTGGTGGGGTTGTTGCGCGATAACGGCGGGCCGGCGCGAACCCATGCGTTGTTGAGTGGCAGCCCGGCTCGAGACGCGGGTCGAGAAACGGGTTGCCGCGATCACGCTAATTCACCGATTAGAACCGACGCGCGGGGCGTCGTCCGCCCGCAGGGGTCGCGCTGTGACATTGGCGCTTACGAAGTGCCGCTGGCTAGTTTTGCACAGCCTGAGTTCCCCGTCAGCGACAGCGCGTCGGTGGCAGTCATTCAGGCCCGATTGGATAAAGCCGTGCCGTTCGGCCTTGCCGTGCAGTACGCCACCAGCAACGGCACCGCGCAGGCCGGCGTGGATTATCTGGCGACGAGCGGCACAATAACCGGAACGATCACCATGACGTTTTCTGTGCCCATCACCGGCAGCCCGCTGTACACCGGCGACCGGTCTTTCAATGTCGCGCTATCCGCGCCGCCGGGGGCCGGCCTGGGCACTCCCAGCACGGCTACCGTCACTATCATAGACTCGCAGCCGCCGCCGCAGATGCTGTTCGCCTCAGGCACGTACACGACTCTCAAGTCCGCCGGCTCCGTCACGGCGCTGGTTTCGCTCAACGCCGTCTCGGGCGTCACGGCGACGGTGAACTACGCGGCGGTCAACGGAACGGCGCAGGCCGGCGTGGACTTTGCCCCGGCCAGCGGCACGCTGGTCTTCCCGCCCGGCCAGACAACGCGGCCCGTCACCATCACCCTTCTCAACTTCAACGACTACACGGGCGACAAGACTTTCTCGCTCGCCCTCAGCCAGCCGGTCAGCGCCACGCTCGGTGCGCCCGCCGCAGCAACCATTCAACTTGTGGACGACAACCCGCGCCGCGTGTACCTGCCGGTGGTGGCGCGCGGGCCGGATTTCTACGTCAGCCCCTGCGAGACCGAGCCGAACAACCTGGTGGCGCAGGCCAACGGCCCGCTACAATCCGGGCGACTGGTCTGCGGCGCGTACAACGGCGTCAACGTGCGCGACGACGATTACTTCTACTTCGAAAGCCGCAACAGCGGCCCGATCCGCGTCAAGGTGGACAACGCTATGAGCGGCTTGCAGGTCCAGTTGTACTACCAATCCACCAGCAACTTCGTCGGCTTCTCAGCCAGCCCGCCATTCGAGATCCTCTACCTGACCGGCGCGCCGGGCCGGTACTACGTGCGCGTCGTCATGCCCTCCGGCTACAGCGGCGGCACGTACTCTCTCACCGTCACCTATCCTTGAGCGTCGCAGAGTCCGGCGCGCAACATTCACAGCCAATCCTCATCTTTCCTCTACCTTCAGGGAGGGCTGCGGCCCGCCGGCGCGTGGTATAGTTTTCGTATTCCAAGGAGTCGCAATGTTTTCTTCCACTGCCGAAGTGACGGACGCGCTCGGCAAACAGCAGTATATCGCCACGGACGAAATCGCCACGGTCATCTTCCTGGCCGAGAAGCTGGGCAAACCGGTGCTGGCCGAAGGGCCGGCGGGCGTTGGCAAGACCGAGCTTGCCAAAGCCTGGGCGGGGGCGACCGGCCGCCCGCTCATCCGCCTGCAATGTTATGAAGGCCTGGACGAGACCAAGGCGCTATACGAATGGGAATACTCGAAGCAGATGCTGTACACGCAGTTGCTGCGCGATAAGCTGAGCCAGTTGCTGACCGATGCCAACACCCTGACCGAGGCCGCCGATCGGCTGGCCGCCGAAGACAACGTCTTCTTCTCCGAGCGCTTCCTGCTGCCGCGCCCGTTGCTCCAGGCCGTCATGTCGGATACGCCGGTGACGCTGCTGATTGATGAGATTGACCGCGCCGACGCCGAATTCGAGGCTTTCCTGCTCGAAGTGCTTTCCGACTTTCAGGTATCGGTGCCGGAGCTGGGCACGATCAACGCCCGGCATCAGCCGCTCGTCCTGCTGACCTCGAACAACACCCGTGAGTTGTCCGAGGCCCTCAAACGCCGCTGCGTTTACCTGTACATCGGTTACCCCTCCCTAGAAGCCGAGCTGAACGTGGTGCGGCTGAAGGTGCCCGACCTTGCCCCAAACCTGGCGCGCCAGGCGGTGGAACTGGTGCAGCGCCTGCGCCAGCTCGACCTGAAAAAGTCGCCGTCGGTCAGCGAGACGCTGGACTGGGCGCGCGCGCTGGTGCTGCTCAACGCCCGCCAGCTCGACGCCCAGACGCTCGACACCACGCTCTCCATCCTGCTCAAGCACGAGGCCGACCTGCAGCGCGCGCGGCGCGGCATGCTGCAGCGCGACGACGCGGACCGCGAGCGCGGCAGCGACCCGAGCCCGAGGCTCGGTATCCGTCGCCTGCGTGGGCGCGAGGGCCGTTGGTCGCCGGATGATTAGCGTCAAAGCGGTGGGCGTCACCTGATGCCCGCCGCCTGACATCCGACACGCCATGGATGACCGCATCGTTCAATTCATCGCCGGCCTGAGGGCCTGCGGCGTGCGGGTGTCGCTGGCCGAGAGCCAGGATGCCTTCCGCGCCACAGAGATCATGGGCGTGCTCGACCGCGAGCCGTTTAAGAACGCCCTGCGCGCTACGCTCATCAAGGAGCGCAAGGACGAGCCGATCTTCGAGAAGCTCTTCCCCCTGTATTTTGGCTCCGGCGGGCCGCCGCTGATCCCGCCCGACCAGGCGTTGACGCCCGACCAGCGCCGGATGCTGGAAGCGGTGATGCGTGCGCTGGCCGGCGACCTCAACCGGCTGCTGCAAATGCTGGCGACCGGCCAGGGGCCGACGCGCGAAGAGATGGAGCGCTGGGCGCGCCAGGCCGGCGCGTCGCGCGCCAACCGTCCCGAACACCAGCCGCGCCTCACGCGCGAGATGCTGCGCCAGATGGGCCTGGAAGGCCTGCTCGAGCAGATCGAGCAGTTGCTTGCCAAGCTGGCGCAGTTGGGCATGACGCCGGAGGGCCAGCAGGCCCTGCGCGAGCTATTGCAGGCCAACCTCAACGCCTTGCAGGAGCAGGCCAACCGCTTCGCCGGGCAGAGCATTGCGCGCCGGCTGGCCGAGCAGCCGCCGCCGCAGTTCGATGAGCGCGAGCTGATGGAGACGCCCTTCGCCGAGCTGACCGAGAGCGAAGCGCGCGAGCTGCGCCGTCTGGTGGCGCGGCTGGCCGCCAAGCTGCGCTCGCGCGCCGCCCTGCGCCAGAAGAAGGGCGACGGCAAAATTCTGGATGTGAAGTCCACCCTGCGCGCCAACCTGCGTACCGCCACCGTCCCCTTCGACCTGCACTTCAAGAAACGTCATCTCAAACCCAAGTTCCTGCTGCTGTGCGATGTGTCCGAGTCGATGCACACTGTCATTGACTTCATGCTGCGGTTGATGTACGAGCTGCAGGACCAGGTGGCCAAGGCGCGCTCGTTCGGCTTCTACGATCATCTGGAGGAATTGAGCGACGACTTCATCCAGTCGCGGCCGGACGAGGCCATCCCCAACATCCGGCGGCGTTTCCCCCACCGGCCCTACTCTACCGATCTGGGCGCGTGCCTGCAGCGCTTCTTCGATGAGCATCTGGACGCCGTAGATCGGCGCACCACCGTCATTGTCCTCGGCGATGCGCGCAACAACCAGTTCAACCCGCGCCTAGACTTGTTCGACCGCCTCAAGCGCCGCGCGCACCGCGTCGTCTGGTTCAACCCCGAGCCGCGTCACGAGTGGGGCATGGGCGACAGCGACATCCACAAATATGCCCCGCTGTGCGACGCCGTGCACCAGGTGAACAACCTGGCCGAGCTGGCCGACGCGGTGGACCGCCTGTTCACTTGAGTTGAAACGCGGTAAACATGCATCGGTCAGGGGATTGCGCCGGCGGCGGTTGCGCATAATGCAGATAGGCGAAAGATGAACTCCCCGACGCGTGTGTTGGCGGCTTTGTTGTTGGTGGCGACCGGCCTGGTCTTGAACGGGTCGGTTGGCGCGGAGGCGCCGCTGCCCACACCCGAGCCGTCCGCCCGCGCGCTGGCCTTTGACGTGCTGGCTGGCCGCCTGGCCGAGAGCGGCACGTTGCCGGTGATTGTCCGACTGCGCGTGGCGTTTGCGCCGGAAGGCGAGTTGCGTGACGCCGTTGAAGTCGGCGACCAGCGCGCCGAGATCGCCCGGGCGCAGGGCACAATCGAGCGGGCGTTAGCAGGCACGGGCGCTTCCCATTTACGCAAGTTTCCCTACATCCCGTTCGTCGCGCTGCGCGTGAACGTGACAGCGCTCGAAGCTCTACGGCGCTCGCCCTGGGTGGAAAGCGTGGTCGAGGATGTGCCGGAGTTCCTCAACCTGTCCGAAAGCACCGCCCTTATCGGCGCGGCGACGCCCGTCACCGGCGCGTGGGCGCAAGGGTTCACCGGCGCGGGCCAGACCATCGCCATCCTCGATACCGGCGTGGACAGCGCGCACCCGTTCCTAGCCGGCAAGGTTGTTGCGGAAGCTTGCTTCTCAAACGCCAACGGGGCGGGCGGCCAGGAATCGGTTTGCCCGAACGGCATGCCGACGATGACCGGGCCAACCGCTGCGCAGCCCTGCAACGTCAATGGAGCGGATCCGCTGCGGCAGTGCGACCATGGCACGCATGTCGCCGGCATCGCGGCGGGCAAGGCCTATGCCGGCCAGCCGGGCGGGCCGTTCTCCGGGGCCGCGCCGGACGCCACGCTGATCGCCGTGCAGGTCTTCACGCGCTTCACCGGCTCGTTCTGCGGCGCAACCAGCCCGTGCTACGCCACTTATCCGAGCGACCAGGTGGCTGCGCTCAACTTTGTATACGGGTTGCGCAGCGCCTACCACATTGCGGCCGTCAACCTGAGCCTGGGTGGCGGACGCTTTTACACGCAGGCCGAATGTGACAGCGCACAAAGCGCAACCGGGCGCAAAGCGGCAATTGATTTGCTGCGAGCGGCAGGCATTGCCACGGTGGCGGCTTCCGGCAACAACGGCTATACGGATTCGATGAATGCGCCGGCCTGCATCTCCAGCGCAATCAGCGTCGGCGCGGTGGGCGACGGGAGCGGTGGGGCGGCAGCCGACGTCGTCGCCTCGTTCTCCAACAGCGCGCCGTTCCTCAGCCTGCTCGCTCCGGGCCAATGGATCAATTCGTCCGTGCCCGGCGGCTTCGCCAACTACCTGGGCACCTCGATGGCGGCGCCGCACGTGGCCGGCGCCTGGGCAGTGCTCAGGCAAGCGAAGCCGTCGGCGACCGTTAGCGAAATTCTCGGCGCCCTCCAGTCCACCGGCCAGCCCGTAACCGACAGCCGCCCCGGCGCGGGCAACCGGGTGACGCCGCGGCTGCGTCTCAACGTTGCGCTCAATGCTTTTGTCCCGCCGGTTCGCTTCAACAGCACCGCCGCCACGTTTGAGGGCGTGTTGGTGGATCTTTCCAAGACACACACTCTGACGTTGACGAACTTTGGCCTGATGACGGCAACGCTGACCCCAACCCTGAGCGGTGCAGGCTTCAGCTATTTGGGCGGCGGAGGTTTTCCAGGCGCGGGCGGCACGTGCGGGGCAACGCTAGCAGCCGGCCAGGCGTGCAGCATCCGGGTGGCATTTACGCCGACGTTGCCGGGGGCGGTGAGCGGCTCGCTCGACATTCAGCATCCGAACAGCCTTGGGGAAATGGTGATCTCCAGCGCGGTGCTGTCCGGTGTGGGAATTGAACTCTGTCCTCATAACCGATTGAGCAACGCGAGCTTCGAGCGCCCAACCGCCGCTTGGACGCAAAGCGACTCGGTGGGTGGGGCCGCTTTGCCGATCCTCTGCACCGGCGGGAATTGTCGGACGGGCGGGGCGGGGCCGGCCGGCCCGGCGAATGGCTCCGGCTGGGCGTGGTTCGGCGGCTACACCAGCGCCTCGCCGGCCACCGTCACGCAAGTCCTGACGCAATCCGTCGTCATCCCGTCCGGCACCGCCTCGCTGCAATTCAACTTCCGCATCAGCCGGGCGGACGCCGGCACGGGCGTGAGTGATCGCTTTGCCGTGTTGATGGACGGCTCTCCCCTCTTCACGGCCACCGCCGCCGAGCAGGCCAGCTATCCGGAGTACCGCCTCCTCCGGCTCGACCTCAACCCGTTCGCCACCGGCCAGGCGCATACACTCACCTTCTCCGCCACCACGAGCACCGCCGCCGTTGTCAACTTCAACGTGGACGAGGCCGCCATCTGCTCGCCGGCGTTTTACCCGGTGTATCTGCCGATGGTGGGTCGGTAGAAAGTAGAAAGTAGCGCTCCTGATTTCCACTTTCTACTTTCTTTTCTCAACCGTCTCCAAAATTCGGGCGAACCCCCCATCCTCTGGCGCACAGCTCTGGCCGGCCTCCAGCGCCTGCCGCGCTTTGGCGTAGCGACCCAGTTGCAACTGCGCCAGGCCGAGCGCCTTGTAGAAGTGCGCTGTGCGCGGCTGCAAGGTGACGGCTTTCTGAAAATGGACGGCAGCTAAAGCTACCAGCCCGGCCCGGGCATACTCGCGCCCGCGCTGGTAGTAGCCGTTCGCGTCGAACAGCTTGCGGTCCAGCTGCGTGAAGCGGCGCTCGCGGGCGATGGCCTGGCTGAACAGCGCCGCCAGCGAAATCAGCAGCACGGAACCGGACAGCGCCAGGTTGATGAGGGCGATAGGTTGGGGGATCAGGTCGAGCGCCCACGCTGCGCCGGTCACGCCCACATCCACCAGCAGCACGAGAGCGGCACTCGGGAATGCGAAACGGCTATCGGTGAGGAAGAGCACGAGCACGAAAAACAGCAGCAGGACGCGCACGGCCAGCGCCGGCCAGGGCACGTCGGTCAGCCCCGCGCCAAGCTGCGCCCATTTCAGGATGCTCTCCACCCACGGCCCGCGCAGCAGATTGACGAACCAGGGCAGGGCGAACTGCACCAGCGCGCCCTGCACGTTCAGCCCGAGCAGAATCAGCAGGAAGTACAAATAGCTGCCGCCCTGCCAGCGGCCCGGCATCAGCAAGCTGCGGCGGCAGTGCGGGCAGCGCGTCTCGCTCTCGGCGGTTGATTGGCCACAGTACGGGCATTGCAGCGGGTCGTCGTCTGGATCAACGGCGAACTGGGCGGCGAGAGTCTGAGGGGCAGCGGGAGTTGGTGGTGTGACCGGAGGTGGAGCAGGGGGGCCGGGGAGAGGGGAAGCGGGTTCGGCCAGGCCGAGTTGGGCGCGCAGCGCGTCACGGCGTTCGCGCGCGGGAGCGTTGTTGGGGTTGAGCGTCAGCGCGTTGTCCAGCGCGGCCAGCGCGTCGGCGGGGTCATCCAGGGCGGCGGCCAGCCACAGCCAGGCCGGCTCGATCCGTTCGTCAATGGCGACCACCTCGAGCAGCAGGTTGCGCCCGCGCGCCCGGTCACCGGCGCGGAGGGCCGCGATGCCCGCGCGCAGCTTCGCCTGCAAATCGCCCACGCCGCCGCTCTCGTTCACGTGCGTGATTATACGCCCGCCGCGAGGCCGATGGTATAATCGCAATGCTCTGCGGATAGTCTGACGAAAAGTAGGAGAAGCGACGATGTCTGGTCACTCGAAATGGGCCACCATCAAACGCGCCAAGAGCGCAGCCGATGCGAAACGCGGCGCGATGTTCACGCGCCTGACGCGCGAGATCATGATCGCCGCGCGCGAAGGCGGCGGCAACCCAGAGACCAACTTCAAACTCCGACTGGCGGTGGAGAAAGCCAAAGCGAACTCGATGCCCAAGGAAAACATCGAGCGCGCCATCAAACGCGCGACCGGCGAAGACAAGGATGCCGCGGCGTTCGAGACGGCGATGTATGAGGCCTATGGCCCGCATGGCTCCGGCCTGCTCATTCAGGTGGTCACCGATAACCGCAACCGCGCCATCTCCGAGGTGCGCCGGGTGGTGACGCGCGGCAACGGCAACATGGCCGAGGGCGGCGCGGTCTCCTGGCAGTTTACCCGCAAGGCCTATATCGCCATCCCCAGCCAGGGCGCAGACTTTGACAAGATTTTTGAAGTGGCCGTGGACGCCGGCGCCGACGACGTGGTGCAAAGCGATGAGCACATCGAGATTTACGCGCCCGCCGAAGCCTTCGGCGCGGTGGTGCACGCCCTGGAGAAGGCCGGCTTCAAGCCGTCCGAGTCCGAGCTGCGCATGGAGCCGAATCAGAAGCTGGAGCTGGACCCCGAGTCCACCGTCGCCGTCATGAAGCTGATCGAGCATCTGGAGGAACTGGACGACGTGCAGAACGTGTACACCAACGTCGAATTCAGCGACGCCGCGCTGGCCCAGATGGCGGCCTGAGATGGATGATTGGATGAAGGCTGAAGGCAGAAGCCATTCATCCCTCTCCTTCAGCGTTGCGTGATCGTTCTCGGCATTGACCCGGGCACCGCGACCACCGGCTATGGCCTGGTGCGCGAAACGGACACCGGCCCGGCGCTGGTGACCTACGGCGTGATCCTGACGCCCGCCGGCGTGCCGATGTCCGAGCGGCTGAAAACGTTGCATCATGAACTGTCCGACCTGCTGCTTCTCCATCGCCCGGATTCGGCGGCGGTGGAGAAGCTGTTTTTTCAGCGCAACGTGAGCACGGCGATGTCGGTGGGGCAGGCGCGCGGCGTGGCGCTGCTGGCGCTGGCCCAGGCGAACGTGCCCGTTGGTGAGTACACGCCCAAAGATGTCAAACAGGCGGTGGCCGGCTACGGAGGCGCGGACAAACGGCAGGTCCAGCAGATGGTGCGCGCCCTCCTCAACCTAGCCGAGACGCCCAAGCCCGACGACGCCGCCGATGCGCTGGCCGTGGCGATCTGTCACCTGCATTCGTTGAAGTTGAAGTCTCTATTGAATGGGTAAGAGAGATGAACGGTGACCCTCGCCTTGTCACCCCTTCCTCCCCTCACGCATGATCGCCTCCTTACGCGGCCCTTTGCTCTCCTTTCAGCCTCCCGATACCTGTGTGGTGGAAGTCGGCGGCGTGGGCTATCGCGTCTTTGTGCCGACTTCGGTGCTCGACGGCGCGGAGGTCGGACATCTGCTCTTGCTGCACACACAGCTGATCGTGCGCGAGGATGCGCTGACGCTCTATGGCTTTGCAACCGAGGAACAGCGCGCCCTCTTCGAGCTGTTGATGACGGTGCAGGGTGTCGGCCCGAAGCTGGCGCTGTCCATTCTCTCGTCGCTCTCGCCGGATGTGCTGCGCCGCGCCATCGCCAACGAGCAGCCGGAGGTCTTCAACCGGGTGAAGGGCGTCGGCAAGAAGACGGCGGAGAAGATCGTCTTCACCCTCAAGGACAAGTTGGGCGGGGAGTTCAGCCTGGCGGGTGTGACGGCAGCCAGCGAGGTGGACACGGAAGTGATCGCCGCGCTGACGGCGCTCGGCTATAGCGTGGTGGAGGCGCAGGCCGCCGTGCAGGCCATCCCCAAGGACGCGGCCACGCCCACCATCGAAGACCGCATTCGCCTGGCGCTGGCCTATTTTGCCTAAAGTTGTTGGCATCACGGCACACGCGCAGGCATGCCTTGTTACGAATGGAGACGAATGGATTGAAAGATGCGTATCGTTGTTGCCTCGACGAACCCGGTCAAGGTCCAGGCCGCACTCAACGGTTTTCGGCGGATGTTCCCGGAGCACGCCTTCGAGGCGCGCGGTCTGGCGGTGTCGTCGGGTGTTGGCCACCAGCCGCTGACGGACGCCGAGACCTTGCGCGGTGCGCTCAACCGCGCGGCCCGCGCCCGGGCGGCCGCGCCGGAGGCCGATTACTGGGTCGGCATCGAAGGCGGCTGTGAAGACCTGGAGGGTGAACTGGCCTGCTTTGCGTGGGTCGTCGTTCGTTCTCGGTCGCTGACGGGCAAAGGCCGCACCGGGCTGTTCTTTCTGCCGGAGGCGGTGGCGCGGCTCGTGCGCCAGGGCATCGAACTGGGCGAGGCCGACGACCGCGTCTTTGGTCGCTCCAACTCCAAGCAACAGAACGGCGCTATCGGCCTGCTGACCCACGATGTGATTGACCGGCTGAGCTACTATGAACACGCTGTGGTCATGGCACTCGTGCCGTTTCGGAACGAGGCTCTGTACTGGCAGGGTGCAAATGAGCGGGCGGACTTGAAGCACGAAGCGCACGAAGCATTTACCGGGATTACGAAGTATGCTGAATGACTCCCGCATCGCCTTCATCGGCTCCGGCGCAATGGCCGAGGCCATGATCTCCGGCCTGCTCGCCAAGGGCATGGCTGCGCCGTCGAATTTGATCGCCGCCGGCCCGCGTGAGGAACGCGGCCAACGCCTGCGCGAGGCCTACCAGGTGGTCGCGACGACCGATAACGTCCAGGCGGCACACGGCGCGGACATCGTCGTGCTCTCCGTGAAGCCGCAGGTGCTGTCTCAGGTCATGCCGGGCCTGCGCGGCAAGATCAAGCCGGATGCGCTCGTGCTCTCCATCGTCGCGGGCGCCCGTATCGAGACCATCACCAGCGGATTGGCGCACGTCAACGTCGTGCGCTCCATGCCCAATACCCCGGCGCAGATCGGGCAGGGGATCACGGTGTGGATCGCAGCGCCGGGCGTGAACGATGAGCATAAAGCCCAGGCGCGGGCGTTGCTCGGCGCGCTGGGCGAGGAGGTGGAGGCGGACAACGAAGACCAGCTCGACATGGCGACCGCGCTCTCCGGCAACGGCCCGGCCTACGTCTTCCTGTTCATGGAGGCGCTGGTGGATGCGGGCGTACATCTCGGCTTTTCCCGACGTGTGGCCGAGCGGTTGGTGGTGCAGACGGTGAAAGGCTCGGTAGATTTCTACGAGCACTCGCCCAGCCACCTGGCGCGGATGCGTAACCAGGTCACTTCGCCGGGCGGCACAACGGCGGAAGCGCTCTACTTTCTGGAGAAAGCGGGCTTTCGCACCGCCATCTCCCGTGCAGTGTGGGCGGCCTATCAGCGCAGCGTAGAGCTTGGGCAGGGGCGCAAGCGTTTCCAAAAACTGGACCTCGAAAGGTAGCACGGTGTACAAAACTTTGGTGTGCACGCAAAAGATGTCAGTGACAGCCGCATCCTGAGCGGAGCGGGCTGCTTTTGTCCGCGCAGTCGAAGGAGCGGCTGACAACCTTTGCGTGCACACAAACTTTGTGAACGACTGGACAATCAGTGGCCTTTCAAGTATTATCGTGTGCGATTTCCCCAAATAGGTGACCCGGCGGCCTGGCGCAAACCAGGCTGTTTCTTGAACTGACCCGACCCTTTACCTCGAGCGGAGGCCCTGAGCATGTCGGATTTCGTGAAAGACCCTTTCATCGCAGACCTTGCCCTCTCTCTTCAGAAACAGATCGAAGCTTATCAACCGAAAATTGAAACTCTGGAGGTGGGCCGCGTGCTGGAAGCCGGCGACGGCATTGCCAAGGCCTCCGGCCTGAGCGCGGTCAAAGCGCAGGAGCTGGTGCAGTTCGAGAACGGCGTGATGGGGGTGGCCTTCAACCTGGAAGCCGATTCGGTCGGCATCATCATCCTGGGAGATTACGGCGGTATCGAAGAGGGCATGCTGGTGCGTGGCACGGGTCGCATCGCCTCGGTGCCGGTAGGCGACGCCCTGGTGGGCCGCGTGGTCAACGCCCTGGGCGAGCCGATTGACGGCAAAGGCCCCATCAACACCGACAAATTCCGTCCGCTGGAGCGCATCGCGCCGGGCGTGGTCGAGCGCAAGGATGTCAAGCGTCCGGTGCAGACCGGTATTAAGCCGATTGACGCGATGATCCCGATCGGTCGCGGCCAGCGCGAATTGATCATCGGCGATCGCCAGACCGGCAAGACCGCGCTCGCCATTGACACGATCATCAACCAGAAGGGCAAGGATCTCTTCTGCATCTACGTGGCCATCGGCCAGAAGAAGGCGCAGATCGCGCGCGTGCTCGGCGTGCTGGAAAAGTTCGGCGCGATGGACTACACCACTGTCGTGATCGCCTCCGCCGATGACCCGGCCGCCATGCAGTACATTGCGCCCTACGCCGGCTGCGCCATCGGCGAGGAGTTCATGGAGACGGGCCGCGATGCGCTCGTGGTCTACGACGACCTCTCCAAACACGCCTGGGCTTACCGGCAGGTCTCGCTGCTGCTGCGCCGCCCGCCGGGCCGCGAGGCCTATCCGGGCGACGTGTTTTACCTGCACTCGCGCCTGCTCGAACGCGCCGCCCAGCTTTCCGACGAGCGCGGCGGCGGCTCGCTCACGGCGCTGCCTATCATCGAGACTCTGCTGGGCGACGTGTCGGCCTATATCCCGACCAACGTCATCTCCATCACTGACGGCCAGATTTATCTCGAGTCCGACCTGTTTTACTCCGGCATCCGTCCGGCGGTGAACGTGGGCATCTCGGTCTCGCGCGTCGGCGGTGATGCTCAGACCAAGGCGATGAAGCAGGTGGCCGGGCAGCTCAAGGGCGATATGTCCGCCTTCCGCGAACTGGCCGCCTTCGCCACTTTCGGCTCCGACCTTGACAAGGCTACTCAACGCCAGCTCGAGCGGGGCTACCGCCTGACCGAGCTCCTCAAGCAGCCGCAGTACGAGCCGGTCTCGCTGGAGAACCAGGTGATGGTCATCTACGCCGGGACGCGCGGCTTCACCGATACGATCCCGGTGGACAAGATGAAGGCCTGGGAGGCGGCGTTCACGCGCTTCATGGAGACCTCGCACCCGGAGATCGGCAAGGACATCGCCGAGAAGAAACAGATCACGGCAGACACGGAAGCCCGGCTCCGGGAAGCGATCCAGGAATTCAACTCCGGCTGGCAGAGCTGATTGCGGATTCTGGATTTGCGGCCCTCAATCTGAAAACAAAATCTAAAATTCCCGATGCCTTCTCTCCGCAACATGCGGCTCCAGATCCGGAGCGTGAAGAATATCTCGCAGGTGACCCGCGCGCTGGAGGCGGTCAGCGCCTCGAAGGTGCGTAAGGCACAGCTGGCGGTGTTGGCGACGCGCCAGTACGCGGCCAAGGCGCTGCAAATCCTGCAGCACCTGAGCGAACAACCGGGCAACATGGCCTCGCTGCATCCGCTGCTCCAGACGCGCAGCGAGATTCGGAACATCACCATTGTGGTGTATACCAGCGACCGCGGCCTGTGCGGCGCTTACAACACCAACGCGCTGCGCTCGGCGCTGAACTTTGCCCGAGCGCAACCTGTGCCCGTCCGCTTCGTCGCCGTCGGGCGCAAGGGCCGCGACCTGCTGGTGCGCCGCCGCCAGAACGTGGTGGCCGAATTCACCGGTCTGCCCGACACCCCCTCGTTCAACGACATTGCGCCGATCGGCCGCCTGCTGGTGGACGACTTCCTGAGCGAGCGCACCGACCGCGTGGTGCTGGCTTACACCGACTTTATCAACATGATCCGGCAGGAGCCGCATGTTGGTCAGGTGTTGCCGTTGCAGCCGCAATCCGAGCATGCCCAGATGGCGGCGGGCGAGGTGCGCGTGCGCGGCCCACTGGCGGCCTACACTTATGAGCCGTCGCAGGAACAGCTCCTGGATATCATCATCCCCCGCTTCACACAGTTGCAGGTGTATCAGGCGCTGCTCGAAGCGCAGGCCAGCGAACACGCTGCCCGCATGACGGCCATGCGCAACGCGACCGACAATGCGAAGGACCTGATCGCCAGTTTGCAACTCCAGTACAACAAGGCCCGCCAGCTCGCCATCACCAGCGACATGCTCGACATCGCCGGCGGGGCGGAGGCGTTGGCGAAAGCGGAGCAGTAATCTCTAATCGCTGCTCTCCAATCTCTCCTCTCGATGGAGATTGGAGAGCAGCGATTGGAACTTGGAAAGCAGAGATTGGAGAAAACCCATGGCTCAAGCCACCGGCAAAATTGTGCAGGTGCTCGGCGGCGTGGTGGACTGCGAATTCCCGCAGGAGGCCCTGCCGCAACTCTTCGAAGCGATCGAGGTCCCGCGGCCCGACGACGAACCGCTGATTCTGGAGGTGCAGAAGCACCTGGGCGACAACTGGGTCCGGTGCGTGGCGATGGACGCCACCGATGGCCTGCAGCGCGGTGCGCCGGCGGTCGCTACCGGCGCGCCCATCCAGGTGCCGGTCGGCCCGGCCACCCTCGGGCGCATTTTCAACGTGCTCGGTCGTCCCATTGACCAGGCCGGCCCGGTGAACAGCGACCTGCGGCGCCCCATCCATGCCCCGGCGCCCGTCTTCGAGGATCAGGCGACCCGCGTGGAGGTGTTCGAGACCGGCATCAAGGTCATTGACCTGATCGCCCCGTTCACCAAGGGCGGCAAGACGGGCGTCTTTGGCGGTGCGGGGGTGGGCAAGACCGTCATCATTACCGAACTCATCTCGTCGGTGGCGCGCGTGCACAAGGGGAACTCGGTCTTCGTCGGCATCGGCGAACGCACCCGTGAAGGCACCGCCCTGCGCCGGGAGATGATGGAGTCCGGCGTGATGAAGGACACGGTGATGGTCTTCGGGCAGATGAACGAGCCGGCCGGAGTGCGCCTGCGGGTCGGCCTTACCGGGCTGACCATGGCCGAATACTTCCGCGATCAGGGCAAGGACGTGCTGGTCTTCATTGACAACATTTTTCGCTACGTGATGAGCGGCTCGGAGGTCTCGGCGCTGCTGGGCCGGCTGCCGAGCGCGGTGGGCTACCAGCCGACGCTGGCCAACGAGATGGGCGAGTTGCAGGAACGCATCACCTCCACTCGGACAGGCTCGATCACCTCGATGCAGGCCGTGTACGTGCCGGCGGACGACTACTCCGACCCGGCCCCGGTGGCCGTCTTCACGCACCTGGACGCTACGCTGGCGCTCGAACGCGCCATCGCCGAGAAGGGCATCTATCCGGCGGTGGATCCGCTCGCCAGCACCAGCCGCATCCTCGACCCGAACATCGTCGGCGCCGACCACTACGAGACTGCCCGCGAGGTGCAGCGCGTGCTGCAGCGCTACAAGAATTTACAAAACATCATCGCGATCCTGGGCGTAGATGAGTTGAGCGAAGACGACAAAATCCTGGTGGCACGCGCCCGAAAGATCGAGAAGTTCTTCAGCCAGCCCTTCGTCACCGCCGAGCAGTTCACCGGCCTCAAGGGCGTGTACGTCAGGCTCAAGGATACGGTGGCCTCTTTCCGCGCCATCCTCAACGGCGAGGCCGACGACCTGCCCGAGGAGGCCTTCCGCTACGTCGGCACGATCGAGGACGCACGGGCCAAGGCGGCCAAGCTGGCCGAAGGCTAATCTCTTGTCCACCAGTTCTCACCTCATTTGCGATTAGAGAATTGGAGAACTGCGAATGCTATGCCAATCCGCTGCGAGATCGTTTCTCAGGATCGAAAAGTCTTTGAAGGCGACGTAGACATCGTCGTCGCGCCGGGCGCCGACGGCGAGATGGGCATCCTGCCGCACCACGCGCCCGTGCTCACCGCGCTCAAGACCGGCGTGCTCAAGGTGCGCCTGGGCGCGCGCGAGGAAGTGTTCGCCATCGCCGGCGGCTTCATGGAAGTCCGACCGGATCTGGTGACGGTGCTGGCTGACGCCGCTGAGTACTCGGACGAAATTGACATTGCCCGCGCCGAGGAAGCGCGCCGCCGGGCCGAGGAGTCGCTCAAGAACGCGCCGCGCGACTCGGAAGCCTTCCTCAAGGCTGAAGCTGCGTTGCGCCGCTCCAATCTGCGCCTCAACGTCGCGCGTAAGCGCCGTGGGCCGGGGCCGCTGGGCAGCGGCAGCGACCTGTCCTAAAACCCTCATGCCGCTTTTTGGCCGAGAACTCGGCATTGACCTGGGCACCGTCAATGTCCTCGTTTGTGAGGGTGGGCAGATCGTGCTGCACGAGCCAAGCGTTGTCGCCATCTCCATCTACGAGCAAAAGGTGCTGGAGATCGGGCAGGCCGCCAAGGATATGTATGGCCGCGCGCCGGAGACCATCGAGGTCAACCGCCCCCTGCGCGACGGCGTGATCGCCGATTACGACGTCACCGTCAACCTGCTCAAATACGTCATCGAAAAAGTCTGCGGGCCATTCCGCCTGTTTCGCCCTAAAGTCATCATCACCGTGCCCCATGGGGTGACGAGCGTCGAGAGCCGCGCGGTGCAGGAAGCGGCGGTGGAGGCGGGCGCAAGCGAGGCCTTCCTGCTGCCGGAGCCGCTGGCGGCCGCTTATGGGGCCGACCTCTCGGTGCAGACGCCGACTGGCAGCCTGGTGGCCGTGCTGGGTGGCGGCACCACTCAGGCGGGCGTGGTCTCGATGAACAGCCTGGTGGCCGCGAACACGGCGCGCGTCGGCGGGCTGCGGCTGGACGAGGCCATCGCCAGCTATGTGCGCAAGAAGTACGGCCTGCTCATCGGCGATTCGACCGCCGAGGAGATCAAGCTGAACATCGGCGCCGCCACGCCGCTGGAGGACGAGGAGAGCCTGGAGATCCAGGGCCGCGACCAGGTGAACGGCCTGCCGCGTGCCGTCACGCTCACCACCGGCGAGGTGGCCGAGGCGCTGCAGGAGCCGCTCGGCCTGATCGTGGGCACGGTGAAGGGCGTGCTGGAGAAGACGCCGCCCGAGCTGGCCTCGGACATTATCGAGCGCGGCATGCTGTTGTGCGGCGGAACCGCCCTGTTGCGCGGCATTGACCGGCTGATGACGAAAGAGACGGGCATCCCCGCCTACCTCGCCGAGAACCCGATGGCGTGCGTGGCCCTGGGCGCGGGCCGCGCCTTCAAATACCTCGACGTGCTGCGGCGCATCCTGCCACGCGCCTGATTTTTCCCACTCACGCAAACTCAACAGCCGGGCGGCACGAGCATCTCTCGCTTGACCCGCTCATCCAGCTCGCGCCTCAGGTTGCGATCCGGGTCACATAGATCGCCGCCCACCGGGCATAGGCGTCGCGGATCGTCCTCGGTTCTCCTGGCCGTACGTCTGACTAGCGGCTGTGCGGCATGGAGCCGAAGAGCGCCTTGAGCTCGTCCAGCGAATCATTATGGACGACGGCCAGCACCTCGTCGCCTTCCTCGAACGTCATCGTGCCGCGCGGGATGAGCATCTTGCCTTTGCGGATCACGGCGGCGATCACGCACTCATTCGGCAGGGGCAGGTCCTTGAGCGGGGCGTTGAACATGGGCGATTGCGGCGGCAGTTTTTCCTCCACGATCGAGTATTCGCCGCGCCGCAGCTTGAGCAGCGTCATCATATCGCCCAGCGACATCTCTTCCTCGATCAGCTTTGCCATCACGTCGGCCTGGTTGAGCGCCACGTCAATGCCGAAGTCCTGATTGAAGAGCCAGGCGTTGCGCGGGTTGTTGACGCGCCCGATAATGCGCCGCACGCCGAACTGGATTCGGCCGAGGGCGGCGATCACCAGGTTGTCGGCGTCGTCCGGCGTAACGGCGGCCAGCACGTGCGCTTCGCGGATGCCCGCCTGCTCCAGCACGTTTGGGTCCGTCGGGTCGCCCTCGATAATGACCTCGGTGGGCAACTCCCGGTGCAGGTTGGCGATGGTGGCCGGACGATCTTCGACGATGCGGACATCGTGGCCCTGCGCCAGCAGGAGGCCAGCCAGGTGCGATCCGGTGCGTCCGCCGCCGGCAATCATGACTCGCATAGGGGCTATTCCTTTTCCGAGCTAACGGTGATTGAGCGCGATGCGCAGCGCCTCGGCGGCAGCATCCAGCACGCTCACCTGAAGCAGGTCATGGGTTTGCAACACGGTGTCCGGATTGGGCAGGGAGGCCTGCCCGCCGCGCGCCAGCGCGACTGCCAGGGCCCCCTGGGCCGGCAACACCTCGCTGATGCGCCGTCCGTTCCACTCCGGCGGCACTTCCAGCTCGTAAACCTGTACCTCGCCGCTGCCCACGCCGTGCAGCTGGCGCATGCCCGGATGCAGAATGATTTCCTCGATGCGCTGCGCGGCCCAGCTGGACGAGGCGATGGTTTGCAGTCCGAGCTGGTCGTAGATCGGCGCACGGCGCGGGTTGTAAACGCGCGCCACCACGTGCGGCACATTGTAGATTTGTTGCGCCGTGCGGGCGACGACGATGTTGACACTGTCGGAAGAAGTGACGGCGGCCAGGGCGTGCGCCTGGTGGACGCCCGCACGCTTGAGCGCCTCCCGATCCAGGCCGTCGCCCTGGACGGTGCGGCCTTGGAACTCCGGCCCCAGCCGCTCCAGGGCGTGCGCATTCGCGTCCATCACGGTCACGCGGTGCTGCTTCCGGCAGAGGGAGATCGCCAGCTCTGAGCCGACGCGCCCGCAGCCGACGATGATCATGTTGTGTTGGTCTTGAGTGGTCATAGATGAGACAGAGGACAGGCGACGGGTGATAAGGGACGATCGCTCCCTGTCACCTGCCTCCTGCCCCCCGGCACGTTACTCGTGTTCAATGTGATAGGGCACTTCAGTGATGACGACATCGCGCACGCCGAGCAGGCCGATCTGAAGGGCAAAGGCGGTCTGCATGTGCAGGAAATTGTGGATGGCGCGCTCCGGCACGAATTGCGGCACAACTACGGTCAGGATTTCACCGGGCTGGCGCTGGCGGGCAATGGAACGGATGTATTCCAGGATCGGCTCGAGCAGCGCGCGGTAGGGCGAGGGGATGACGACCAGCCGCACGCCGTCGCCCCAGGTCTCCCACTTGGCGCACACCTTCTGCTCCTCGTCCGGGTCGAGCGCGACGTGCACGGCGGTGACGTCTGGGGAAAGGGCGCGGGCGTAGTTGAGGGCGCGCAGCGTGCCGCGATGGACGCCGCCGAGCGTCACGATGACGCGGTGGCGGCGCGGGCGCGTCGGCGCGCCGAAGGCATCCAGTGAGAGCTGTTTTGCCACACGCCGGTAATGGCGATGGATGGCGGAGAAGATCACCACCAGCGTCGGGATGACGATGGCGACGATCCAGGCGCCGGTAGTGAACTTGGTGATGGCAAAGATGCACATCACGATGAAGGTGCAGGTAGCGCCGAAGCCATTGACGGCCATTTTGGTTCGCCAGTTCGGCTCGTAATGCAGCACCGAACTGATGGTCTGGATGTGTTCATCCGGCTTCAACGAGCGCGACCGCCACCAGCGGACGGCCATGCCGGCCTGTGACAGGGTGAATGAGAGGAAGACGCCGATGGCATAGAGCGGGATCAGGGCCGTGGTCTCGGCACGAAAGGCGATGATCAGCAGGGCAGCAGCCGTCGCCAGGCCGACGATGCCGTAGCTGAACACCAGGCGGCTGCCGCGGTAGGTGAGCTGCTTAGGCAGAAAGCCGTCAGTTGCGATCATCGCGGCCAGCCGTGGGAAGTCATTGTAAGCGGTGTTGGCGGCCATGATCAGGATGAGCGTGGTGCCGCCCAGCAGCGCCAGGTAAATCGGGTTGCCGGCGCCGTAGAGGGTGCGCCCGATCTGCGAGAAGATCGTCTCAGTGTGGGAGGGGATGGCCTGGGTTTCGCGGGCCAGGAAGGTGATGCTGAAAAACAGCGTGGCCAGAATCGCGCTCATCCAGATCAGCGTGATGCCGGCGTTGCGGCTGGCCGGTTCCTTGAACGCCCTGACGCCGTTGCTGATGGCCTCCACGCCGGTAAGGGCTACCGCGCCGCTGGAGAACGCCCGCAGCACCAGAAAAGCCGTCAGCGCCTGAGTGGCTTCCTCGTGCATCGGCTCGACGCCCGTCACCGTGCCCAACGTCCCGGTGAAATAGCGGTAGTAGCCGACCCCCACTGTGAAGAACGTGATCGCCAGGAACGAGTAGGTTGGGATGGCGAAGGCCGTCCCGGCTTCCTTGACGCCGCGCAGGTTCATCACCGTCATGAACAGGATGAAGCCCAGCGCTAACAGTACCCGCCACTCATAGAGTTGCGGGAAGGCCGAGGTGATCTGCGCTACGCCGGCCGAGATGGAGACCGCCACCGTCAGGATGTAATCGGTGAGCAGGGCCGCGCCGGCCACCTGCGACGCTTTCTCCCCCAGGTTGTCGCGCGAGACGATGTAGGCGCCGCCGCTGTTGGGGTAGGTGTGGATCGTCTGCCGGTATGAGATGGTCACGATCGCCAGCAGAATGGCGATGGCGATGGCGATGGGCAGGGAGTAGGCCAATGCCGCTGCGCCGGCCAGCGCCAGCACGATCAGGATTTCATCGGTGGCGTAGGCGGTGGAGGAAAGCGCATCGGAGGCGAAAACGGCCAGCCCGACTTTCTTGCTGATGGTCTGGTGCGGCGCGGCTGCGGTGGGCAAGGGCCGGCCAATCAGCCAGCTCAGCCAGGAGCGGCGCGGTGTGTCGGCGCCATGGGAACGAACTGTAAACTGTGTCATAGCGACCCGGGTCAGGCCGACAGGGTGAGGGTCTGACCTTGGACAAAATAAAGCCCGCCACACTATGACCGTCGCTGTGGGCGGACAATGTTGATGCTACTTCCCAAAAGATATTGTGTCAAGGTGAATATCTGACAGGAAGCGCCCTGGTCGGTAACGGTGGTCAGCGTCCACCACGGCAGGGCAGCGGGTGGGCCGAAACGGGCGGGCGCTCTCTCAAAGCGTAGCGGCAAAGTTGGTGATGGCGTTGATCAGTGGTGTGTTGGTCTGGCTAAAGATCAATGGCAGGCCCTGCGCCACCGCGCTGACCTGGCCGGCGTCAAAGGGCGTCACTGCATCCACGACCCGGCCCAGCGCCTTCTCGACCGCCGCCTGCGAGACCTGACCCTCATGATTGGGGTAGTTGAGGATGACCTTCACCTGCTCGTCGAAGACGCTGAGGCTGGGCAGGGCGCGCAGGGTGGCGATGGCCGTCTGCACCGAGCCGACTTCCGGGCTGACCACCAGCACGGCGTAGCGGCAGACGCTCAGGGCCGCGCAGGTCGCGTCGTCCAGCGCCGGCCCGCCATCCACCACGATCTCGGCGAACGAGTTGCGCAGTTGCGTCAGCAGCGCTTGTGTACCTTCGACGGATAGGCCGCCGCGCATGGGTTTGGCCGGGGCGGCGATGAGGAACAGGCCGGAGTCGTGGCGGGTGACGACCTGTGCCGCGGCTCGCGAATCCACCGTCGCCAGAAGGTCGGCCCAGGTGGCCTGGGGGCGGGCGCGCAGGTGAATGGTCACATGCCCGACGGAGGGGTTCAAATCCAGCAGGCAGACCCGCCGCCCAATGCGGTGTAAGGCGCCGGCCAGGTTGACGGCCAGCGTGGTTTTGCCCATGCCGCCGCGCAGCCCAAGCAGGACGATGACCCGGCCGGTCGCCGTCGGCGCTGCAACCGGCGTCGTGATGGGCGCTGCCGACTTGGTAGCGGTGTTGGAGGGTAAGGGGCGGTCCGGGCGCGGGCTGGCGAGGATCTCGGTGATGCGGCTGGCCAGCTCCCGATTGTCCACGGGCTTGGTCAGGTAACCGTCGGCGCCGGCCTCCAGGGCGCTTTCCCGGTCGGCGGGCTGGGTGCGGGCCGTGACCACCAGGATGGGGACGTTGCGGGTCGTGGCCTCGGCGCGCAGCCGGCGCGTCAGCTCGTAGCCGTCCACGTCCGGCATCATCAGGTCCATGATCAGTAAATCGAACTTGTTCGTCGTCGCCTGGGTAAAGCCGTCTTCGCCGCGCGGCGCCACCGTCACGGTGTGGTTCATCCGCGTCAGCATCAGCTTGAGCATCGAGCGGAAGTCGGAGTCGTCGTCAACGAGGAGGATGTTGGCCATCAGGCCTTGCCTTTGGTCAGGATGCCCATGCCGGTGGCGTAGGCTCGGTTGAATACCAGGGCGTTTGCCGAGAAGGGCGGCAGATCGGGATAGGCGGTGACGACGACGGTCGCGTTGTATAGCATCGTGTAACGCGCCGCGTTCAGGCCCACGCCGCCCACCAGCAGCGAGTCCGGGTCAACGCGGCTGGTGAATTCGGTCGTGCCGCGAATCTCGAACGTCGCCGTGGTCAAGTACACGGGCGCGCTGAGCGTGCGGCCACCGCCGGGGCGCAGGAAGCCCTGCGGGCCAAGGTCCTCGCGGCGGTTCAACAGGCCGAGCGCCACATGGGCCTTGACCAGATGAATCTCTTCGAAATTGGCGACGATCTTGGTCGGTTGCTGCAAACGCGAGAAGTAGGCGTTGCGCGCGACGAAGAGCGACGAGTTCGTGTCGTTCAGCATCCCCACCAGGCCAATGGTTCCCGGCTCGACCTGGCAGGTGATGCGATGCGTATCGGTGAAAAAGTCAACGTTGAGGGCGTTACGAGTCGGGCCGCGTTCCGTCATAGTGGTGGCGTCGGGGTAAACCGGGCAGATGCTATTCTACAGAAAAAGGGCCATTATGAAAAATCCGCGATCATAGGCGATTGGTCAGGTGGTCGCCGGGCCGGTTGGCTGGTGAAGCGTGCGACCGTCGCGCGGGCCGGGTTGTGCAGGGGGTGTTGAGGCGCGCTTGACACGGGCTTAACCGGAGACATGCTACAACTCGCTCGGAGGGCCAGATGCCTGCTGCTGCCGACTTTGTGGAGCGTCTGCGGTGTTTACAGCCGGGTGAGGCCGTGCACATCGGCCACAGCTTCGTGGTGCTGAATGTGGCGGGTGTGCGCCTGGCGCTTGACCCTGCGACCGAGACGGGCGAGTGTGCCGCGCCCTTCAGTAACCTGACGCTCACGGCCCGCACGCGCCTGGCCAGCTATCGCCCGTTGGTGGAGCCCACCCACATCCCGTCTGCCGAGCAACTGGCCGCCTGTGTGGATGTCGTGCTCTACTCACATACGCACACCGACCACTTCAACGCGGCGCTGCTGGCGAAGATGATGGCCGCCAACCCTCGCCTGCGCGTGCTGTGGCCGGCAGGGACGCCGCGTCTGCTCTATGCGCCGCGGCGACGGCTCTCGCGCTTCTGGAACCGGCTTCTGGCCTGGCTCGATACGTTCGCCTGGGCTGACCATGTGCCGGGAGGCCTGCGTGAATTCAGCAACGCCGTGCCGCCGCGCCTGCGGCTGGCCAACACGCAGGAGGTGGCCGGCGGGCAAATGATCGTGTTGAGTGAAAACCCGCGCGTCGAGCTCCACGCTTTTGAAGTGCGCCACCCGCGACCGCTGTTGTGGGTGCGCCTACCAGTGGAAGCTGCCACGCCGCCTGTGCTCGGTTACGAGCTTGTGTTCGAGGCCGATGGCGCGCGGCGACGCCTATTGCTGGTCGGCGAGACCGGAGCAGATCCGGAGGTGCTACATCGCATCTGGATCGCCGGCGATGAATTGGTGGGGCTGTTCCTGCCGGTGGATGAGCAGCTCCGTCTGCCCCTCATGCGTGCGTTGTACGAATGGTATTGCCACGCCTCGCCGCAATTCCTGGCTCTGGCGGAGCGCTTGGTGGGCGAGCGCGCCACCATCCACGGCCTCCATCACGGCCTGTGGTTGTACGCCTTGAAGGCCGACGACGTTGCCCGGGGCCGGCGCCTGTTGCAGCGACCTGGCCACGCGCCGCTCGCCGACGCGGCCGAGGTGGACGCGCGCCTGGCGGAAAGCCGCGCCGCGCGCAGCTTCGGCGTGACGGCCCTGCGAACGCTCGAACGTTTGATTGATGCCATCGGCCGCTATCCTCGGCGCACTACGGACAAGGTGCGCCTCAATCCCCTCGGCCAGCCCTTCCGCTTTGGGGAGGTCTGACGCAAAAAGCTGCGGCGCACTTCATAGTGCGCCGCAGCTTCTACCTCGGATTGTCTGACTATAAAGACCCAGTGACGCAGCTAAACACTTAATCCTAAAGTCAACTCCAACTGCAGTTACTGCGGCGGCAGGATGACGGTGTCAATCACATGGATGACGCCGTTGCTGGCCGCAACATCGGTGGCGATAACGGTTGAGTTGCCGTTGAGCACGACCCTGCCGCCACGCACGGCGATGTTGATGGGCGCACCCTGCAGGCTGGTCGCCGAGCTCAGGCCGACGACCTGGGCCGCACGCACTTCGCCGCTCACCACGTGATACAGCAGGATGTTGCCGAGCGCAGCCGGGTCCTTGAGCAGCGCGTTGAGCGTGCTGGCCGGCAGCTTACGAAAAGCGGCGTCGGTCGGCGCGAAGACGGTGAAGGGGCCGGAGCCGCGCAGTGCGTCTTCCAGGCCCGCGGCCTTGACCGCCGTCAGCAGCGTGGTGAAGTTACCGTTAAGCGTCGCCACATCGAGCACATCGAACGGCGGCAGGATGACGGTGTCAATCACGTGGATGACGCCGTTGCTGGCCGGAATGTCGGTGGCGGTGACGGTGGCGTTGCCGTTGAGCACGACCTTGCCGCCGGCGACTGCGATGCTGATGGACGAGCCTTGCCGGCTGGTGGCCGACGACAGATTGACCACGTCCGCCGCGCGCACGTCACCGCTCACGACGTGGTACAGCAGAACCTTGCGCAGCAGGTCGGGGTTCTTTAGCAGGATATCAATCGTGCGCGAGCCGAGCTTAGCAAAGGCGGCGTCCGTCGGCGCGAAGACCGTCAGCGGGCCGGCGCCGTTCAGCGCATCCACCAGGCCGGCGGCTTGCGCGGCGGCGATCAGCGTGTTGAACGTGCCAGCGCCGGCGGCGCGACCCACGATGGTCGGCGTTGGGATGACGAGCTCCTGGCCGGGGAAGATCACATCACTGCGTAGATTGTTGGCGGTGCGCAGATCGGCCACGGTGATGACGTTGGCGCGCGCAATGCGGCTCAGGCTGTCACCCGCTTTGACGGTGTAGACATTGCCAGAGACGGCTGTCGGGGTGGGCGCAGCTGCTGGAGCGGACAGAGATGGCGGCAGGATGACAGTGTCAATCACATGAATGACGCCGTTGGAAGCCGTGATGTCCGTGGCGATGACGTTAGCATTATTGACCTTAACCTTACCGTCAGACACGGTGATGGCAATGCTCTCGCCTTGCAGACTGGTCGCCGAAGACAGGTTGACGACGTCCGCTGCACGCACATCGCCCGCGACGACATGGTAGAGCAGGATGTTGCTCAGCGCCTTCGGATCGGCCAACAGTGCGTTGAGTGTCGCACGCGGCAGTTTGGCAAAGGCGGCATCGGTCGGAGCGAACACGGTCAGCGGGCCGGGGCCGTTGAGCGCTTCGACCAGGCCGGCAGCCTGCACGGCGGCCACGAGCGTATTGAAGCTGCCCGCGCCAATCGCGCGACCCACCAGGGTCACGTTCGGGATGACGAGACGCTGACCAGGAAAGATCAGATCGCCGCTGATCTTGTTGGCAGCGCGCAGGTCAGCCAGCGGCACGGCGAACTGACGGGCGATGCGGCTCAGATTATCGCCGGCCTTGACGGTGTAGGTAATCTGATCCTCGGCCAGGGCGGGCCGGGCCGGGGCGGCTACGGCCACCAGCGTGCCGAGCAGCAGCGAAGTGAGCAGGGCAACATGGACGGCCCGGCTCAGGATGTGAGAAAAGAGTTTCGACATGACGGTCTCCTAAGAAAGTCTGAGAAAGTAAACGGTTGTGCAGGACGAAGCGTGTCCTGATTGGCGGGCCGCGCGTTACCCGCACCAGGCTTTACAATGTCGCAGATTTGTCACTGCTTTGCACAATCTACACCGCTAATTATTTCGCTTCCTGAAAAAACGTCAATGCAATCTCATAGATCTTTTAGTTGTTGTAGCAGGATTAAGTCGAGATGAATGCGGCTGAGCCGAGGACGAACGGCATCGTCGTCAGGATTGTTGCGCGAACAGGACCCAGCCGTCGGCGAAGCGCACCCAAACGGTCTGCGCCTGGGCGTTGGGAGGCGGCGCCGTGGCCCATTCGAGCGCAGTCGTCACCGCGAAGGAGCCGGACAGGCTCAGAAGGTGAAACGGCCCGAAGGGTTCCGCGCCACGGGCAAAGTTATAGGCGCGGCGAGCGGGCCAGTTAGTAGGAATAATCAGGTCAGCGCGTGTGGGGTGGGGCGCCAGGCTGACGCCGGTTTCGGGTTGCCGCACGCGCGGCCAGGCGCCACGCTGGAGCGCCGTGATGAGCAGCGTCGCGCCGGCGCGGGCCGTGAGCGCTTCGGCTTCGGTATAGCTAATGCCATCCGGAAACGTCGCCTCGCTCTGCGCCACGATGTCGCCGGTATCGGCGTTCTCGTCCATGAGGTGCAGCGTGACGCCGGTGCGCCGCTCATCGTTGCGAAACTGCCAGAACAGCGGCTGCGGGCCGCGATAGGCGGGCAGCAGCGAAGGATGCAGGTTGAGGCTGCCCAGGCGCGGCGCAGCCAGCCACTCCGGTGGCAGCCGACGCGGGAAACAGGCCGTCACCATCACGTCCGGCGCGAGCGCAAGCAGGGCCGCCAGCATCTCCGGTGCACGCAGCCGGCTCGCCTCCCAGACCGGCACACCCGCCGCATGCGCCAGCCCCACCGTGTCCGCAGGCAACAGAGGCAGGTTGGGCGGCTCGACAAGTTGAAGGGCCGGGAGCTTCTCGCCGGGCAAGGGCGGCGCTGACGGTATAATCAACGCGCTTGGTTGGAAGCCGGCGCGCAGCAGCGCCTCCAGCACACTGTGTGAGAAAGCGCTGCGCATCCCGAGAAAGAGGAGTCGCATCCTGACCTGGCCGAAACGTCAAGCCTGAGCCTATTTTCGCTCAGTTTGAGCCCTTCGACGCCTGAGAAAATGAGGTCCCTATGAGTGTTCGACTGGTCAAGTGTGTGAAACTGAGCCGAGAACTGCCGGGCCTGCCCAAGCCCCCGTTCCCCGGCGACCTGGGCCGACGCATCTTCGAAACCGTCTCTCAGCAGGCATGGCAGATGTGGCAGCAGCACTCCACCCTCCTCATCAATCACTACGGCCTCAACATGGCCGATAAGCGCGCCCAGCAGTTTCTGCGCGAGCAGATGGAAGATTTCTTCTTTGGCCCCGGCGCAGCGCTGCCCGAGGGCTGGATCCCCGAGGATCAGGCGCCCGCCGCCCCGTCCAAGGGTGCGCCCGGCCCGAGCAAGAAGTGACAGCGGAATGAACGGGCGAAGTAGATAGCCGACCGGCCTATCTCAGCCGCGGTTTTGTTGTGCGCCTTTTGCTGCTTGCCTGCTACGAACTGGGTCATCAGCCCCTCAGCCTGGCCTGGCCGCTGGCCTTCCTCAAGCGCGCCGGTTTCTCGGCCACAGCTCTTGATCTCTCTGTCGAATCGCTGGACGATGAGGCGCTGAAGCAGGCCGACTTCATCGGCGTGGCCGCGCCCATGCACACGGCGCTGCGGCTTGGTGTGACTGTTGCGCGGCGTGCCCGCGCCCTCAACCCGCGCGCCCATCTCTGCTTTTACGGCCTGTATGCGCAGCTTAACGCCGGCTTGCTCTTCGAACGCAAGCTGGCCGATAGCGTTATCGCTGGCGAGATGGAAGCAGTCCTGGTGAGTCTGGTGCGCGTCTTGAGCGAAGGCCATGACTGGACGCGCATACCGGGCGTCGCCAGTTCAGGAACCACCCCCACCCCCACCCCCACGCTCACGCGATTGCCATTCCCGATCCCAGAGCGTTCGGCGCTGTCGCCGCTGAAGCGGTATGCGCGCTATCTCCCTGCCGCTCTGGCCCCGGCCCTCCCGGATGGGGAGAGGGCCGGGGGGAGGCCGCAGCTGGCCGGCTATGTCGAGGCCTCGCGCGGCTGTTTGCATACCTGTGCTCATTGTCCCATCGTGCCCATCTACAACGGGCGTTTCTTCGTCGTCCCGGCGGAGGTGGTGCTGGCCGATATCGAGCAGCAGGTGAATGTCGGCGCGCGGCACATCACGTTCGGTGACCCGGATTTTCTGAACGGGCCGAAGCATGCATTGACGCTCGCACGGAAGTTGCACGCGCGCTGGCCGGCGCTCACCTTCGATGTTACGACCAGAATTGAGCACATCCTCCGGCATCGTGCCCTCTTCCCTGAGCTTGCACAATTGGGCGGTACGTTTGTGGTCTCGGCCATCGAGTCGGTCAGCGACCACGTGCTGGCACGGCTCCATAAGGGCCACACCGTCGCCGACATCGAGACCGCGCTCGACATCCTGGACGGCGCCGGCCTCGCTCTGCAACCCACGCTCATCGCCTTCACGCCGTGGACGACCCTGGCGGACTACCTGGCGCAGCTCGAGTTCATCCGCGAGCGCGGCCTCATTCATCACATCTCCCCGGTGCAGCTCTCGATCCGCCTACTGCTGCCGCCCGGCTCGCCGCTGGTCAACGCGCCGGACGCTGCCGAGTGGTTGGGCGAGTTGGAGCCGGAGGCCTTCACCTACCGCTGGACGCACCCTGATCCGCGTCTGGACGCGTTGCACGCGCAGGTCGCAGCGCGGGTTGCCGAGGCGACCGCCTGCAGCGAGCCGGCCGAAGCGATCTTCGAGTCTGTGCGCCGTCTGGCTTATGCCGCTGCCGGGCAGACGCCGCCGGCCGGCGCCACCGCGCCCTTGCGGCCACCGCCGCCGCGCCTCACCGAAAACTGGTTCTGTTGAGCGGAACCCACCGCCGATCAGGTTGATCGGCTGATCTTGGCACCCTGATTTTTTAGGGCCTGTCTCTAAACCAGGGTCTGGCGACGGCATTGCCGTCGCCTATCTGATCGCTTCGAAAGTGGCCGTTTGCCTGCACCCCATCCCTGTCCCTTTCACGGGGTAGGCGGATGGTGTTCTCGGCGCTCCAGGCTTTACATCGGGGTCAGGGCAAACTCGGGGACGAGGGTGAAGTGCAGGCAGCGGTGCGCCTCGCGGAGGGCAGCGATAACGGCCTCCGGCGACTCGCCGCGGGCGAAGATGAAGCCGGGATAACCGTCGCCGCCTTCCGGCAGAGGTGTGAGCGGGTTATCCAATGGCGCGGTGATCTCCACGTCTTCGATGAGCGGCACGCGCTGCGCCCGATCTACGCCGCTCACGGCCTTCAAGAGGCCTGCGCCTGGGATGGGGATCATCATTACGCCGCCGGCCCGGTCGGCGCGCGTCAGCGGCAATGGCAAGGGCAGGCCGCAGGCCTGGCGCACGATTAGCTCTTCGAGCGCTGCCTCTTCGCTTTGCGCAAAACGCAGCACGCGCGAGCATAGCCCGCCGATCGAACGTGCCGCAACTTCTACCACCATCACGTTCTCGGCCTCAGTAGAAGAGTGAGCCGATGAAGGTGTCACTTTCTCTGCCTCGGTGGGAGCGGGGGCCAGGGGGTGAGGGCACCCCACCCTCAACTCCGCATGGATCGGCCCCTCGCGTAAGCCGAGCGCCGCGCAAGCCAGCTCGGCGGCGCGAGTGATGGCCTGCTGCGTCGCGGGGGGCAGGCGCGAAGGCGTGACGTAGATCGTCTCTTCGAAGAATGGGCCGTCCAACGGATCGGGCTTGTCGAACAACGCCAGCACGTGCAGTTGTCCGCCGTCGAGCAGGCCCTCCAGCGCGACCTCCGCGCCGGGGAAGAAGGTCTCCACGATGAACTCATCACAGCCGGCCCTGGCGCAGATGGCGCGCAAACGCTGAAAGCGCTCGACGAACTGTTGTGGGTCATCGGCGCGCATCACGCCTTTGCTGGCCGAAAGCCGTGTGGGCTTGAGCACGCACGGGAAGCCGATGCCTTTTTCGCCGCTCATCTCGATCACGTCTTCCGGGTCATCGGTGAGGCGGGAGGCGTGGAAGCGCGGGGAGGGGACGCCGGCGGCGGCGAAGCGCTGGCGCATCAGGCGCTTGTCGCTGGCGGCCTCGGCGGCGTCTGGGGTGTTGTGCGGCAGGCCAAGGGCGGCGGCGGCGCGCGCGGCCAGCACCACG
This sequence comes from Anaerolineae bacterium, assembly GCA_037442085.1. Taxonomy (GTDB): domain Bacteria; phylum Chloroflexota; class Anaerolineae; order Anaerolineales; family UBA6663; genus JANWXR01. The sequence goes on from JBBIQY010000012.1 coordinate 29,860, forward strand.
CCGGAGTCGTCCACCCCAAGGAGCGCGCGCACCGGGTTCTGCGCGGCGTACTGACGGATCGTCTTCAGCGCGCGGTCATGGTCGCGGTAGTCGAGCGCCAGGCAGTTGGGCATCCGTGACAGAAACGGCGGCGGCACGTCTAGCCCCAGCACCACCGCCAGCCCAAGCTTCTGCGCGGCTGCGGTAAAGGCCTGGTTACGGTATGTGCGGGCCGAGGCCAGCAGCAGCAGGCGTTCGCTCATGCGCGTCCCATCATTTCTTGGTCACAACGATGTTGACCAACGTCTGCTTGTCTGCCGGGTTGATGCTAATGGTGACGATGGCGTCGCGGTCGGCCCGGGTATAACTCAGCACCACCAGCTCCGGCATTTCCAGAGAGCCGTTCTTCTGCAATTCCCAGCCGTTGGTCGGCATCGCTTCTTTGTAGAACGTCACCACATCGGCAAATGCCAGGGGCGTAGAGTAGGACAGCAGGTTCTCCGTCGAGAAAACGTCTTTTATCTCCCCGGCCACCCGCGGGACATCGGGCGGGGGTGTGCCCAGGTTGCCGAAGGTCTGAGTGGCCAGGGCCTGCGCTGTGGCCGCTGCGTCACCCAGGTTGGCTTCCGTGGCGAGGGCTTGCGCCGTGGCCGCGACGTCGCCCAGGTTGGCTTCCGTGGCGAGGGCCTGCGCTGTGGCCGCGACGTCGCCCAGGTTGGCGTCTGTGGCAAAGGCCTGGGCCGTCCCGAGCAATTCGCCAGCCTCGGCAGCGGCGGTGGCGACGGCCTGTGCGGTGGCGACCGTCGGGTTCTGCGAGATGGCCTCGCTGAGGGCGTTGCAGGCAAGCGTCGCCAGCAATAGCGCAGTAATGGTAAGCGAGGCGAAGCGGCGAGTAGATGACGACATGGTGATCTCCTGAAAGCGAAGCGTCCTTCGGCGGCGCTTCAGCCGAACCGGGCCGGACGGAAGCCGGCGCCGAGTCAATCATACACGGCGCTGGCGTCGGACGACACAGCAGGTTTCAATCTGCACTCAGCGGCGCAAACCGGGCGGTGAAGTGACGCAGCAGGCCGGGCGCGTAGGTGAAGCGATAGCCGCGCACCTGTTCGCGCCGCGCAGCAATGCGGGCCAGCACTTCCACCACGTAGTCGAGATGCGCCTGCGTGTACACGCGGCGCGGCAGCGCCAGCCGGACCAGTTCGAGCTTGGGATACACCATCTGCTCGGTGTCCGGATCCGGGTGCGCGAACATCACCGAGCCGACCTCGACTGCGCGCACGCCGCCCTCAAGATACAACTCGGCCACGAGCGCTTGGCCAGGGAACTCAGCCTGCGGGATGTGCGGCAGCAAGCGGCCTGCGTCCACGTACACGGCGTGCCCGCCCGGCGGCTCGACGATGGGTACGTCCACTTCCATTAGGCGCTCAGCCAGGTAGGTCGTCTGACCCAGGCGGTAGGCGAGATACTGTTCATCCAGGCCTTCGCGCAGGCCCACGGCCATCGCCTCCAGGTCGCGCCCGGCCAAGCCGCCATAGGTTGGGAAGCCTTCGCGCATAATCAGTTCGTGGCACACGCATTCGTACAGGTAGTCGTCGTTCAGTGCTAGGAAGCCGCCGATGTTGACGAGCGCGTCTTTCTTGGCGCTCATGATCGCGCCGTCGGCCAGCGCGAACATCTCGCGTGCAATCTCCAGCGTGCTCTTGTGGGCGTAGCCCGGCTCGCGTTGCTTGATAAAGTAGGCGTTCTCGGCGAAGCGGCAGGCGTCAATGAAAAACTTCAGGCCGAATTCGCGGTACACCGCGGCCACCGCGCGCAGGTTTGCCAGTGAGACGGGCTGGCCGCCGCCGGAGTTGTTGGTCACCGTGATCATGCCAAAAGGGATGTTCGCCGGCCCGACGCGCTGGATGAACTCGCGCAGCTTGGCCACGTCCAGGTTGCCCTTGAATGGATGCTGGCTGGTCGGGTCGAGGCCCTCGTCAATCACCAGGTTAACCGGGCGGCCGCCGCGTGCGCGGATGTTGCCGTCGGTCGTATCGAAGTGCATATTGGAGGGGACCGACTGGCCGGGCCGCACCAGCATGGCGCACAGGATGTTCTCGGCGGCGCGGCCCTGGTGCGTAGGGACGAAATGTTTGAAGCCGAAGATGTCGTGCATGACCTCGGCCAGCCGGTAAAAGGAACGCGCCCCGGCGTAACTTTCATCGCCCTCCATCAGCGCCGCCCACTGCGCCTGGCTCATCGCGCCGGTTCCCGAGTCCGTCAGCAGGTCAATGTAAATGTCCTCGGCGTGCAGCCCGAAGACGTTGTAGCCGGCGGCGCGCAGCGCGGCCTCGCGCTCCGCCCGGCTGAGGCGCCGGATCGGCTCGACCATTTTGATACGGAACGGTTCGATGGGGTAGCGGGGCATCGGATCCTCCGGTCGCAGAGCAATCTGCCTTTCACATGTCGGCGAAGGTGTTGAGGAATGTGGCAGTTGAGCGTTCTAGGTCGAGCAGGCCTTGCACCGAGCACCACTCGTCCGGGCCGTGGCTGCCGCCGGCGCAGCCCAGCCCGCCCCACATGAACGGCAGGCCGAGCACATCGGTATACAGATAGTAAGGCGTTGCGGAGGCTTCAATCGGCTGGAAGATCGGCTCGAAACCGAAAGCGCGGTAGGTATCCGCCATGGCCAGCACGACCGGCGCGTCGGCCGGGGTGCGCGCTGCCGGATAGCCCGAGTCCATCTTCACTTCGATGTCGCCGAAGCCGCGCCGTGCCAGATGTGCGCCGATGGCCTGCACGACCGCGTTCACAGTCAGGCCGGGGGGCAGGCGGAAGTCGCACAGCGCGCGCGCTTCGTTGGGCACGATGGTGTGCGAGCCCTCACCCACATAGCCGGATTTCAGGCCGTTGATATTGAGCATAGGCGAGAAGGCGAGGCGCTTGAGCAGCTCATAGGGCGGTAGGTCACGCTTGAAGCGGGCGGTGAACAGCCGGTCGCGCTGCGCCGTTTCATCGAACTCAGCGGCCATCGCCTGCAAGAGCGCTTCGTCGCCGGGCAGCAGGCCGCTGAACTCCGGCAGGCCGTCAATGGCGACCTCCTGATCGGCGTTGACCAGCGTGTTCAGCGCTTGCACCAGGCGCCACGCCGGTGAGCCGACCCAGACGCCGGCGCTCGAATGAATGGGCTCGTGCGGGCCGCCCCAGGCGCCGGCCCGGCAGATGAACTCCAGCCCGATGACGCCCTTGGTGCCGAGACTGATATGCGGCGGTGCGTTAGGCTGGTCCTGGCTCCAGAACGGTTCGAAGGCCGCATCCGCCCGCAGCAGCTCGCGCTGCGCTCTGTAAAACGTCGGCAGCTCCAGGCTGCCGATCTCTTCCTCGCCCTCGATCGTCCACTTGAGGTTGACGGGCAGGCCGTCGGTCTCCTGATAGGCTTCGATGACGTGCAGCATCGCCATCAGCGGGCCTTTGCTGTTGCACGCGCCGCGCGCCACGATGCTCTCGCCGCCTGTTGGGTGATTCCAGATCTCGGCGGCGAAGGGCGGCGTTGTCCAGGTTTGCCCTTCCACCGGCTGCACATCGTACATGCCGTAAACCAGCAGAGTCTTGGGCGCGCCCACGTTCCACTCCGCGTAGACGATGGGGTGCGACTCGCGCCCGAAGAAGCGCACGCGCCCGCCGCGTTCCTCCAGCCAGCCCCGCAGAATCTCCGCCGTCTGGCGCACGCCCCAGTTCTGGGCGCTCACGCTCGGCTGGCGCAAAAAGGCCTGCGTCCGCGCCAGGTGCTGATGCCAGTGCGTCGCAAGGTATTGCAGGACGGGGGTGGGGAGGCGGGACATGTGAATGGGCGGCGGGGAATAAAAGGTGAAGCCGTGCGGCCCAGTCTCTAATCTTTATTCCCGTATCGGCTTGAAACCTTCGCCCAGCGCCTCGTGCGCCTGGCCGATGACGACGAAAGCCTGTGGGTCTGCTTCTTTGATGATGGCCTTCAGCTGGCTGACCTCCGAGCGGCTGACGGCGATGAGCAGGATATGGCGCACCTCGCCGGAGTACATACCCTTCCCCGCCCAGCCGGTGACGCCGCGCTGCATCTCTCGCAGCACGCGCTCGGCAATAGGCTGCGGGTGGGCGGTGATGATGGTGGCGGCGCGCACGATGCCCACCCCTTCGGCGGCGGCCTCGGCAGCCAGGCCGGAGATGTAGAGCGCGACCACGGCGTACAGCGCATATACCCAGCCGAAGGTCAGCCCGGCGAAGAACACGATGGCCGTGTCCGTCAACAGGTAGCTCTGGCTAAGCGGGATGTCGCGCCACTTGCCGAGGAAACGGGCAATGATATCCGTGCCGCCGGTGGTGCCCTGCGCGCGGAAGACCAGGCCCATCCCCAGCCCGCCCAGCACGCCGCCGTACAGTGCATTCAGAAACAGGTCGTCGGTCACGCCGCCTGTGGGGAGATACAACGCCAACGCATCCACCAGCGCGGAATAGACGCCGACGGTGAAGATGGTGCGGGCCATGAAGCGCCGCCCGCCCAGGTAACGCCAGCCGATGAAGAACAGCGGCAGATTCAACACGGCCACCATCACGCCGATGGGCCAGCCGGTGTAGGCATTGAGGATTTGGGCCAGGCCGCTCACGCCCCCCGCCGCCAGCTGCGCCGGGATCAGGAACAAATCCATCGCCAGCGCCTGAACGATGCAGCCAAGTATGATCAGGCCGTAATCGCGAAGAGTGGGGAGCATGGCGCTATCGGCATGAGCGCAGCCTGCGCCAGAGGGCGGGCCGGACGCCATGGCGACAACATTAGAGCTTCAGGCAGCGCTGGAAGCAGTGCCGGGGGTCGCGTTCAGGAAAGACTCCATCGAGATGGAAATGCCGCCTGCCTGAAGCGACTTCACGATCTGCCCGATGTAATCCCGCCACCAGTTGACCAGGGGCTCGGGGTTCACCAACCTGAGCTGTTGCAACTTCCTGTTCAATGCAGTGGCTCGCAGCGCCATCTGATAGTACGCATAGCTCGCGGCGCCGCATTGGCTCAGGATTGCCTGGGCTTGATCCAGGGCAGCCGCTTCATGAACACGGGGCATCAGCTCCCTGAATTCGGCTTTCCGTTCATGCTCCGCGGTCAGCGCGTAACAGAAAAGCAAGTTGTTTCGCATCTGAAACCAATCGGTGCTGGCAGGTTTGGCAAAGGCGTCCATCAAATCGTCGTGGACGATAGCGATATCGCCGAGAATAAGCCCGATCTCGGCAAGGGCGCGCACCAATTCGTCGTCGGCCCCGCCCATCTGCGCGCCCAGCTCAAGCGCGTAGCGAAAGAACGGCACGCTGCGATACCGGGCGACCATCCAGTAATTGGCTTCGCCGGTCATGTTCTGCTCATCCAGATATTGACCCAGGGAGGTTTCGAGCGCAAGGCGGTACAGGCACTCATCCAGGGCTGCCAGGCGTCGCGCGTCATATCCGCCGCGGCGGATCACCTCGTGGCCCAGTGCTTGCAGGCCATAAGCCAGATTCGCCGTCGCTGCCTCTCCGAGTGAGTGATGCAATCCCTCCGGATCTTTGTCTAGCATGTCGTCAATGAGCAGAACGCCGAGTTCAACGCACTCGTAGGCTGCGCCTGCGCGTTGAGCATCCGCCTCGCTGCCTCCCACGCCGAGACAGGCAAAACGCACGAGATTGACATCCACCAGCATGATACGGCGTTCATGGGAAAACGCCTCCAGCAATTGCGGCCATTGCTGGACGATAGGCAGGTCCGCGATGATGCTTTTGAGTACAGGTAAAGTAATCATCGTTGAGTCGGCGGTGGGAAGGGAGTGCGTGTTCTACTTCTTCGATTTGGCCTTGCCGGCGGCTTTGGCCGGCTTCCTAGGCGTGACTTCGAGCAGGGTCGGTTGCCGGGCCGAGCCGTTGGCTTTGACCTTGTCGGCTTTTGGCTCGCGCCGCGGGGCTTTGCCGCCCGCTGTAGCAGGCGCCTGCGGCAGCTCGAACGGCGCAAGCAGCGGCACCACGCGTGTCACGACCTCGCCAGCTTTGAGGGTCACCACACCCGAGCCGCGCGCGGGGCGCTTCTTGCGGCCCACCGCATCGAATTTGAGGACCCTGGCCGTCTCCTTGCTGGTAACGACCACCACTTTATCGTCCGCTGTGCCGATGCTCAGCCCCACCAGCTTCTGTTTGCCGGCCAGGTCGGCGGCGGTGACGCCCACGCCGTAGCGGCCCTGCGTCGGGAACTCCTTCAACTCAGTGCGCTTGCCCATGCCCGCGTCGGTGAGCAGCAAGACGTCGGCTTTTTCGCGCACCACATCCAGGCCGATGACCTTGTCGTCTACGCTGCCCGGCTTGATGCCCATGACGCCGGCGGCGGCCAGGCCCATCGCACGCACTTCTGCCTCGCGGAAGCGGATGCCGCGCCCGCCGGAGGTAATGAGCAGAATCTCATTGCTGCCGTTCGTCAGCCGCGCGCTCACCAGCCCGTCGTCCTCGGCCACGTTCATGACGTTGAAGACCTGCGAGGTCGCGCCCGGCAAATCGGCCACGGACGTTTTCTTGACCATGCCGTTCGCCGTCCCCAGCAGCAGGTAACAGCCCGATCCGCCGTCTCCATTCGCTTCTGTGCCGTCATTGCTTTCTCGGCTTGCCCCCTCCATGGCCGAAGCTGCCTTCACCATCTCAGCGCTCACGGCTGCGGCGGCCACCACGCGCGCTTTGGCATCCAGCCCACAGACGCTCGACCAGGGCACGCCGTCCGCCGGGTTTTCGCGTTCGGGGAGGGAGAAGACCGGCAGCGAGGCGGCGCGGCCTTTGAGCGTGATCAGGTAAAGGATGTCGCGCGTATTGGCGGCCAGCACGACCAGCGGTGGGGCCTCGAAGGCTTTGGGCGGCCTGGCGTCCCGGGTGCGGGCGATCAGGCCATTTTGCAGCACGGTCACCCACACTTGCTGATCGGGCATCAGGTCGGCGGTGGTCAGCGCGGCAGCTTCGCCACCGGGGGCGGCGTCGCTGCGGTTGACGATGCGCGTGCGCCGCGGGTCGGCGAACTTCTGCTTCACGCCGCGCAGCTCCTCGGCGATCAACTCGCGCATCAGCTTGGGCGAGGCCAACAGCTTTTCCAGGTGCTTGATCAGCGCCAGCTTCTCTTTGTGCTCGGCCTCGATCTTCTCGCGCTCCAGCCGCGCCAGCCGCTTGAGGGGCATGTCGAGGATGGCGTTGGCCTGGAGCTCGCTCAGCTTGAAGCGCTTGGTCAGCCTGGCGCGTGCTTCATCCGCGTCGCGCGAGGCGCGAATGATCCGGATCACCTCGTCCAGGTGCTGGAGGGCGATGAGCAGGCCCTGGAGGATGTGGGCGCGTTCCCGGGCGCGGGTCAGGTCGAACTCGCTGCGGCGCTTGACGACTTCCAGCCGGTGGTCGAGAAAGACGCGCAGCGCCTGCTTGAGGGTGAGTGTGCGCGGCTCGCCGTTGACGAGGGCCAGGGTGATTAGGCTGAACGTCCCTTGCAGCGGCGTGCGCTTGTACAGTTCCTTGATGATGACGTTCGGCTCAGCGGTTTTGGCCAGCTCGATGACGACGCGCATGCCCTGCCGGTCGCTCTCGTCGCGCAGGTCGGCGATTCCGTCGAGCGTGCCCTCGCGCACCAGGTCGGCGATGCGCTCGATGAGCGCGCTTTTGTTCGTCTGGAAGGGCAGCTCGGAGATGATCAGGCGGCGGCGGCCCCGGCCCATGTCTTCGACATGCATCTTGGCCTGCACGATGATGCGTCCGCGCCCGGTGCTGTACGCCTGGCGCAGACCCTCGCCATCGTCGAGGATCAGGCCGCCGGTGGGGAAGTCCGGCCCTTTGACGAAGCGCATCAGGTCGGGCGTGCCCACGTCGTCCAGCTTTTGCCAGCGGTCGAGCATGTAGATGAGGGCGTCGCAGACCTCGCCCAGGTTATGTGGCGGGATGGAGGTCGCCATGCCAACGGCGATGCCATTGGCGCCGTTGACGAGCAAGTTGGGGAGGGCCGCCGGCAGCACGTTCGGCTCGGTCAACGTGTCGTCGAAGTTCGGCGTAAAGTCCACGGTGTTCTTCTCGATGTCGGCCATCAATTCCATGGCCGCGCGGTGCAGGCGGGCCTCGGTATAGCGCATGGCCGCCGGCGCATCGCCGTCCACCGAGCCGAAGTTGCCCTGCCCGTCCACCAACAGGTAGCGCATCGAGAAGTCCTGCGCCATGCGGGCCATGGCTTCGTAGACCGGGGCATCGCCGTGAGGGTGGTATTTGCCAAGCACCTCGCCGACGATGCGGGCCGACTTCTTGTAAGCCGAGTCCGGGCGCAGGCCCATATCATGCATGGCGTACAGGAGGCGGCGCTGGACGGGCTTGAGGCCGTCCCGGGCATCCGGCAATGCCCGTGCCACGATCACCGACATGGCATACGACAGGTACGCCGTCTGCATCTCGTTATCAATGTTGATCTTGCGGATCAGGCCAATTTCCATTCCGACCTCGGGGTTGCGGGCGATAGGGAGTGCGCCGGGGCAGGAGCGCCGTCGGTCCGGCGTGGCCGGCGGCTGATCGGTGTCTCACAGCGCGGCGGAATAATACGGTTATTGCAAGGTCAAGTCAAATGGACGCCAACAATCCCTGCCCCAAAAGTCGGCTGAGGGCCATTAAAATGAAACGAGAACGGTGCTGTGGAACGCCGCCTGCCTGTTTGAGTTTCGTACAGCTCGGCCGCCGCATCCACGTTGGCAGGGCGCGCCTTGTCTGGTAGCCTTCCCGTCGCAAGTATGTTCGATCACGACCCCGATCCGCCTCCATTACCGTCCTACATGACCGGCCGCCCGTTCGGCCTGGATGAGGCCGGGAAGCCGATTCGCCAGGCGACCGGCGACGTCGTCGTCAGAATCATCGAATATCTGGAGACATGCGTCACGCGGCGCACGCTGGAGGCGCTGGACCCGTCGCTGCCCGAACCGGAGCGGGAAGCGCGGCTTCAACAGGCCCGGTCGGAAGCGCTGCAAGAGCTGACGGCTTGCCTAAACCGGGCCATTCCCGACGTTCGGTATCATTTCACTCCAGAGCGGCTGCGCCGCCGGGGTTACTTCTCTTTCGAACTCGTCGCCCATCTCACACAGATTGCCGAAACACTGGCGGGTGAGGCCGACTTCTGCCGACAGAGCGGCGCGGCAATTTTTACGCCGGCGATGAAGTTCGTCATCCGCGCTTTGCCTTTGCGCGAGGTCTTCCGCGCCTTGCCGCGGCTGGCGCAGATCTTCGCCAATTCGCGCGTGGAGTACGTGGGCGGCGCGGCGCATTCGGCAGTCGTCCGGTGGTGGCCGGCGCCGGAACTGGCTGACCTTGACGCCGCGACACGCACCCACTTTATTCGTCAATCGGTGCAGGGCATGTTTGGCGTGTTGCGCGCGTTGCCCACCGCTCATTCGGGCCTGGCGCCGGCGGAAGTTGAAGTCAGCCGGGGAGTGTCGCCGGAAGGTGAATACTTTGAGTTTAAGTGCCACTGGCAGGCGCCGCCGGCGCTGCGCACCTGGCGCTTGTGGGCCGGCCCGGCGTTGTCGGCGGCGCTGGTCGCGTACAGCGTGATCCGGCTGCCGGGTTGGGAGGTCGTCAGCCTGTTCGCGGCGCTTCCGGTGGCGGTTGGGTGGCTGTTTCATTTCCTGCAGCAGGAGGCCCGGGCGCGGGTCCGGGCGGATCTGACCCTCGCCCAGCAGGGGCAGGCGATGGAGAACCAGTTCCTCAACCTGCAGAAAAGCAACGCCGAACTTCAACTGGCGAACGCCCAACTCGAGCATAAGTTCGCGGAACTTAACATCCTGCAAGCGGTCATCCAAACGGTCAGCGCCACGGTCCATCTCGATGAGGTCCTGGACGCCAGCCTGCGCGCTATCGCGCAATCGTTGAATTTTGATCGGGTGTTCATCGCGCTGGCCGATGAAGCCCAGGGCGGCTTTACGCATGGCCGCGTCCTCGGGCTGACGCCTGATCAGACGATTGCCCCTTTCGATACTACCTCCCTGGCGCTGGACGGCCCGTCGCCCATCTCCCAGGCCTGGCGCAGCCAACAGGCCGTTTTCGTCCGTCATCTGAACGAGCTGACTGATCCGTATGCGCGCGCGGAAGCAGAACGCCTAGGCGCCAAGACCTTCCTGTGTGTGCCTCTCTTAGCCGGCAACCACGCCCTTGGCGTCTTCGTCGTCGAGAATGGGCCGACCGGCCGGCTGATCCCGGAGGAGGCCGCCGGCCTGTTGCTCACGGTCGGCCAGCAGATTGCCGCCGCCGTGGATCGCGCCCGCCTGTACGAGACGCTCGAGCAAAAGGTACAGCAGCGCACCGCCGAACTGACCGACCTCAATGAGCGGCTGCGCTTTTCGGATGACATCCTCAACCGCGTGAGCGTCCTGGTCGTCGTCTACGACTACGAGACGCAGGTCATCTACGTCAGCCCGTCCGTGACTGAAATCCTGGGCTATCAGCCGGAAGAGTTGTTGGGCCAGGGCCTCTGGGAACGGATTTACCTCAGCCCGGAGGTTGGTCGGCAGCGCCAGGCTCATCTGCGTGATCGGCTCCGGCGGGGTTTTGAGGATGACGCCGACGCCTACGAGTTGGCGCATCGGCATCGCAACGGCGAGATTCGCTGGTTGCTGTGGCAGCGCTCGGTGACGTCGGAGAAGCTGGTCATTGGCTCTGGTCAGGACATCACCGAGCGCAAGCGCGCCGAGGAGCGGCTCACCCTCCGCAGCCGCCTGATGGAGGCCGCCTCCCGCTCCCTGCAGCCGGAACAGACGCTGGAGGCCTTGTGTCGCATGCTGGTCGAAACCCTGCATGTCTCCCGCGCCGGCGCCGCCTTGTTGAGCGAAGACGGCGCGTCGTTGCGGGTCGTTGCGGAGTACCGGCCCGAGGGCGGCCCGTCCGGCCTCGGCGCCGTCATCCCCGCTACCACGGACAGCCCGGCCTCACACCTTGTGATCAAGCGCGCCCAGTTGCTGGCCATCGCCGACGCACAGCACGATCCATTGATGCAGGGCGCGCACGCCCTGATGCGCCAGCTCGGGATTGTGTCCATCCTGCTTGCGCCGATCCGAGGGCGCAACCGCGTTATCGGCACGATCGGCCTGGATTCATGGACGCGGCGCGAATTTTCCAGCGCCGAGCTGCTGCTGGTCGAGGAGGCCACCCTCTCTGTGGCTCAGGCGCTGGAGAACGCTCAACTGTTTGAGCAAACCCAGAAGCGGGCCAGAGAGCTGGAGGCCATCAACCAGATTGGGCGGGTGATGGCCTCCACCGAAGCGCTGGACGTCCGACTGCAATGTGTCGGCCCGCTCATCTGCAACCTGTTTGGCGTGAACAGCGGCGCCATCCGCCTGCTGGAGCCGACGACGGACCTAATCCAGACGCCGTTTTGCCTGCGGGCCGGTCAGGCGGTCGCGGAGCCGGCGCGGCCGTTGGGGCGCGACCTGGTCGCCGCCGTCATCCGCACGCGCCAACCCCTCAAACATGATCGTGTGCCCGATGATTATCTGGCCGATCTGGTCGAGGACGAGCCGCAGACCTGGCTCGGCGCACCCATCTTTGCCAGCGACTCTATCATCGGCGTCGTCAATGTGCAGGGTTTCCGGCCCTATCAACTGACGGAGGCCGACGTGCGCCTACTGAGCACGTTGGCCGCCGGCCTCGGCCCGGCGATTCAAAATGCGCGTCTGCTGGAACAGTCACAACGGCGTGTGCAGGAGCTGGCGCTGCTCGATAAGGTGCGGACGGCGCTTAACCAGGAATTGGGCCTGACGGCCTTCTTCCGCACGGTTGTCAGCGCCGTGGCCGATGTCTTCGGCTACAGCCATGTCAGCATTTACCTGCTGCAAGGCGACGAGCTGATCCTGCAAAGCCAGGTGGGTTACTCCTATTGGCTTGAGCGCCTGCCGATTACGCGCGGCATCATGGGGCGCGTGGCCCGCACCGGCCAGCCGATATTGCTGAAGGATGTGCGCGAAGCACCGGAATTTATCGGCGCCAGCGAAGACATCGTCTCGGAAATCGCCGTCCCGCTCGTCAACGATGATGAGGTCGTGGGTGTCCTCAACGTCGAAAGCGCCGGCGACGTCCGGTTGGGTGATGACGACTTGAGACTCGTGTCGGCGGTGGCCGCGCACGCCAGTCTGGCGTTTCGGAATGCGCGCCTCTACGCGGCGCTGCAACAGGAGCTGAGCATCCGGCAGCGCGCGGAAGCGGCCGAGCGGCGGCGCGCCCAGGAAATGGAGGCGTTGTATGCCACCGTCACCGACCTGGCCGCTGAGCTTGATTTGCCGCGCCTGCTCAATTCGATCCTGCTCCGTGCCATCCGACTGCTGGAGGCCGACCTGGGCGACCTGGCCCTCTATGATGAAGCGCACCATGACCTTTACGTGGTCGCCAATTACAACCTGGATCGGGATCATCGCGGTGAGCGGATTGACCTGGGCAAGAGCGAGATCGGCAGAGTCGCTCAAACGCGCCAGCCGCTGGTGATCGAGAACTACCGCGCCTGGACGGGACGCTTGCCGCAGCACGCCGGCCCAGCCGAATACACGGCCCTCTTGCTCCCGCTCCTGTCCGGGCAGAAGCTGCTCGGTGTCATCGGCATCGGCTCGGCAGATTTGCAGCGGCGCTATACCCGCGAGGACATCCGCCTGGCAAGCCTGTTCGGACAACAGGCCGCGATTGCCATCGAAAACGCCCGGCTGTATGAGCAGGCCCTGAGCGCCGTCAAACGGCGGGCGACCCTGTACCGCGCCAGCCAGGAGATCAATGCCCGCATCGAACCCGAGCACATTTGCGTGGCCATTCACCAGGCCGTCGCCCAGGTGATGCCAGCGGAGACCGTCGTCATTGCCCGCCTGCTGGAAGACCAACAGACGATCTCGTTCGATTATCTCTATGACGCCGGCCGGCGGTGGCCGAATGCGCGCACCCCCATCACCGAGCCGAGCCTGGCACAGTACGTCATCACCAGCGGCCTCACCCTGCGGATTGAAGACACCCAGGCAGACGACTTCATCGCTCTGACCGGCGCCGTCGGTTTTGGCGAGGACGCCGACCGGCCCTACGCCGGGTTGGCCGTGGCCATGCGCTCCGGTGGCAACGTCACCGGCATGATCTCGGTGCAAAGCCGTCTGCCGACGTCCTATACCGCCGAGGACACCGAATTGCTCGAGACCCTGGCGGCTTATGCGGCGACCGCCTTCGAAAACGCCACTTTGTATGAACGGGCTGTCCGGGCCGCTAAACGGCGCGCCGAGCTGTATCGCGCCACACGGGAATTGAGCGCCAGCATGGACCGTGAAGAAGTGTGCGCGGCGATCCATCGCGCGCTTGAGCAAATCATGCTGGCCGAGGCCGTGGTCATCTCGCTGCTGCATGAGCCGGAGCAGTGGCTCGAGGACATCTACCGCTTCGATCGCGGCCGGCGTTGGCCCAAGCGACGTTATCCGCTTGGGCGCGGGCTGTTCAGCTCCGTGATCGGCCAGCGAAAGACGTTGCGCATTGACCGCTTCACGCCGGAGCTCGACGCCGAAAGCGGGGCCGAGGCATTCGGCGATTCTTCCGAACCGATCGCCTCAGCGCTGGCCGCGCCGCTGCTCCTGGCCGGCCGGCCCATCGGATTCATCTCGGTCCAGAGTTATACCCCCCGGGCTTACACGGATGACGATCAGGCCTTGTTCGATTTGCTCGTGGCGCATGCGGCGATCGCCTTTGAGAACGCGCGCTTGTACGAGCAGGCCGCCAGCGCCGCTGAGCGCCGCGCGACGCTTTACCGGGCCAGCCAGGAAATCAGCGCCAGCATGGATCGGGAGCAAGTGTGCCAGGCCGTTCACCGGGCCGTCGCACAGGTCATGCCCGCCGATTTCGTCGTCATCACGGTGCCGCTGGCCGGCCAGACGGAAAATGAAATCATCTACGCCACCAACCCCGATGGGCGGATACCGAACCGCCGGTATCCGGCGGGCGCCGGAGTGAGCGGCCATGTCATCCAAACGGGCGAAGTCGTTCGCTTCGACCAGCATGACCGCCAGCGTTTGGAGGCGCTTCGCTCCATCAACCTCAGCGGCCGGCCCGACCTGGAACCGCAGTCCATCATCGCCGTCCCGATGCGCGCCGGCGAGTCCATCGTTGGCGCGCTCAGTGTGCAGAGCCTCAAGCCGCGGGCGTATAGCGACGAAGACATCGGCCTGCTCCAATTGCTGGCAGCGCATGCCGCTGCTGCTTTCGAGAATGCCCGGCTGTTCCAGGCGACACGTTTGGCCGTCGAACGCCGCGAGGCGCTGTACCGCGCCAGCCACGCCATCAATGCCTCGACGGATCGTGACCAAATCTGCAGCGCGATCCATCAGGCTCTGGCGCAGGTGATGTCCGTTGACTTCATTGCCATTGGTCTACTGACGCCGGACCGGCAAGAACTCGAAGACCTATACATGGTGAACCGGGCCGGCGAGCGCTTGCCGTATCGCCGCCGCCCGGCCGGCGCCGGCCTGCTCGGCTACCTCTGCACCAGCGGCGAGACCTTGATGCTCTTCGACTACGACGACGCCACGTTGGACAAATACGGCGCGCAGCGCGTTGATCCGCTGGGCCGCTCGCTGCTGGCTGCGCCTCTCCAACTCGGCGGCGCGATCCTCGGCGCCTTGACGATTCAGAGTGATTTGCCGCAGGCGTACAGCGCCGATGACCGCGAGCTGTTGCACTTGTTGACGGCGCAGGCAGCGATTGCGTTTGACAACGCTCGGCTGCTGGAGGAAGCGCACCAGCGCGCGGCTGAAACCGAGACGCTGCGCCAGGCCGGCGCCGCCGTCGCTGCCACGTTGAACCACAACGAGGCCATCCAGCGCATTCTGTTCGAGTTGCAGCGCGTCGTCCCCCACGATAGCGCCTCGGTGCAGCTGTTGAGAGACGGCTTCCTGGAGATTGTGGGCGGGCACGGCTGGGACGATTTGAAGCTCGTGGCCGGCTTGCGCTTTCCGGTGCCGGGCGATAACCCAAACACGCGGGTGATTGAAACCGGTCAGCCCGTGATCCTGGACGATGCGCCCAACCAGTATCGCGGCTTCCGCGAGTTGCCGGCTGCGCTTATGGTTCGCTCCTGGCTGGGCGTGCCGCTCATCGTGCGTGATCGCGTGATCGGCATGCTGGCCATTGACAGCGAGCAGCCGGGCTATTTCACCCGACGCCATGCGGAATTGATCTCCGCCTTCGCCGCGCAGGTCGCCGTGGCCATCGAAAACGCCCGGCTGTTCGAAGAAGCTCAGCAAGCGCGACAGGCCGCCGAACAGGCCTCGCAGGCGAAGAGCGTTTTTCTCGCCAACATGAGCCATGAAATCCGTACGCCGCTGAACGGCGTGATCGGCATGGCCAGCCTGCTGAGCGAGACGCCGCTCACCGGCCAGCAGCTCAAGTACATCGAAACCATCCGCACCAGCGGCGAAGCCCTGCTCTCTATCATCAACGACATCCTGGATTTCTCGAAGATCGAGTCCGGCCGGCTCGACCTCGAATATAAATCCTTCGATCTGCGGGAGTGTGTCGAGTCTGCCCTGGACGTGGTGGCCCTGAAGGCAGCCGATAAGCAGTTGGAATTGGTCGTGCTGATCGAGCCGGGCACGCCGGCCAGCGCCATCGGCGACGCGCTGCGACTGCGGCAAATCCTGGTCAACCTGCTCAACAACGCGGTCAAGTTTACCGACGCCGGCGAGGTCGTCTTGGAGGTCAAAGCCGAAGGCTATGGCTTCTGGCTCGACGAGTCGCTGCATCGCTTCCGGTTGCATTGCACGGTGCGCGACACGGGCCTCGGGATCCCTGTCGAGCAACAGAGTCGCCTGTTCCAGTCCTTCAGTCAGGTGGATCCCTCGATCACGCGCCGCTACGGCGGCACCGGCCTGGGCCTGGCGATTTGCCGCGCCCTGACTGAGCGAATGGGCGGCCGGATCTGGGTGGAGAGCAGCGGCATCCCCGGCCAGGGCGCGACTTTTCATTTTGTGGTTGAAGTCGTCGAAGACCCGACACCGCTCCCCAACGACTTTGCCGAGCTGGCGCCCTGGTATGGCGAAACCGTGCACTTGTTGGTCCCGAATGCAGCGGCCCGGCGAGCGCTCGCTCTGCTGGTGCAGAGTTTTGGCCTGGAGCCGCAGGTTGTTCAGCCGGGGGCGGAAGCGCCGGCGGCGGGCTGGCTGATTGTGGATAGCGCCTGGCCCGACGCGCTGGCCTGGCTGGAAAGTTGGCGGAGAACCGCGGCTGGCCGGGAGCGCCGCGCCATTTATCTGCATCCGCTGAAGAGTGATTTGCCGCAGGATATCGGCCCGGACGTCGTGCCGCTCAGCAAACCGGTCAAGGCTGGCGTCCTGCTTCAAGCGTTGCGGGTCGCGCTCAACGGGCCAACCGATACCGTCATACCGACGGCGTCCCAACCGGGGGCGTCCACCGAGTCGCCGCCGGCTGCGGCCGAGGCTGTGGTCGGCGATGCTCTGGCCGCCAATACCCTCGCCCGTATCCTGGTCGTCGAAGACAATGACATCAACCGTCAGATCGTTCTGTTGATGCTCGAGCGGTTGGGATATGTGGCCGAAGTCGCCGTCAACGGACGCGAGGCGGTGCTGGCGGCTCAACGCCAACCGTTCGATCTGATCTTGATGGATGTGCAAATGCCGGAGATGGATGGCCTGGAAGCGACACGTCGCATCCGGGCGGAACTGCCGCCCGAGGCCCAGCCCTACATCGTGGCCCTGACCGCCAATGCCATGCGCGGCGATCGCGAGCGCTGTCTGAACGCCGGCATGGATGATTATCTGGCCAAGCCGTTGCAACTGGCGGATATCCGTGATCTGTTGAACCAGTTGCAGTTCGGAGTGCCAGCGGATATGCCCGCCCAGCGCGCGGTGCCTCCCGCCGCCGCGCCGCCAAACGACGTTTCCTTGAGCCGTCTCAAACGTTTGCAGGCCGAACTTGGAACACAGGGTATGCAGCAAATTATTGAGATATTCTGCTCAAGCGTCCCTGAACTCCTGGCGCAACTCAATACCGCTTTTGCCAGGCGCGATGCCGAAAGCTTTCGTAACACGGCGCATAGCCTAAAGGGCAGCGCTGCCACTATCGGCCTTTCTCAGCTTCAGGAGTTGGCCGCTCTGTTAGAGCGGTCTGGACAGGCCGGTGATTGGGAGCAAGTTCCGGATGCGCTCGAAGGATTAAAGCAGCAATTCGACGCTGTCCGGCCCTATCTGAAGCCCGAAAACACCCTAGTCAATCCGTGAGGGCGGGGAGAAAAGGCGACCGCGTCGGCGTGTGCTGTGCCGACGCGGTCTGTGGTTAAGGGGTGTCTGGCGAAGGCAATGCCTTCGCCAGACACCTGATTTAGAGATAGGCGCTCTCGTCCGGAGAGTTGCCGTTGGATTCAGGGGCCGCCGGGGCCTCAGCCGCCGCTTTGGGCGTGTTGTAGGCCCAGAAGCCGGTGCCGGCGGGGATCAGCTTGCCGATGATCACATTTTCCTTTAGGCCGATCAGCGGATCAATCTTGCCCTCGATGGCCGCGCCGGCCAGAACTTTGATCGTGTGCTGGAAGGAGGCGGCGCTCAGGAACGAGTCGGTGTTAAGCGCGGCTTTGGTCACGCCCAGCAACACCGGGGCCGCCGCCGCCGGCGACTTGCCCTCGGCCACCAAGGCTTCGTTCTCGCGCTGTAGGCGCAGGCGATCCACCAGCTCGCCCGGCAGGTAGCTGGTATCGCCGGGCCGCGTAATCTGCACCTTCGACAGCATCTTGCGGATGATGACCTCGAAGTGCTTGTCGTTGATGTTCTGGCCCTGCGCGCGGTAGACCTTCTGGATCTCGGTCAACAGGTATAGCTCGCACGCCTCCCGGCCCAGGATGCGCAGGATGCGGTGCGGGTTGAGCGCGCCTTCGGTCAGCGAGTCGCCGGCCTTCACCTGCTGGCCGTCCACCACCAACAGGCGCATCGAGGAAGGGATTTCGTACTCCTGCTCTTCGCGTCGCTCGTAGGTGATCACCAGCGAGCGCTCCTTGAGCTTGACCTTGCCGCCGTGCGTGGCGCGGATTTCGTTCTCGCCGCGCGTCGCCAGCACCTCGCCGGCGTTCACCGTCTGGCCATTCTCTACTTTGATGGACCAGTTGCCCGGCACTTCGTACTCATCCTGCATGATGGCGCTGTCCAGCATTTTGACGAAGCGCGGGCTGCCCGGCTTCTCTGAGCGAATGATTTCGACAACGCCGTCAATCTCGGTGATGATCGCCTCGCCCTTGGGCTTCTTGCGGCTCTCGAACAGCTCTTCCACGCGCGGCAGGCCGGTGGTGATGTCGCCGCCCGCCGCTACGCCGCCGGTATGGAAGGTGCGCAGCGTCAGCTGCGTGCCCGGCTCGCCGATAGATTGCGCGGCCACGATGCCGACCGCCGAGCCGATCTCCACCAGCCGCCCACGGCCCAGATCGCGGCCATAACACTTCTGGCACAGGCCCTGCTCCGAGACGCAGGTGAGCGGGCTGCGCACGAAGACCTGCTCGATAGCGGAGGCGGCGATCCGCTGGGCCTGAGCCTCCTCGATCATCTGGTCGCGGGCGACGAGCAGTTCGCCGGTCTTCGGATCTACCGTGTTGCTGGCGGCCACGCGGCCGATGATGCGCTCGTAGTAGGACTGTCCGGCCACATCGTCCTTGCGCCGCACCCAGATGCCGCCTTCGGTGCCGCAATCCGCCTTGGTGATGATCTGATCCTGTGCCACATCTACCAGGCGGCGCGTCAAGTAACCGGCGTCTGCCGTGCGCAACGCCGTGTCGGCCAGGCCTTTGCGCGCGCCGTGAGTGGAAATGAAGTATTCGAGCGTGGTCAGGCCCTCGCGGAAGTTGGAGCGGATGGGCAGGGGGATGATGCGCCCGGACGGGTCGGCCATCAGGCCGCGCATCCCGGCCAGCTGCGAGATCGGGCCGAAGCCGCCCTTGGTTGCGCCGGACTTGGCCATCATGGCCAGCGGGCCGGCCGGGTCGAGGTTGCCGGACACGGCCTTGGCCACCTCGTCGCGCGCCTTGCTCCACATGTCAATCACGCGCTCGTCCAGTTCCTGTTGCGTCAGCAGGCCGCGCTGATACATCCTGTCCAGCTCCTGCTGCTCGGCCAGCACGCGCTCCACCACTGTCTGCTTCTCCTGGGGCACGCTCAGGTCGGAGATGGCGATAGTGACGCCAGAGCGCGTCGCGTATTTGAAGCCGATATTCTTGATCTCGTCCACGGCTTCGGTGGTGCGCTCCGGCCCGACGACCTGGTAGCACTTGCCCACCAGCTTTTGCAGGCCGCTCTTGTCGAGCACATCGTTGTAGAAGCGCATCTCCTCCGGCAGGACCCGGTTGAAGAGGGCGCGGCCCACGGTGGTCTCGATCAGCCGCTTCTGCGGACGTGCGTAGCGCTCGTTCTTTTCGTTGAACCAGGTGGTGGTCAGTAGTTTGATCTTGGTGTGAATCTCCACCTGGCCCAGGTTGTAGGCCATCTCGATTTCGTCAAGGTCGGCGAAGGTGCGCCAGGTCTTCGGCGTCTGCGTCGGGTGCCAGAAGGTAAGGTAATAGACGCCCAGCACCATATCCTTCGATGGCCCGACGATCGGCTCGCCATCCGCCGGCTTGAGCAGGTTGGTGGTGGAGAGCATCAACTGGCGCGCCTCTTCCACGGCCTTGAGGGAGAGCGGCACGTGCACCGCCATCTGGTCGCCGTCGAAGTCCGCGTTAAAAGCGGTGCAGACGAGCGGGTGGATCTGGATGGCTTTGCCCTCGACCAGGATCGGCTCGAAGGCCTGGATGCCCAGGCGGTGCAGGGTGGGTGCACGGTTGAGCAGCACCGGGCGCTCCTTGATGACTTCCTCGAGCACCTCCCAGACTTCGGGCCGCTCACGCTCGATAAAGCGCTTGGCGCCCTTGACGTTGGAAGCGTAGTTGTATTCGACCAGCTTGGCGATGACGAAAGGCCGGTACAGCTCCAGAGCCATCGTCTTCGGCAAGCCGCACTGGTGCAGCTTGAGGGTCGGGCCGACGACGATGACCGAGCGGCCCGAGTAGTCTACCCGTTTGCCGAGCAGGTTGCGGCGGAAGCGTCCCTTCTTGCCCTTGAGCATGTCGCTCAGGCTCTTCAGCTCGCGGCGACCGCGGCGCGAGAGCATTTTGCCGCGCTGGCTGTTGTCAATCAGCGAGTCGACGGCCTCCTGCAACATGCGCTTTTCATTGCGCACGATCACATCCGGCGCGCCCAGCTCGAGCAAGCGCTTGAGGCGGTTGTTGCGGTTGATGACCCTGCGGTACAGGTCGTTCAGGTCGCTGGTGGCAAAGCGGCCGCCGTCCAGCTGCACCATCGGGCGCAGGTCGGGCGGGATGACGGGCAGGATGGTCAGGATCATCCACTCGGGGCGGTTGCCGGAGCGGCGCAACGCCTCCACCACCTTGAGCCGCTTGAGCGCCTTCTTGCGCTTCTGCTTGGACTTGGTGGTGCGGATCTCGTGCCAGAGTTCCTTGGCCGTTTTGTCCAGATCCATGTTCTTCAGCAGCTCGAGGAACGCCTCCGCCCCCATGTCGGCCTTGAAGACCTGGCCGTACTTCTGCTTCAATTCGCGATACTTGCTCTCACCCACGAACATCATGGGTTGCAGGCTGTGTAGTTCGTCGCGCTCGGCCGAGCTTTTATCCTTGAGTGTGTCATCGCTTCCTTCCACGTCCAGGCGCAGTTTGACGATGGCGTCTTCGGCCTCCGCCTTGATCTTCTCGATGTCTTCCTTGATGCGCTCCAACGCGCGATCGCGCTTTTCTTTGAGATCGTTCTCGATCTTGCCGACGTAAGCCTGCACCAGGCGCGTCAGCGCGGTGAGGTGCTTGCGAGAAATGGTCTCGCCTTTATCGGCGATGACCTCGTTGGTGTAGGAGAAGATGATCGGCACACGGATGGTGGTGTCAATCTTCTCGCCCAGGGAGCGCTCCAGCTTTTGCGCTTCCTTCATCACCGGGTCAATCCTCTCGGCGGCGTCGCTTTCGTATTTCTCTTTGACGGCCTCGCGCTTGGCCTCCAGGTCGCTCAGCTTCTTGTCGCGCTGGTGCTTGATGGCGTCAATACTGTGTTTGATCTCGTCCTGGCGGCGCTTTTCCTCGCGACCCAGCTCTTCGTCCAGTCGTTTGAGGGCTTTCTGCCGGGCGTCTTCGTCCACGTGCGTCACCACGTACTGGGCAAAGTACAGCACGCGATCCAGGTTGCGTCGGGACACATCCAGCAGCAGGCCGAGGTACGATGGCACGCGGCGTGTGTACCAGACGTGGGCGATCGGCGCGGCCAGCTCGATGTGGCCCATGCGCTCGCGGCGCACCGACGAGCGCGTGACCTCGACGCCACATTTGTCGCAGATGATGCCTTTGTAGCGAATGTTCTTGTATTTGCCGCAATAACACTGCCAATCGCGGGTCGGGCCAAAAATGGCTTCATCGAACAGGCCGTCTTTTTCTGGGCGCAGGCGGCGGTAGTTGATGGTTTCCGGCTTGGTCACTTCGCCGTAAGACCAGGATTTGATCTGGTCGGGCGAGGCCAGGCTGATTCGCAGGGCGCTAAAAGCTCGGGCTTCGCTCATACCACTTCGGTCGGTCATAACAGTCTCCCGTCGAACAAGCGTACTGTGGGCGAGGAACAGCAAAACAAGCGCCTGATGGGAAATTTCATCAAGCGCTTGTCAGGTGGAATCTGGCGTCACTAGATTATAGAGGCAACCCGTTTTCTGTCAAGAGTGAAAAGAAATACAACGGCTCATGTACAGCACAAGTGCTGGGCAACCATAACCGAGATGAAAGCTGGGGTGACGCGCTTGAGATTGATACCGAACTCGCAGATGGCGATGTAGCGGCCCAAG